>JAOPWZ010000067.1 GCA_025965435.1 Aeromicrobium sp.
CACGCCGATCATGGACGACACGGAGTGGCCGACGAAGATCACGGGTCCCACCCCGAGGTCCTCGATCAGGTCGACGACGTCGTCGGCGTAGCCCTCGAGCGAGGAGTACCGCTGCGGGTCGTAGGAGGCCACGTCGCTCCCGCCGGCGCCGACGTGGTCGAACAGCACCACCTGGAAGTCCTGCTCGAAGGCGGGGGCGACGAACCGCCACATGTTCTGGTCGCAGCCGAATCCGTGCGCGAACACGATCGCCGGAGCGCCGGCCGGGCCGGAGACCTTCGCGTTGAGACGCACCGTGGCTCGCATGCCAGCACCATATCCGCTCCGGCGAGGTACCGGACCCGCTCACCCGCCCCCTGCACGGATCGCCCGCACCTCAGGGACGTGCAGGCGTGCCGCCCGCGGCCGCCAGCAAGCGGTGCACGAACTGGATCGCGATCGACCCCTCCCCCACGGCCGACGCCACCCGTTTCACCGAGCCGTGCCGCACGTCGCCGACCGCAAGGACTCCCGGCAGGCTCGTCTCCATCGGCAGCGGCGGACGCCCGAGCGCCTGCGCTGCCTCCGGGCTCAGGTCCGATCCCGTCATGACGAAGCCGCCCGCGTCCCGCTCGACGGTCGGCGGCAGCCAGTCGGTGTACGGCCGCGCCCCGATCATCAGGAAGAGGGCGTCGGCGCTGACCGTCTCATGCGCGCCGCCGACACGGTCGCGCAGCACCAGGTGGTCGAGCCAGCCCTCTCCCCCTCCGTCCACGACCTCGGTCGAGGTGCGGACCTCGATGTTCGGCGTGGACTCGATCTGACGGACGAGATAGTGCGACATGCCCGCGGCGAGCGTCTGCGCCCTGACGACGAGCGTGACGCGGCGGGCGAAGTGGGCCAGGTGCAGGACGGCCTGACCGGCGGAGTTCGCACCACCCACCACGTAGATGTCCTCGTCGGCGATCGTCGGCGCCTCCGAGGCCGCGGCACCGTAGTAGACCCCTGCGCCGTGCAGGTCCTCCAGCGCCCGGACGCCGATCCGCCGGTAGTTCGCGCCCATCGCGAGGACCACCGCCCGACCGTTCACGATGCCACCGCTGTTCAGCCGCACCACGGTTCCCTCGTCTCCGCGCTCCAGGTCCGTGACCCGCTGCATGAACGCGAACCGTGCGCCGAAGACCCATGCCTGCTGATAGGCCCGTCGCGCCAGCTCGCCGCCGCTGACCCCGCGCGGGAAGCCGAGGTAGTTGCGGATCGACGAGCTCGACGTGGCCTGTCCGCCAACGCCACCGGAGTCGATCACGATCGTCCGCAGGCCCTCCGAGGCGCCGTAGACGCCCGCCGACAGGCCTGCGGGCCCGCCGCCGACGATGACCAGGTCGTACGAGTCGCCGCTCGGGTCGATCGTCGTGCCGGCCGCTTGGGCGATGTCGGAGTCACTGGGGTCCTCCAGGATCTCCCCGTTGGGCATCACGAGCAGCGGGAATCTCCTCGCCCCGACACCGGTCAGCAGCGCGCGGGCCTCGGGGGACTCGGCCAGGTGGAAGCTGTGCGGGAGGGCGCACCGCTCCAGCACCTCGCGCAGCTCGTACGCCCGCCCGGACCACGTCTGCCCGATGACGTTGACGGAGTGCGGCGCGTGCTGGCGGGCCTCGGCCCAGGCCAGCAGGAAGCTGGAGATGGCCTGATGGAACTGCTCGTCCGGCGGTCGCGACGGTCGCAGGACGAAGTGATCCATGCGTCCGTGCGAGATGGCCTCGAAGATCGCGTCGCCGGTCTTCGCCTCGGCGAGATGGCCCCACTCGACGAGCAGCGCCCGCTGGGCGTGCGGGAACGTCCGCGGCACCTCCGCCAGCAGCGCCGTGCCCGACTCGCCGGCGAGGGTCTCACCCGCCAGCACCAGCGCGACCTGCTCGCCGGCCGCCTGGAGATCCTTCAGGGTCGCCAGGCCCTCGGCCGCCGACAGCAAGCAGCAGACGCGGTAGTCGGGCTCGTACCGGTTGCACAGCTCGCGCTCGACGTCGCGCAGCAGGTCGGGGCCGTCGTCCACCACGACCAGCAGAGGGGCGCTCATGCCGGCCGGCCACGACGTCGGGGGGGTTGCCGCCCACACCCTCCCGATCGTAGGCGAGCGGGTACGGCACCACCAGACCCCGCACAACGGGACGGCCGCCTCCCGCGGGCCCTAGGGTGCTGGCATGACCGCCGGAATCGACCAGCCCGACCACCGCGGCCGAGCGGGGCTGCACCTGACCGGGCTCGACCTCGACCGCAATCCCGACGTCGTCGTGAAGGAGGTCGAGCTCCTCGCCAACGACTGGTACGTGCTCCGCAGGACGACGCTCGACATCCGGACGTCCGACGGCACCTGGCGCACGGAGCGGCGCGAGACGTACGACCGCGGCAACGGTGCGACGATCCTGCTGCACGACGTCGAGCGGCGCACGATCCTGTTGACGCGCCAGTTCCGCTACCCCGTCTACGTCAACGGCCATGCGGACGGGATGCTGCTCGAGACCCCGGCCGGCCTGCTCGACGAAGACGATCCGGAGACGGCGATCCGGCGTGAGGCCGTGGAGGAGACCGGCGTCGCCGTGGGCGACGTTCAGCACGTCTTCGACGTCTACATGAGCCCCGGTTCGGTGACCGAGAAGATCCACTTCTACGCGGCGCCCTATCGTCGCGACGACCTCCACGGCACGCGACACGGCGTCGAGGAGGAGGGCGAGGACATCGAGCTGGTCGAGATCGGTGTCGAGGCGGCCCTGGCCGGCATCGGCTCGACGATCGTCGACGCCAAGACGATCATGCTCCTGCAGTGGGCCGTCCTGTCCGGACCTTTCGCGCCCTGAGGCGACAGACGACCGAGCCCCTCGCCCGGGTCGGGTGAGGGGCTCGGTCGGCCACGGCCGGCCCGGGTCTCAGGCCGCGTGGCCCGAGGGCTGGTGCGGAATGAGTTTCACCAGCGCCGCCGCCAGGAGCGCGGCTCCACCGCAGACCGCGAAGATCTGCTGGTAGGCGCCGAGCGACGGCACCGCGAAGTCGCCGACGATGACGGTCGACGCGGCCAGGATGCTGCCGCCGATCGCGCTGGCCAGCGAGCTGCCCAGGCTGCGGAACAGCGTGTTGAGGCCGTTGGCGGCGCCGATCTCGCTCGGCGGGGTGTGGGCGTTGATCAGTGCGGGCATGGCGGCGTAGCCGATGCCGGTCCCCATCCCGATGACGGTCGCTCCGACGACGACCTGCCACAGCGAGTCGTGCACGACGATGCGCATCAGGAAGCCAGCCGCCACGACCGTCGCCCCGAGGGCCAGCGTCTGGGGCGCTCCGCGCAGGCCGCCTGGGCGGAGCATCCGGGCACATCGCTGGCGACGCTGCTCGACGAGGCCATGGCCGCCGTCGCCCCCTTCGCCTGACCGTCGCCGAGCCGGCTCCCCCGGCGGCGAGGGGTCAGGCCAGCTGGGCCGTCGGGGTGGTCTGCTCGTGGCCACGCAGCACCGGTGCACCGTGGGCCCGCCAGCGCTCCCCCTCGGCCGGGCCGGCCTCCGAGACGCTCACCGCCGAGACGAGCACCCGCCCCTCGACCTCCTTGGCCAGCTCCGTGAGCCGGGCGGCAGCGTTGACCGCGTCACCGATCACGGTGTACTCGAACCGCGAGCGATGCCCGACGTTGCCCGCGACCGCCTGGCCCGTCGAGACGCCGATGCCGGCGCCGATCTCGGGCACCTCCTCGACCAGGCGGCGCGCGATCCGGCGGGCCGCGGCCAGCGCCGCAGCGGCGTGGTTGTCGAGATGGACCGGGGCGCCGAAGATGGCGAGCACGGCATCACCCATGAACTTGTTGACCAGGCCGCCATGGTCGTCGACCTCCTCGACGATCACGGCGAAGAACCGGTTGAGCACCGCGACGACCTCGGCGGGCGAACGGGTCGCGGCGTAGTTCGTGGAGCCGATGAGGTCGATCATCAGCACCGACACGACGCGCGTCTCGCCACCCAGCTCGACATTGCCGTCGGTCGCGGCCTTCGCGACCGACTGCCCGACGTGGCGTCCGAACAGGTCGCGGATCTGCTCGCGCTCGCGCAGGCCCTGCACCATCTCGTTGAAGCCCGACTGCAGCAGGCCGAGCTCGGTGCCGTCGTCGACCCGCACCTCGACGTCGAAGTCGCCCTCCGCGACCCGGGCCAGCGCCTGCTGCACGGCGTCGATGGGCGCCACGACCGCCCGGGCGTTCAGCACCGTGACGAGCAGGCCGAACATCAGGACGACCGCCGCCAGGCCGAGCACGATGAAGGCGAGCCGCTTGATGCTGGTGTCGTCGCGGGTGATGGCGGCCAGCGCTGCGACCACCAGGCCCAGCACCGGCGCGGCCGTGCCGAGTCCCCAGAACAGCAGCATCCGGCGCTCGACGCCGGCGCCCATCTCGCCGGCGTCCGCCCGGCCCTGCAGGGCCCGCGCCGCGACGGGCCGCAGCACGAACTCCGTGAAGAGGTAGGCGATCGCGCTGACGACGAGCCCCGCGATGCCGACGGCGAAGACCGCGCCCAGCACCGCCTCGGGTTGCTTGATCACGGCCAGGACCGTGAAGATCACGAGCCCGCCGAGCCACAGCACGGTCTGGATGAGGGTCAGGCGCCACGGCAGGCGCAGCGTCGTGCGGCGTTCCTCGACCGTCGGGGCCTTGTCCTCGATCGACCACCGAAGCGCCCGCAGCGCGCTGACGGTCACGATGCTCGCGCCGATGACGACCGCGACGCCCACGTAGACCGGCACGGCGATCGCCAGGGCACCGAGGTAGCCGGCGTTGGGGCCGCCACCGGGCGTGACCAGGAAGGTGATGCCGAAGACGATCGCCGCCCCGATGACGTTCGTCGAGATCAGCAGCGTCGTGAGCAGCACCTGCACGCGGATCCGGAGCCGGTCGCTGGGCTGGTCGGGAGGACCGACCAGCCAGTCGCTGCCCAGCCGGCGCACTGTCCCCACGGTGACTCCGTCCTGGGTGCACCTCTCGGGCCATCCCCACATATCGCTGCCGGAGCCAATATAGTGACGCGCACGTCGCCCCGGTGTGACCAATGCCACCCGGCGGTTGTCGCGACGGACACACTCCCACTGAAAGGCCGTCCTGATGTCACGCAAGCAGAAGGCAGATCCCGAGGTCGTCGAGGCCCTGACGGAGCACACATCCTTCGACAAGGGGGTCATCAAGCAGCTCGCGACGGTCGGCACAGCCGTCAACATCCCGCCGGGCTGGTCGATCATCATGGAGACGACTCCGGCCGACGCCGCGTACATCGTCCTGGCCGGAATTGTCGAGATCCGCAAGGGTGGCGAGGTCGTCGCGCACCTCGGCGCCGGTGACGTCTTCGGCGAGATCGCGCTCGTCAACCACCGGCTCCGCAACGCCTCGGCGGTGGCCCAGACGCAGGTCAAGGCCCTCCGTCTGGGGGAGGACGCGTTCGCGTCCCTGCTCGAGCAGGACCAGGGCTTCGCCGACACCCTGCGCTCGTACGCCGAGACCCGTCTCACCGGCGATTGAGCCAATCTGTAATTTGTTGTCCGCGGCGCACAAACGGGAGGCCGCGCCATCCCCGTCGGCGACGGATACCCTTCGGGGCAGACGCGTTGAAACCCAGGCGCGTCATCAGACACGAGAGGCATGCACGCGATGGCAGACGTTGAGGCAGCACTGGATCAGGCCGGACTGACGAACCCCCACGTTCGTGAGTACGTTCACTACTGGGCCGACCTGACGGGAGCCGACCGTATCGAGGTCGTCAGCGCTTCCGACGACGCGCGTCTGGCGGAGGAGGCCCTCGCCGCCGGCGAGCTGCTCCCCGCCGGCGAAGGGCTCTACTACTCGCGGAGCTACCACAAGGACACCGCCCGCTCCGAGGAGCGGACGATCGTCGCGACGAGCAACCCCGACGACGCCGGCGTGTACAACAACTGGCGTCCGTCCTCGGAGATGAAGCCCCTCCTCGAGAGCAAGATGCGCGGCGCCTCGGCGGGCAAGACGATGTACGTCGTCCCCTACCTGATGGCACCTCCCGGATCCCCGCTCGAGGCCTTCGCGGCGGGCGTCGAGGTCACCGACTCGCGCACCGTCGTGATGCACATGATCCGCATGGCTCGGGTCGGCGTGAACTTCATCAACGAGCTCGCCGACCCCAGCAGCTTCGTCCGCGCGGTCCACGTGACCGGCGACCTGGAGAACCTGGGTCACGGCACCCCCGAGGACGCCCGTTACTTCGTGACGGTCGCCGACGAGCGCACGATCCTGCACTTCGGCTCGTCCTACGGCGGAAACGCCCTGCTGGGCAAGATCGCCCACGGACTGCGCCAGGCCGCGTACGACGGCTGGGCGTCCGGCAAGTTCCTGTCCGAGCAGTTCATGCTCCTGGGCATCACGGACAAGGAGACCGGCAAGAAGTACCACATCTGCGGCGGCTTCCCGAGCGCCTCCGGCAAGACGAACCTGGCCATGACGCTGGCCCCCGACGCCCTGGGCGACCGCTACTACGTCGACTTCTACGGCGACGACATCGCCTGGCTCTGGGTCGACGAGAACGACGGCAAGCTCTACGGCATGAACCCGGAGTTCGGCGTGTTCGGCGTCGCCAAGGACACCAACGAGGCGACCAACCCCGGCGCGCTGCACTCCATCGACGCCGGCTCCGGCGCGATCTTCACCAACATCGCCTACAACCCGACCACCCAGGAGGTCTGGTGGGAGGGCAAGACGCCCAACCCGCCCGAGGACGTCACCGGCTGGGAGGACTGGAAGGGCGAGGTCATCGCCGAGCGCGCCGAGGGCGACGACTCGCCGTGGGCGCACCCCAACAGCCGTTTCACCACGACGCTGGCGAACGTGCCGAACGTCGCGCCCGACTTCAACAGCCCCGCAGGCGTCCCGATCGACGCGATCATCTTCGGTGGTCGCACGCGTGACCGCGAGCCGCTGATCCGCGCGATCACCGATCTCGCCGAGGGCGTCTACGACGGTCTCACGCTGGGCGCCGAGGCGACGTTCGCCGCCGAGGGTGTCGACGGCCAGCTGCGCTACGACCCCATGTCGATGCGCCCGTTCATGTCGTACCCCGAGGGCGACTACGCCGCCCAGTGGCTCAAGATCATCGGCCAGGCCACCGAGGTCCCGATGTTCGCGCACGTCAACTGGTTCCAGCGTGGCGACGACGGTCACTTCCTGTGGCCCGGCTACCGCGACAACCTGCGTCCGCTGCTGTGGCTCATGCAGCTCAAGGCCGGAGAGGTCACGGGTCGTCAGACGCCCGTCGGGATCATCCCGACCAAGGAGGAGCTCAACCTCGACGGACTCGAGATCGTCCCGGAGGACCTCGACACCATCCTGACGATCGACAACGATCGCTGGCAGCAGGAGATGGGCTTCCGCGAGGCGCACCTCAAGGCGTTCAAGAACCTGCCCGAGGAGATCTGGGAGGCCCACCGTCGCGTGGCCGCCGACCTCAAGGCCGACGCCTGATTCGTCCTGATCGACGCACGGTGATGCCTCGCGACCAGTAGGTGGTCGTGAGGCATCACCGTTCGTCGTTCCGGAGCCTCTTGTCAGGGTCTCGTCAGGGGTGGCTTCAGTAACGTCACCGATGTAGCGCGGTGGGGCTCGGGGCCATAGTCGACCCATGATCACAGTCGATTCACTCTCCAAGACGTACGGCTCCTTCCGGGCCGTCGACGATGTCTCCTTCACGGCACGCCCCGGGCGTGTCACCGGCTTCCTCGGTCCCAACGGAGCGGGCAAGTCCACCTCGATGCGCGTCATGGTCGGTCTCACCCCGCCGACGTCGGGCCATGCGACGGTGTGCGGTCACCGATTCGCCGACCTGCCCAACCCCGGCCGCCAGGTCGGCGTCCTGCTCGACGCCTCCGCCCAGCACGCCGGACGGACCGGCCGCGAGATCCTCTCGATCGCCCAGCGCACGATGGGCCTGCCCCGCGGACGCGTCGAGGAGATGCTCGACCGGGTCAGCCTCACGTCGTCCGAGGCCGATCGCCGCGTCCGCAACTACTCCCTCGGCATGCGCCAGCGCCTCGGCATCGCGACGGCCCTGCTCGCCGACCCCGAGGTCCTGATCCTCGACGAGCCGGCCAACGGCCTCGACCCGGCGGGCATCCGCTGGATGCGCGACCTCCTGCGGGGATATGCCGACGAGGGCGCCACGGTGCTGCTCTCATCGCACCTGCTGCACGAGATCGAGGTCATCGCCGACGACCTCGTCGTGATCGGCAACGGCCGCATCGTCGCCCAGGGCACCAAGACCGAGCTGCTGGCCTCCGCCGGCACGCTCGTCCGGACGAATGACGTGCCGGCGATGTCCGCCGCGCTGACGGCATCGGGCGTCCCTCACACCGTGAGCTCGGCGATCGGCGGCTCGGACGCCTTGCGCGTCGAGACCGACGCCGAGCTGGTCGGCAAGATCGCCCTCGACGCCAGGATCGCCCTGCTCGAGCTGCGCGCCGCCGAAGGCGCGGGCCTGGAGGAGATGTTCCTCGAGCTCACCTCCGACAACCAGCGTGAGACCCAGACCCAAGGAGACGCAGCATGAGCACGACCATCACCGAGACCGCCGCGCCGCGGCGCACTGAGCGCCCGACGCCGGCACCCATCCCGTTCGGACGACTCGTGTCGGTCGAGCTGCAGAAGTGCTTCGACACCCGCGCCGGCTACTGGCTCATGGCCAGCATCGGCATCACCGCCCTGCTGGCGACGGGAGCCGTCCTCCTGTGGGCCCCGGACTCCGAGATCACCTTCTCGACCTTCGCCAGCTCGATCGGCTTCCCGATGGCGGTCATCCTGCCGATGATCGCGGTGCTCTCGGTGACCAGCGAGTGGAGCCAGCGCAGCGGGCTGACGACGTTCACCTTGGTCCCCCACCGCAGCAGGGTCATCGCCGCGAAGGCCGCGGTGACGCTCGGCATCAGCATCGTGTCGATGCTGCTGGCGATGGCGATCGGCACGGTCGGGACGATCGGCGGCTCCGCGATCCTGGGCGTCGATCCGGTCTGGGACGCCACGACGGTGGACCTGCTGAACATCGTGCTCGCCCAGACGCTCGGCATGTTCGTCGGCTTCATGCTCGGTGCCGTCATCCGCCACTCGGCCGGTGCGATCGTCGCGTACTTCGTCTACTCCTTCGTGCTGACGGGCCTCACGGAGGCGCTCGCCCAGACGCAGGACTGGTTCGCCGACCTGCGTCCCTGGGTCGACTTCAACTACGCGCAGGGCGCGCTGTTCAACGGCTCGCTCGACTCGACGCAGTGGGCGAACCTGGGCGTCACCTCCATCGTGTGGCTCGTCATCCCGATGGCCGTGGGGCTCTGGACGCTGATGCGCTCGGAGGTCAAGTAGCCCGACGTCGTCCGGCACGAGGAAGCCCCCACCCGCCTCGCGGCGGATGGGGGCTTCCTCGGTGCGGGTCTGGCTCAGCCCTTGACCTTCAGCGGCCTCCTGATGCTGACGGCCTTCGTCGGCGCGTAGCTCGCGTCGCCCCGGTACGTGACCTTGACGCTCCACGAGCCCTTCGCCAGCTTGGGCAGGTTGACCGCGGCGCGACCGTTCCTGACGGTCGCGGTGATGTTCTTGGTCGCCTTGCCCCTCTTCAGCCGGATCGTGACCTTGCCGGTGGCCTTCGCGAGGCCGGACGGGGCCGCGACGGTGACCGTGGCCTTGCCCTTCTTCTTGGCCTTGACCGTGCCCCTGGGCGCGAAGGCCGGGGCTTTGGTCGCTCCCCTGCCGATCGTGACCCGGGCGGACGAGCTCGCGGCGACCAAGGTGCTGTTGCCCGAGTACACGGCCGTGACTGCGTACGTCTTCGGGGCGAGCGTCCTCGGCAGCGCCACCGACGCGCGTCCCTGGGCGTCCAGCGTGACGGTCTGCGTCGAGCCGCCGGCCGTGACCGACACCTGACCCGTCGGGATCTGGCCGGCCGGTGCCGTCACGACGACGCCCACCGACGCCGACGAGCCGTAGGCCGCGTTCGTCACCGTCGGCGTGTCGGTGCGCGACGGACGCTTCTGCGCACATCCGTTGCTCGACCGGCTCGGATGGGGCGCCGGCTCCGTCCGCGCCAGCATCGGGGTCGGCACCACCGAGGACGACGTCGATCGCCTCGTCGCCGGCCTCCGCGCCTGGATCTCCGGAGACCGACGTGCGCGCTACGAGACCGTCGACGGTGCGTGGGTCGTCCTGGACGATCCGCGGCCGGTTCCCGGCGGCCTCGACCTCGACGCCCTCTCGGCCCCGGTGTCTGCCTGCGCGTGGCTCCCCACCGGGGCAGTGCGCCGGACGTCAGCCGCCGAGCTGGCGGACGGCCGTGGTCAGCGCGCCGGCCTCGTCACTGAGCGTCTCGTCACTCGGGTCGGAGCCGACGCGTGCCACCAGGTCGTCGCGGGACACGACCTCCAGCGAGCCCCGGAAATCGTCGGTGTCGAGCTGATCGGCGGCGATCACCTCGACCCTGCCCCCGATGAGCCCCAGTCGCGCGCTGCCCGAGTCGGCAGCGAGGAGGGTGCGGAGGTGGTCCGTCGTGATGGTCTGCGGTTCATTCATGCCCGCTGTGTGCCCGCGCCGGCCGGTCCTATTCACGGCACCGCCAGTGCTCCGCGAACCGGCCGTGTTCGATTATACCAGACAGCCTGCCTGTAGGTCCATATGCTGCGACTGAGAATTTTATGAATAAACCCGGTTGACCCATCCCCAGCCGGGTACATGGGAGCCATGAGCAACCACACCAACACTCCCCGTAACGATCGCAACACCTACGAGCCTCACCGCGCCAACCCCATGGGCGCCTACGTCGCCACCGCGGGCGCCGTGATCTTCCTGATCGCGACGTTCCTGGCGTGGATCGCCACCGACGACAAGAGCTTCAGCGGATACGAGTCCGACACGCTGATCCCCTTCACGGCGTACCTGGGAATCGGCTTCGCCGCAGCCCTGCTGTACGCGGCGAAGCGCGCGACCCGTCGCCAGCACCGCGGCCTGTCCCTCTCGTCGATGGCTGCCGGCATCGCCGCGACCGGCTTGGCGCTGTCCTACATGTTCGAGGTCCCGGGTGGCGCTGAGCGCAAGGCCGGCTTCGACACCGAGATCGGCGTCTACGTCGGCCTCATCGGCGCCATCGTCTGGGCCGTCGGCTCGTTCCTGCTGGCCAAGGAGCCCGAGGGCGACATCGAGCACCGCAACGACGACGACCGCGGCACGGTCCACGGCGGACACACGGCCAACTAGTCACACCGTTCACCTGCAACCAGAAAGCCCCGCCACTCCTCATCGGAGTGGCGGGGCTTTTCACTGTTGCGCGCCCGAAGGGATTCGAACCCCTAACCTTCTGATCCGTAGTCAGATGCTCTATCCGTTGAGCTACGGGCGCACACCCCGAAGGGCCTCACCGATCCTATCGCGTCCAGTGCCCAGCACTGAAATCGGGCTCCCGGCCCTCGCCCGGGCGCCCCGCGATTCGCCGCGATCTTGCTGCGATCCGGTGCCCGTCAGAGCGTGTCGGCGACGTCGTCGGGCAGCTTCAGGCACCGGGTCGACAACGACAGCCCCGCACCGAGCGTGCCCGCGTCACCCTGGTTGACCTGCAACGACACCTCGACGCCGAACGGCACACCGGTGGACGTCGTGGTGCTGAGTCGCGCACGGTCGGGCTCGGCCAGCTCGACCTCCCAACCACGCTGCTTCCACGCATCGCTGACGTTCTGGAGCGCCGCGGACAGCGACGCTCCCGGCGCGACGAAGGTCACTCCCCCCTCGAGCCTGCTGAACCTTCGCGGATAGGCCTCGTTGCACAGGGTGTCGGACGCCTTGGTGTCGCCGCGCACCCCTTCGCCGCCCAGCGCCTCGTTGGCCACCTCCGATGCCTCACGGAAGACGTCGTCGACCTCGGTGCGGGTCGTGTCGAACGCCGCACGGTCCGCCACGACCGCGTACGTCGTCGGCTCGGGCCCGGAGCTCGAGTCCGTGCCGGCCTTCTCCTCGTCACCGCATCCGGTCATCAGCACCAACACCATCGCTGCGAGCGCAGCGCCTCTCCCGTGGATCCGTCGCGAGGACATCAGTTCCCCCTGAGCACGTATCGGTCGAACCAGTTGCCGGCGGCCTGGCCGCCGTCGTCGGCGGCCTGCTTGATCCACCAGGCCTCATTCTCCTCGTCGCGTGGCGAGACTTCCTCCACGGTCTCACCCTGCCCGGACACCACGCGGCCGATGTTGATGAGCGAGTCGGAGTCGCGGTAGCCCCGCCCCTCGTCGTCCATGGTCTGCGCATCGTCGAAGTACGAGGTGTGGTTCTCGATCCCGCGGCCGAATCCGTCCTTGCTGAGGTTGAACTCACCCTGCGGCTCGACCTTGAACCGGGTGGCGCCGAAGTCCTCGTTGGCGGGATCGACCCCGAGCGACTTGTCGTCCTTGGTGCCCAGCCGGGTCACGAAGTCCTCGTCGGACGAGCCGACGTAGACCTTGCCGTGCAGGTCGGAGGCGCGCGAGTTCTCATCCCCGGGCCCGGGGCTGCCGACCAGCACGACATCGTCCACCCGCATGTCGCCCCCGGCGGCCTTGCCCACCGCGACGGAGCCGTAGCTGTGACCGATCGCGGTGTAGTGGGCGTCATCACCCTGCCGGGTGGCCTTGAGCCCCTCGACGAAGTGCGAGAGATTCCTCCCGCCCTCGGCCGCCGCACCCTCTCCCGCCACGCGCGCGACATCGCGGACGCCGTCGAGGGACGGGTCGAAGTCAGGGGCGTCGTAGCCGAGCCACGCGATCGACGCGACGCTGCCGTTGCCGTTGCGGGCCGCGATCTCGCGGACGCGCGCGGCATCTCCGGCGACGCCGTCGAAGTTCTCCATGGTGCTGGTCAGACCGGGGACGTTGACCGACACGTGATCGGCCGTCTCCGGGTTGCCGAACGCGATGGCCGCGTGACCGTCACCGTTGGCGGCGTCCGGGTCGAACACCATCAAGAAGGTCGACAGCGGGTCGCCGTTCTCGTCCAGCTGCCCGTCGCCCTTGTCGAGACCCTTGTGGATGGCCGAGATCTTGTCCTGGAGGACCTTCTCGTCGTCCGTCAGCTCGCCATCTGCCTCCCGCTGCTCCAACGTGTTGTGCAGGGCACTGACGTGGGCCCGGTTCGCCTCGTCACGATCGGCGATCGGGATGCCGTCGAGATTGCCGATGAGCTCGGGCCGCGCGACCTTGAGCGCCTCGCGCTCGGCGCGGCTGAGGCCCTTCCACCATGCGTAGAGCGCGACCGGGTCGTTCTTGACAGCATCGGCCTGACCGGCCAGCTTCGGGACGTCGGGTGCGGACGTGGCATGACGGTCGGCTTCTGCGGTGCTGTCCGCGCCGCGCAACGCCGCGATGAGCCGGTCCTCGGCCCGCTTGACGTTCTTCTCCCAGCGGGCCACGTCGGTGCCGAACGTGTCGACCTGGTTGTTGTGGCGGACGATGTCGGCGTCGAGCCCCTCGGCCGCGGCATCGGCCTGCTGGCGGCGCACCAGCTCGTCGGCCGCCGACGCCAGGTGGCCGTGGCGGGTGCCCAGCTCGGTGCGGTCGGACCGGAGATCCTCGGTGGTGTCGCAGAAGGCGTCGAGGGCCGCGAGCCCCACCTGGAGGGCCGCAAGGGCGGACTGAACGTCGTCCGCGGTCGACGTCATGGCGTGGCGCGCGATCTCGGCCGGGTCGCCCTCGAAGCCGTCGGGGGACGCGTTGCGCCGCATGACGTCGCCGGCATCGGACATCACCACGGCACAGGCCCGCACCCCGGACGCCACCGACCGGGCACCCGGCTGGACCGTGAGCTCCGGCACCGCGATCGGGCGGCTGACCGCGGTCACGGCGTGGGTCCTGGCGTCGGACTGGGCGCCGGGCCCGGGTCGTCGGTCGGGAAGTCGGGCAGTCCGTTGGACATCGTGGGGCGCACGGCGTCCCGGTTGTCCCACGGCAGCAGGGCGCGCAGCTCGTCGGCGGCCGTCTCGTCGAAGTACACGACGCTCGAGGTGAAGGTGTCGAGCCCGTCGGCGCGTGACTGTGCCGCATCGGCCAGGTTCGTCAGCTGTTCCAACCACGTGGCGAGGTACGTGCCGGCGACCGGTCCGGCGCGATCGCCGAGGTCGTCGGCAGCGTTCTTCGCATCGGTGAGGCGCTTGTGGCCGCCGCGGAGCTGCTCGGCCTGGTCGTCCCACGTGTCGGCCGCCCGCCGGACGACGGACAGCATGATCGCGAAGGTGTCGCTCATGACGGCTCGTCCTCGAGGCGCAGCGGCGCGCTCGTGATGGTGACGACGAGCGCCTCGCGCTCGACCGCGACATCGGCCTGCAGGCCGGCCGGTGAGGTCGCGATCAGCCACGGGGTCGGGGAGTCCACCGGCTGCGGCTGCCACCCGCCACCGTCGAGCACGTCCCCGATGCGCAGCAACGACTCGGTCGCGGCGTACGAGTCACCGTGGTCGACGCGGGCGCGCGCGACGTGCACGTGGACGTCGTCCTGGCGCCGGTCCCACCGTTCGTGCTCCGTGCGCGGACGATCGTCGATGCCCGCCTCGACCAGCAGCGCCTCGAGCGTTCGGGCCGTGGCCCTGGCGGCGGCGCCTGCCTCGTCTCGATCGGCGTACGGGGCGTCGACCGGCCGTTGTGGCGGCAGGACGACGACGTCGACGTCGGGGTGCAGCGCCCGCAACGCCTCGAAGAACGGTTCACCTGACTGCGACATGCAAACCCCCCGGTCACGCCGTCACTGATACCTGAGGGTACACACGCCTGGCCGCCCGGGGGTGGCGGTTTCCCATGAGGCCTGGCGAAATGGTCGCCCACCCAGGGTTGCAACACGAGGTGCGCAGCGACATCGGGAGGCCTCATGGGAAACCGCCGCCCCCCACCGAAGCCCGAACGCCTATCCGGTGTTGCGGAGGCCCGCCGAGATGCCGTTGATGGTCAGCAGCAGCGCCCGCTGGAGGTCGTCGTCCGGCTCCTCGCCGTCGGGCACCGCCCGCACCTGGCGCAGCAGCGACACCTGCAGGGCGTGCAACGGCGCCAGGTAGGAGTCACGCAGCTCGAGCGTGTGTCGCAGGACGGGTGCCGACTCGAGCAGCGTCTGCTCCCCCGTCACCTTGAGGATCTGCTCCAGCGTGAGCTCGTGCTCGCGGCGGATGACGTCGAACAGCCCCCGGGCCTCCTCGGGCACCAGCGCCTGCACGTACTCCGCGGCGATGTCGAGGTCGGTCTTGGCGAGGGTCATCTGGACGTTCGACACGAAGGTCCGGAAGAAGGCCCACGACCCGTACATCTCCCGCACGGTGTCGCCGCGCCCGTCGTCGAACGCGGCTGCGAGGCCCGAGCCGACACCGAACCAGCCGGGCAGGATGATGCGCGACTGCGTCCAGCCGAAGACCCACGGGATCGCCCGCAGGTCGTCGAGCCCGCCCGCGCCGCCGGGACGCTTCGCGGGCCGCGACCCGATGTTCATCTTGCCGAGCTCGTCGACCGGGGTGGCGGCGACGAAGAACGGCACCAGCGCGTCGTCCCTGACCAGGGCGCGATACGTCTGCTGGCCGCGGTCAGCGATCAGGTCCATCGTGCCGTTCCAGCCGTCGAGCAGATCGGCGGGCAGCAGCGACGTGCGATGCAGCACGGACGCCTCGAGCACCGCGGCGAGCGCGCCCTCGAGGTTCTGGCGGCCCAGGCCCGGCAGGGAGTACTTGTCGGAGATGACCTCGCCCTGCTCGGTGATCTTGATCGGCCCGTCGAGGCTGCCGTAGGGCTGCGACATGATCGCCTCGGCCGTGGGGCCACCACCGCGCCCGGTCGACCCGCCACGTCCGTGGAACAGCCGCAGCACGACCCCGTGCTTGCGGGCGATGTCCCGCAAGGCCCGTTGCGCCCGGTGCACCTGCCACTGCGAAGCCGCGATGCCCGCATCCTTCGACGAGTCGGAGTAGCCGAGCATGATCTCCTGGACGTCGCCGCGCGCCGCCACGATCCGGCGGTAGGCCGGATCGCTCAGCAGCGCCTCGAGCAGCGGCCCGGCGGCCTCGAGCTCGGCGACGGTCTCGAACAGCGGCGCGAAGCCGATCCGGGCGGTGGCGGTGTCTCCGGCGAGGTCGACGAGCCCGACCTCGCGGGCCAGCACGACCACCGCGAACAGGTCGTCGACGTCGTGCGTCATCGACACGATGTACGTCTCGATGACCTCGGGCCCGTAGGTGTCGAGCGCCTCGCGGATGACCTCGAGCAGCCCGAGTGACGCCGTCGCCGCCTCGCCCAGGCCGCCGACGCCGATGCCCGTCAGCGGACGGCGGGACGCCATCTCGTCGGCGAGCACCCGGATGCGGTCGGGGCGGTCGAGCGAGCCGTAGCTGTCGTCACCGAGGCGCGCGTACAGCTCGGCCAGCGCCGCATGATGCTTGTCGCTGTGCTCACGGACGTCCATCGTGGCGAGCCCGGCGCCGAACGTCACGGCCGTGCGGATGAGCCGCAGGACCGCACCGTCACCGGTCAGGTGGTCACCGCCGGCCAGCATCGAGTCGCGCACCAGCGTCAGGTCGCGCACCAGCTCGTCGGACGTCAGGTAGTCGCGTCCCGGCTCGTGCGCGGTGCCGTTGATGATCCGTTCCCGGGCGCGCAGGAGCCGCACCCGGACGAAGCTGAGCTTGAGCCGGTAGGGCTCGTCGGCGTTGAGGCGCCGGATCGACTCCCACGTGATCGGCAGCGCCTCCGCATCGGCCACGAGGCTCTCGCGCAGCTCGTCGGTGGCGTCGACGATGCGGGTCGAGGCGGTCATCTCGGTGAGCACCTCGTCGACCAGGTCGATCAGCTCGGCCAGCCCGGACGTGTGCTGCAGGTGCAGGATCTCCAGCGTCACGGCCGGGGTGACGTTGGGGTTGCCGTCGCGGTCACCGCCGGCCCACGTGCCGAAGCGCAGCGGACGCGCGGTGGCCGGGAGGGTCACGTCGATGCGGGCCAGCTGGCGGTCGAGCTCGGCCAGCAGCTCTGGCACGACCTCCCCGGCGATCGACCGCAGGTAGTAGACCGCGGTGCGGGCCTCGTCCTTCGGCTCGGGGCGGACGATCCGCAGCTCGTCGGTCTGCCACAGCAGGTCGACCAGCTCGGCGAGTCGTCGCTCGTCCGCCGGTACCTGCGAGGCGGGCCGGCGGGGATCCTCGGTGGCCCGGACCGTCTCGGCGATCTTGCGCAGCAGGCGCAGGACGCTTCGGCGGCTGGCCTCCGTGGGGTGCGCGGTGAACACCGGCCGGTACTCCAAGCGCCCCAGCACCTCGTCGAGCAGCTCGCGGGTGAGGCTGCCGTCGTCGAGCGCGCCGGCGATGCGTCCGATCGTGGCGGCCAGCGGTCCCTCGCCGTCGGCCGTCAGCTCCTGCCAGCGGTGCAGCTGCTCCGTGGTGTTGACCAGCTGGAAGTACGCGGTGAACGCCCGCGCCAGGACGACCGCCGTGCGGGGGTCGACGCCGTCGAGCGCCCGGCGCAGCTCCTCGTCCTCGGGCTGCCGGGCGAGCCGCCGCACCTGCTCGACCAGCTCCAGCAGGTCGGCGCCCTCGTGGCGGGTGAGCGCCTCGCCGAGCAGCGTCGTGAGCTGACGGACGGACGCCCGCAGCGCGGCGTGCTCGGTGTCGGACGACAGGCCGCCGCCGAACGAGGCGGCATCGGGCTGGCGCCGGTCGGAGGCGAGGATCTGCGCGGTGGTCGGACGCGAGGATGAGGTCACGCGACCAGTCTGCCGCGCCGATGTTGCCGGCAGATGTTCACCCGGTCCACCTCCCCGCTGAGTGTGACGTTTGCCAGCGGGGCCACGCGGGAGCGGGTCCGCAAACGTCACACTCAGCGGGGAGGTGGCGCGCGGCCCGGGGGCGAACGTTCGCCGTGCGGCCTTCCGCTCGTCACCCGGACGTGGGCACACTGCTCACAGGTCACGACAACGTCCGGGGGGAAGCCATGAACGTACGACGCGTGCTGTCCGGAGCGGTGGCGGTGGGGCTCCTGGCCCCGATCGGCATCGCTTCACCGACGTCCGCCACCGAGGGTCCGAAGAAGCACCGGGACGTGGTGTCGTACGTCGATCCGTTGATCGGCACGGCGAACGGCGGCAACACCTATCCCGGCGCGGTCCGGCCGTTCGGCATGCTCTCGTGGTCGCCGACCAGCACCAAGGGCGACCAGACCGACACGGGCGCGGCCAACGGCTACCAGTACGACACGACCCGCACCCGCGGCTTCGCCCTCACGCACGTCAACGGGGCCGGCTGTCATCCCGGCGCGGCCGGCGACGTCCCGATCTTCCCGCAGGTCGGGGCGGTGACCAGCTCGCCGACCGCCGACACGAAGGACGCGACGTACGCCAGCGACTTCAGCCACGCCGATGAGGTCGCCGAGCCGGGCCGATACGCCCTCGGGCTGGCCAACGGGGCCACGACCGACTTCGCGGCAACGACCCGCGCCGGCGTCGGCACCATCTCCTTCCCGAAGGGCCAGCAGGCCAACCTGCTCGTCCGCACGTCGAACTCGCTGAACGGCAGCGAGGACGCGACGACGCGCATCGACCCGAAGGCGCGGACCGTGACCGGCTCGGTGCTGACCGGCGGGTTCTGCGGACGCCGTGGCAACGGCGGCGGCAGCAACAAGTTCAGCTACTACCGGCTCTACTTCACCGCCCACTTCGACCGGGCCTTCGTCCGCACCGGCACGTGGGTCGACGACCAGCTGCGTCCCGGCACGACCTCCGCGAGCGGTGGCGAGGGGTACGAGAAGGGTGCCGACCGCGCCGGACGCGGATCCGGTGGCTACGTCGGCTTCGACCCGAAGCGGCCGGTGACGATGCGGATCGGCATCTCCTACACGAGCCAGAAGGCGGCCGAGGCCAACCTCCGGGCCGAGCTGACACCCCGCGCGACGGTGAAGAAGGTCGCCGCGGCCGGGACGAAGATCTGGAACGACCAGCTCCGACGCGTCGAGGTCGCGGGCGGATCGACCGAGAAGCTGACGACGTTCTACACCGCGCTGTACCACTCGTTCCTGCAGCCGAACATCACCAGCGACGTCGCCGGGACGTACCTCGGCGCCGACCGCAAGGTCCACCGCCTGGCGCGTGGGCAGCGTGCGCAGTACGGCAACTTCTCCGGCTGGGACCAGTACCGGGCCCACACGCAGCTGCTGGCCCTGCTCGAACCCCGGATCGCCGGCGACTTCTCCCAGTCGCTGCTCAACCTGTCACGGCAGAACGGCGGCGTGTGGGACCGCTGGGTGCACGTCAACGGTCCGACCCGGGTCATGACCGGAGATCCGAGCGCGCCCACGCTGGCGGGCATCAACGCGCTCGGCGTCGACAACTTCGAGGTCGAGGCCGCCTTCGACTCGCTCGTGAAGCAGGCGACCGTCCCGAATCCCGCGGGCCTCTCGGACTACGGCTGCCCGGGCCAGTGCGCCGGGATGCGGCCGAATCTCGAGGCGTACCTGCGCCTGCACTACGCACCGCAGGACGAGTGCCACTGCTGGGGCGGCGCGGCGGAGACCCTCGAGGACAGCGCCGCCGACTACGGCCTGGCGCAGTGGGCCAAGCGGCTCGGGCGCACCAAGGAGGCGAAGCTCTTCACCGAGCGGGCCGGCTGGTGGCGCAACACGTTCAATCCCGCCGCGACACCGACGGCCGGCTACCAGCAGGCCCGGGACGCGGACGGGACCTGGGTCGAGCCGTTCACCCCGACCAGCGATCTCGGTTTCGCCCAGGGCAGCTCAGCGACGTACACCTGGATGGTGCAGCACGACGTGCACCGGCTCTCCGCGCTGATGGGCGGCGACGCGAAGGCCGTGGAGCGCCTCGACGAGTTCTTCCGCACCGGCTACGACCCGACCAACGAGCCCGGCATCCACACGCCGTGGCTCTACAACGCCCTGGGGCAGCCGTGGAAGACCCAGCAGACGGTCCGCGACTACATGGACCGCGTCTACGGCACGGGACCCACCGGTTTGCCCGGCAACGACGACCTGGGCACGATGTCGGCCTGGTACGTCTGGGGTGCGCTGGGGATGTACCCCCAGACGCCGAGCCGCGGCGAGATGCTGCTGTCGAGCCCGACGTTCCCGAAGGCCTGGATCAACCGGCACGGTGGACCGACCATCACGATGAACGCTCCGGGCGCCGCCGACGACGCGGTCTACGTGCGGTCCGCCCGGGTCGACGGACGTTCGTGGACGCGCTCGTGGATACCGGCATCGGTGCTCAACCGGGGCGGTGACGTGACGATCAAGGTCGGCACCGAGCCGAACACCGCCTGGGGCTCCCGCCCCCAGGACGTTCCCCGCGACCGCTGAGCCGTTCGGCGCCCCGCGAAGCGGGACAGGAGAATCTGGTCCCGTCGGACCCGTCGCGGACGGGACCAGATTCTCCTGTCCCCGGGAGGGTCAGGCGGTGCGGGGTTTCCAGCCGATGGCGGGGAGGACGTGGTCGGCCAGGGCTGCGAGCAACCGGGTGTTGTACTCGACGCCCAGCTGGTTGGGCACGGTCAGCAGCACGGAGTCGGCCGCCTGCACCGCGACGTCGGCGGCGAGCTCGGCCGCCAGGACGTCCGGCTCGCCGACGTACGACTTGCCGAACCGGGCCAGGCCGCCGTCGAGGTGACCCAGCTGGTCCTCCCCGGAGCGGTCACCGAACCAGGCCCGGTCCTGGGCGTCCAGCACCGGGATGACGCTGCGGCTCACCGACACCCGCGGCGTGCGCCCCCAGCCGGCGGCGGTCCACGCCGCGCGGAAGAGCTGGATCTGCTCGAGCTGCAGCTCGTCGAACGGCCCACCGGTGTCCTCGGTGAGCAGGGTCGAGCTCATCAGGTTCATGCCCTGCTGGGCCGTCCACTCGGCCGTCGCGCGGGTGCCTGATCCCCACCAGATGCGGTCGGTCAGGCCCGGCGACTGGGGCATCACCGGCAGGCGCACCGACCGCCCGGTCATCCGCGGATCGGAGTCGACGACCCCGGTGCCGGCGATCGCCGCACGGAACAGCTCGGTGTGCGCCCGCGCCATGTCGGCGTCGGACATCCCCTCGGGCGGCACGTGGCCGAACGACTCGTAGCCGCGGACCGCCGGCTCCGGTGATCCGCGGCTGATGCCCAGCTGCAGCCGTCCACCGCTGATCAGGTCCGCCGCAGCGGCGTCCTCGGCCATGTACAGCGGGTTCTCGTACCGCATGTCGATGACACCGGTGCCGATCTCGATGCGGCTGGTGCGGGCACCCACAGCGGCCAGCAGCGGGAACGGCGAGGCCAGCTGCCGAGCGAAGTGGTGCACGCGGAAGTACGCCCCGTCGAGACCGAGCTCCTCGGCGGCCACGGCCAGGTCGATCGACTGCAGCAGCACGTCGCTGGCCGTGCGGGTCTGCGAACCGGGCACGGACTGGTAGTGCCCGAAGGACAGGAAGCCGACATTTTTCATGTCCACCTCAACCAGCTCGGCCGCTGATGTGTTCCGACCGGTACCCGGGCGCAGGTCCGGATGGAACTACGCTCGTGCCGTGCCCGTCCTCGCGCTGCTGATCCTCGCCGCAGGCCTGGCGACCGCTCCCCTCGCCCGTTCCGGCGCCGTCGCGCGTCCGCCGCTGGTCGCCAACATCCCGGGCCAGCCGACCTGGGTGCGCCAGTCACCACCGTTCCGCTTCCGGGTCTGGGCGGTCGCGGCGGCGACCTCGATCATCGTGACGGTCGGCACGATCGTCCTCGCGCCCGGGCTCGAGCTGGCACCCGCGTTCCTGAGCCTCGCGGCGCTCGGCGTCATCAGCATGATCTTCCGCCGCTACGCGAGCGGGTGCGCCGAGGTGCAGGCGGCCGTGGACGCCTTCGAGCCGCGCCTCGCGATGCCGTACGCCGGCAAGGTCGGCATCCACATCGGCATGTGGTCGCCCTGGATCGAGCGCACCGGCATCCCCTGGGTCATCGTGGCCAGCTCCCCCACCTTGTTCCACCAGCTCGCCGCGATGTACCCGCAGACGCCGATCGTGCAGGGCAGGATCCCCGCGAGCGTCACCGGAGCCTTCTACTCGCACGGCGCCACGGCCAACGCCGAGTTCATCGCCGCCTCGCCCGCGACCCACGTCTTCCTGGGCCACGGCGACAGCGACAAGCCGCTCAGCGCCTCCGATCGGGTGCTGCAGTACGACCTCATCGCGGTGGCCGGGCAGGCGGCGATCGACCGTTTCGCGGCAGCGGGCATCGACGTCCCGCCCCACAAGGTGCGCGTCATCGGTCGTCCGCAGACCGAGGGCATCACGGTCGGCGGCCGACGCGTCCCCGCGAAGCCGACCGTCCTGTACGCCCCGACGTGGCGCCACGCCGACGACGCCCTCAACGTGTCGTCGCTGGCCGTCGCCGACCGCATCGTCCAGGGGCTGCTCGACCGCGGCTGCACGGTGGTGTTCCGCCGGCACTTCGCCGGCCAGAACCACGTCGAGGCCGAGGCGATGATCGTGCGCGTCACCGAGCTGCTGATGGCCGACTACGAGCGCACCAAGCGTCCGCACTGGTGGGGGGCCGAGGCGATGGAGCGGCCGCTCATCGAGACGTTCAACTCCGTGGACGCCATGGTGTCCGACATCTCTGGCATCGTCGTGGACTTCATGGCCAGCAACAAGCCCCTGGTCATGTACGCCGCGCAGTTCACCGACCCGGACGCCTTCCGCACGGCCCACCCGACGGCGCAGGCCGCCTACGTCATCGACCGCGACCTGTCGCGGCTCGACGCTGCGCTGGACGCTGCGCTGGGCAAGGACCCGCTCGCCGCCGTCCGCGCCGAGCGGGCCGATCACTACCTCGGCGGCCCCGACCGCGCCGAGCCTGCCCGGCGCTTCATCCAGCTCGTGGAGGAGCTCGGTCGCTAGGGGTGTGTCCGGGCCAGGGCGACGTCGGACTCGTCGGTGTCCAGGGAGACGTCGGTGGTCGTGTGGCCGGGCACCCGCGGGATCAGCAGGGCAGCACCGGCTGCGAGGGTCGCCACCGCCGCCAGCACCAGGAATCCGTCGCGATAGCCGACCTCGAGGGGAAAGCCGCCCGGGCCGATGCGTGCCGTGATGACGCCGGCCATCATCGCCGAGCCGATCGAGCCGCCGATGAGCCGGATGTTGGTGTTCATGCCGCTCGCGACGCCGGTCTGGTGCCGCGGCACCGAGCTGAGCACGACGCCGGCCAGGCTCGAGACGACGAGTCCGTTGCCGAGCCCCTGCAGCACCATGAGCCAGCTGATCTGCCAGGTCTCGTCGTGGAACAGCGCCACGCCGGCGAAGGCCAACGCGATCGCCACCGAGCCCGCGGAGATGACCACGCGCGCCGTCAGGCGGCGCACCAGCCGT
This sequence comes from Aeromicrobium sp., assembly GCA_025965435.1. Taxonomy (GTDB): domain Bacteria; phylum Actinomycetota; class Actinomycetes; order Propionibacteriales; family Nocardioidaceae; genus Aeromicrobium. Next base: position 23,356 of record JAOPWZ010000067.1, read on the forward strand.
GGTGCGATGAAGCCCAGGACGAACGCCGTCGCCGCCGACGGCACCAGCACCCAGCCCGACTCCGTGATCGTGTCGCCGAATCCGTAGCCCGACTCGACGGGCGTCTGCAGCAGCTGCGGCAGGAATCCCAACGAGGCGAAGGTGCCGAAGCCGGCGACGAAGGCCACGGCGTTCGACGTCCACACGCCGCGCTCACGCATCAGGTCGATGTCGATCAGCGGGACGGCGGCGCGGCGCTCCGACAGGATCCAGCCCGCCAGCAGCACGACGGTCGCGGCGAACAGCCCGAGGATCGTGCCCGACGACCAGCCCCGGTCGTTGCCCTCGCTGACAGCGAGCAGCAGCGCGACCAGCCAGCCCGACAGCAGCACGGCCGGCAGGATGCTGATGCGGCCGCTCGAGCGGACGGGCGACTCCGGGATGAACAGCACGGTGCCGAACGCGGCCAGGGCCGTGGCGATGGCCGGCAGCCAGAACAGCCAGGTGTAGCCGAGGAGGTCGACGATCGGCCCGGCCGAGACGATCCCGATGCCGAAGGCCGCCGAGACCAACGAGGCGAGCACCCCGACGGCGGTGCCAGAGCGCTGCTCCGACACCTCGTCACGGATGATGCCGAAGGCGAGCGGCAGCACCCCGCCGCCGATGCCCTGCACGACCCGGGCGACGATCATCCACTCGATGCTGGGGGCGAGCGCCGCCATCGCCGATCCGATCGCCAGCAGCGACAGGGTCACGACGAGGATCTTCTGCTTGCCGACGGAGTCGCCGATCCGGCCGAGCAGCGGCGTGGCCACCGCGGCCGACAGGAGATACGCCGTGAGCACCCAGGTGACGGTCGACTGGTCGGTGTCGAACCGCTCCTGCACCTGCGACAGCACCGGGACGATCAACGACTGGAGCAGCCCGAACGCACCGACGCCCACCGCCAGCACCATGATCGTGGTGCGGGGGCGGGCGCGGCGCGGAGCGGGTCCAGTCATGCGGTCATTCGTCCCGACGACCCTCAGACGTGGGAGGGCGAGGGCTCGCCCTCACGCTCGACGTGGCCGCTCGCGGGATCCATCTCGAGTCGCTCCTCGAGCTCCTCGGGCGAGACGGTCGGGATGGCGAGTCCGGCGACGGCCGCCGCCAGCAGGGCTCCACCCAGCACGGCGAAGCCGGCGGTGTACCCGATCTCCGTCGGGAAGCCGTCGGGCAGGAACTCGGCGGTGACGATGCTGGCCATGACGGCCGTGCCGATCGATCCGCCGATGGTGCGGATGTTGGCGTTCATGCCGCTCGCGACACCCGTCTGCTCCGGCGTGACGGCCGCGACGATGAGGCCGGCCAGGCAGGCGAAGGCCAGACCGATGCCGGCGCTGGTGACGACGTTCGAGGCGATGACCTGCCACTTCTCGTCGTGGAAGGCCGCCAGCAGGAACATCCCGGCTCCGCCGAGCGCCGAGCCGAACACGACGACGGCCTTCGCGCCGACCCGGCTGGCGATCGGCGCCGCGACGAGCCCGACGAAGAAGGTCACGACCGCGCCGGGGAGCAGCAGCAGGCCCGACTCGGTGATCGACGATCCGAACCCGTACCCCGTGGAGCTCGGTGTCTGGTTGAACTGCGGGAGGAAGCCGAACGAGGCGTACATGCCCACACCCAGCAGCAGGCCGACGAGGTTCGTCGTCCAGACGCCCGGCAGGCGCATCATCGTCATGTCGATCAGCGGGACGTCGACACGCAGCTCGACGCGGACCCACACCACGAGGATGACGGCGGCCAGCACCAGCAGACCGATGATCTTGGGTGAGCCCCAGCCCCACTTGGGCGCCTCGCTGAGGCCGAGCAGCAGGGCGACGAGCCAGCCCGAGAGCAGGAACGCCGGCACGATCGCGATGCGACCCGGGGTGCGGACGGGCGACTCCGGCACGACCAGCACGGCGACGACCGCGGCGAGCGCCGTCACGATGAACGGCAGCCAGAACAGCCAGCGGAATCCGAGGCTCGTCGTGAGCGGGCCCGCCAGCACGATGCCCGTGCCGAAGCCGACCGCGAGCAGCGAGGAGACGACGCTCACGGCGCCACCGATCTTGTGCCGCGGGAACTCGTCACGGATGATGCCGAACGCGAGCGGCAGGACGCCGCCGCCGATGCCCTGCACCACGCGGGCGAGGATGAGTATCTCGATCGTCGGGGCGAGCGCGGCCACAAGCGATCCGGCGGCCAGCGCGACCAGCGAGATCACGAGCATCCGCTGCTTGCCGTACGCGTCACCGAGGCGACCCATGATCGGCGTGAAGATCGAGGCCGACAGCAGATAGGCGGTCAGCACCCAGGTGACGGTGTTCTGGTCGGTGTCGAAGACCTCCTCGATCTCGGTGAGCACCGGGATCGTGAGGGACTGCATGAGCGTGTAGGACGCGACCGCGACGGCGAGCACGGCGAACGTGACCCAGTAATGGGTACGGCGGGGGGAGGGCACAGGAACATCTTTCAAAAAGGAGAACGAGCAGAGGAGATTGCTTGCTGCAACCATCTTAGGCGCTGCCCTGTTCCCCCTGACCACCCAAAGTGGGCCGTCTCACGTCCACGCGCCTCGCCCCTCGAGCCCGTCGAAAGGCCACGCCCCTTGGGCCCGTCGAAAGGCCGCGCCCCTCGAGCTCGTCGAAAATGGCTCAGTCCTCCGCGAGGACGACGACCCGGTCAGCGGCCTCCACGGCGAAGACCGTGGACTTCGCCGGGTTCACATGGACCCCGAAGCCCGCTGCCGCGTCGTCGGACTTCGCCGAGACGCGGTAGCCCAGCGCGGTCTCGCCACGCCGGGCCGCTGCGGCCACGACCGTCGCGTACGTGACGGGCTCCCCGGCCAGGACGTAGTCGTGCACCGGGCGCAGGTAGATCTCCGCGCCGTCGGCGTCGAGCAGATCCTGGAACACCGCCTCGAGGCGCTCGTTCTCCGACAGCTGCGACAGGATCAGGCTGAGGATCTCGTCGCTGACGATGACGTCGTCGACATGCGCCACCTGCGCGAGGGCGCGGTTGCGATCGTCCAGCATCTCGCTGACGACCGACGGCCGGTCACCCTTGGCCCGGTCGCCGACGATCTCCCTCAGGTGCAGCAGCGTCACCAACGTGCGGGCGTCCGCGCGCTGCACCGGCAGCTCGTCGGAGTAGCAGAGCACGATGATCTGGTCGTAGTCCGTGATCGGGAACCCGTCGAGGGTCGCCCGGTCGGACGTCCGGCCATGGGTCACCTCGACCGTCAGGTTGGCCAGGTCGGGGACGTCCGGCGTGCCGAGCTCGGTGAGGATCTCCAGGGTCGAGCCGAGCTCCGCATACTCGTCGAGCTCGCGCACGACCGTCGCCGCCCGCTCGTTCCAGCCGAGCAGCAGGATCCTCGACGCGGCCTCGGGCGCGACCGGCGCGGTGTTGATGCGCGCCTCCTCGACCACCGCGGTGCTCCGGGCGGCCGAAGCCAGCACCGAGTCGTCCTCGGCCACGACGACGAGCTCGCTGCCGCCGACCACCGTCGTCATCGGCGGGTTCAGCTCGACGAACCCGTCGGGGGAGACCAGCCCGATCACGGACGCGGCCTCGTACGCCGCGGTCGCGTCCGCGTACGTCCCGCCCGACAGCGAGGCGTCGGAGTGGAAGTAGATCTCGTCACCGTCGAAGTCGAACAGCTCGGTGTACACCGCCGCGGCGCCGGACTGGCGTGAGGTCTGGACGATCAGGCGGGCGATGGTCTCGCGCTTGTCGACGATGACCGTCCGGTCGCCACCGACGAGGCGGGCCGCCTCGAGGTTCTGCGGATCCTGGATCTCCGCGACGATGTGCGGGCCCTCTCCCTCGTGGGTCAGCGCGAGCAACGTCTTGATGACCTCGCTGTCGGGCTCGTCACCACCGGGCGACAGGACGATGATGGATCGGGCCAGGCCGTGATTGGTCAGCGCGAGGTCGCCCAGGTCGAGCGCAGAACCGGTCCGGCACACGACGCGTGTGCCCTTGAGGTCGGCGACCTTCTCGCGGATCGCCTCCTCCATCTCGACCTTGTCCTGCTCCGCGAGGATCACGACGGCCGGCTTGCGGCGGCTCTCGTTGGCGATCGACAGCTCGCGGACGATCGCGAAGACGGAGTCGGACCACCCGAGGATCACGGTGTGGTCCTTCTCGATGACCAGCGACCGCCCGCGGCGCAGCTCGGCGAGCTTGTCGTCGATGCCGGTCGCGATGACGCCGATCAGTGCGCTGACGATGAACAGGCCCGCCACCGTGAGCAGCAGCATCGTGACGATGAAGCGCCAGCTGCCGGAGTCACCGGCGACGGTCCCCGGGTCAAGAGCGTGGAACAGCGTCGCGAGCAGCTGCCCGAAGAAACCGCCCTTGGCGTTCTCGGTGCCGGGCTCCATGCCGGTCGCCAGCACGAACACCGTGAAGACGACGATCAGCACCAGGGTGAGCACCGCCAGCCACGCCACGAGCGCCGAGGTTCCCCGCGCCATCGTGCCGTCGAACCAGTAGCGCAGCTTCGCACCACCCGTCGGCTCGATCCGTGCCTTGCCCTGCTTGCCGGTCTTGGCGGTGGGGCCCTGCTTCATCTGCTTGACGGTCCGCTGGCGCAGCTGTCGTCCGGTCTGTCCCATGTTCGTCAGGTGCCTGTCATGTCGTCGAAGATGCGTTGGTCGTGGGCCGGCAGCACGGTGATGCCGTCCGTGTCGTTGAGAGCGCGCAGGCTCAGGTGGTTGCGGTCGATGGCGGCGCGGTCTCGGCCGACGGCCTTCTCGAAGCCGCGCAGGAGACGGACCGTCGAGAGCGGACGACCGGACGGCGTCGTGTCGGCGTAGGACGCAGCATCGAACGCCGCGTCGCCCGCATGCACCAACAGCTCGCCCCTTGAGCCCTCACCGCCCCTTGAGCCTGTCGAAAGGACCTCGCCTTTTGAGCCCGTCGAAAGGGAGCCTGTCGAAAGGACCGCCACCGCAGCATGCCCGCGGGAGTGCCCCGGCATCGGGACGATGGTGATGCCCGGCAGCACCTCGTGCCCGGTGAGCCCGTGCTCCCAGGCATCACCGCGCCCGGCGTGGAGCTTCCACGCGGGGCCGTGCCTCCACTGCGCCGGGCGGTACCGACGCCGGTCGAGGAAGTCCGGCGACGTGATCGCCGCCGCGTGCTCGTCGGCCGTCGTGTGGACCGTCGCGGCCGGGAAGTCCGACAACCCGCCGATGTGGTCGAAGTCCAGGTGGGTCACCACGATGTGCGCGACGTCCGACGCCGCGAAGCCCAGCGCCTGCAGCTGCAGCACCGCGCTGGCGGGTGGGTTCCACACCGGCTTCAGCAGGTGACGGGTCGGCCCCATCCGTTCCTTGGGATGCGCGTAGTCGTGCAGCCCCAGGCCCGTGTCGACGAGCACCAGGCCGTCGTCGCTCTCGCACAGCAGCACGTGGCACACGATCCGTGGCATCGACGGCGGCGCGAAGGTCCCGCAGTTGAGGTGGTGGACGCGCACCCGAGCATCCTCCCGCGTCGGCGGGTCATCGCGCAGCCGAACCGAGCCGGTCCCGGTGGTCGAGCGTCACGTGCGCGCAGCGCCCGACCCCTGCAATGCCACCCGGTTCGACCGTCCCGGACCGCCCGGTGGCGCCGCAGAGCTCACGGCCACCATTCGGTGAGGCCGTTTGTCCTCGATATTTCAGGACTTTTGTCGCCCCGAAACGGGCAGTTTGCGCCCCTGTCAGGGCGTAAATGCTGGTTACGGTCAAGATCATGAAGGAATTCGCGTTGGCAGCTGCTGCGATCTGGGGAGGCAGCGGAATTCTCGTCATCCTGATGTTCACCATTGGCGACGTGATGTACCGCCGCGAGACGGTGGACACACCTCGAAGGGCATCGTCCGGCCCGAGCGCCGCCGGTACCCAGCACTCATCGGATGCCGCCTAGGCGGATCGCAACAGCGCCTGACGGCTCAGTCCGACCCGAACAAGTCGCGCGTGTAGACGCGGTCTCGCACGTCGTCGAGCTCATCGACGAGCCGGTTGGCGACGATCACCTCTGCGACCTGCTTGAACTCGCCGAGGTCACGGATGACCTTCGAGTGGAAGAACTCGTCGTCCGCCAGCTCCGGCTCGTAGAGGACGACCTCGACGCCTTTGGCCTTGAGCCGCTTCATGATGCCCTGCACGCTGCTGGCGCGGAAGTTGTCGGACCCCGACTTCATGATCAGGCGGTGGATCCCGACGACCTTCGGGTTGCGGCGGAGGATGTCGTCGGCGATGAAGTCCTTGCGCATGCGGTTGGAGTCGACGATCCCGCTGATCAACGTCTGCGGCACGTCCTGGTAGTTCGCCAGCAGCTGCTTGGTGTCCTTGGGCAGGCAGTAGCCGCCGTAGCCGAACGACGGGTTGTTGTAGTGCGTGCCGATGCGCGGGTCGAGGCCGACGCCGTCGATGATCTGGCGGGTCGACAGTCCGTGGCTGATCGCGAAGGAGTCGAGCTCGTTGAAGTACGCCACCCGCATCGCGAGGTAGGTGTTGGCGAACAGCT
>JAOPWZ010000086.1 GCA_025965435.1 Aeromicrobium sp.
GAGCCTGCCGTCGCGCAGGACGGTGATCCGGTCGGCGATCTCCAGCGACTCCTCGAGGGCGTGCGACACGAACACGATGCCGACGCCGCGCTCCTTGAGCCGGTGGATCGCGCTGAAGAGCTGCTGCTTCTCCTCCGGCGTCACCGTCGCCGTCGGCTCGTCGAGGATGACCAGCTTCGCCGACCGGTGAAGGCCGCGGGCGATCTCCACCATCTGCTTCTGGGCAGCCCCCAGCGCTCCGACCATGACCTCGGGCCGGATGTGGAAGTTGTACGAGTTGAGGATCTCGCGCGCGGAGTTGTTGAGCGGGCTGAGGCGGTTGAAGGGCTTCTCCCGTCCGAGGAAGAGGTTCTGGGCCACGGTCATCTGGTCCACGAGAGACGTCTCCTGGTAGATCATCGTGACGCCCTCCGCTGACGCCTGCGCTGGTCGGTCCCACCGGCGTTCCTCGCCGGCGAACCGCATCGTGCCCTCGTCGTGCTGTGCCGCTCCGCTGATGATCTTGGCCAAGGTCGACTTGCCGGCACCGTTCTCGCCGAGCAGGGCGTGGATCTCGCCGGGACGGACGGCGAAGCTGACCGCGTCGAGCGCTCTGTTGCCTCCGTAGATCTTGGTCACGCCCGCCATCTCCAGGACCGGCTCCTCCACCGTCTCGGGCGCCGCCGCGCGGGAGCTGTTGACGTCAACTGTCATGAATCTCGGTCTCCTCGATCGTGATGACGTCTCGGCTGCCCCTGACAGCCATGACGAGGTGATGATCACGCGCGACGACCGCGGTGACGCCGTGCTGGGAGCCGTCGACCCGCGAGTGCCAGCTCGCCGTGAACCGGCCGTGGCGGTCGATCACCGCGACCAGGCCGTAGCTGCGGGCCGGAGCCCATGGCTTGAGCACACCGAGCACCCTCAGCTGCCCGAGCTGCAGGGCACTCGTGTACGGGTTGTCGTTGCGCAATCTCGGCACCATCCACTCCTCCTGCTCGATCGTCGCGATCATCTCCGCGACGAAGTCCTGCTCCTCCAGGAGCATCTCGCTGAGCCGGTTGCGCACGTACGGAAAGGCGATGACCCAGCCCGTCGGATGAGCGGCGATCCTGCCGGGGTGAGCCGGCAGGTTGGCGAAGAACGTGCTGCGCGCGCCGTCGGCGACACCGATCCGTTCCAGCGAGGTGCCGTGGCTCATGCTCACGATGACGTCACCGTTGCCGGCTTCCGCGACCCCGCTGGGCCACGCCAGGCCGTCCGCAACGACTCGCGCCACGCCCTCGTGAATCGCGAGCAGCGAGCCCTGCTCCTCCCGGCGGACCAGCGCACCGCTCCAGTCGTCGTACGGCCGGGAGGCCGATCCACGCGTCGCGACGAGCGCGCCGTCCGCGGTACGGGCGAGGGCCGTGATGCACGATGTGGCGGCGCTGATCGAGCACAGCTCGGTGACGTGCCCGCCCGGTGCGAGCCTGACGATCCCCCGACCTTCCACCGCGGCGACGACACCGCCCCCGTCGGACGCCAACGCGGTGACCTGGCCGCCGAGGTCGACGGCTGCGGACGGGGCCGACAGCTTCAGCACGGTCGTACCAGCCGAGACGACGATGTCGTCGCCGATCGGGACGAGATCGTCGTACTCGGCTCCGTCGAGCAGCACCGACGCCGCGTCGAGCGCCGAGTTGGGGCGCAGTCCTGCCTCCAACGGAGCCACGGACTGATGGCGGACGGTGCCCGGTGAGATCAGCTCGGCGAGCGTTCCCCATAGCCTGCTCATGCCATGACCTCCGTCGGCTCAGCCGCGCTCATGGGTGCTGCAGTGTGAGCCGCCCCCGGCACGACGCGGGTGTCGATGTCACCGACCTCTGACGGATCGAGCACGAGCCGGCCCAGCCGGTTGTTGTTGATGCCCCCGAGGTACAGGACGCCGTCGACCTCCTTGACGGACGTGACCATGGGGTAGTTGGCAAGGGTGCTGTCCCACAGCACCCGGATGATCTGGCCCGACTCGTCGAACTTCAGCACGCACGACACGTTGAGCTGCGGGAGCAGCCAGTCGTCCATCGGCAGCTCCTTGGTCATCCGCCGCCTGATGGCCGGCCACTTGTTGATGAGATCGGACATGGGCGTCCTCATCGCGACGAAGGTCATCCAGTACGTGCCGTCCGAGGCGCGGTTGATGTTGTCCGGGCATCCGGGCAGGTTCTCCAGCACCGTCTCGAGCTCGCCGGCGCGCGGACCACTGATGTAGAGCCGGTCGACGCGATACAGGAGGGTGCTCGCGATCAGCATCGACTCCCCGTCGTGGCTCGTGCAGACGCCGTTGGGGAACGCGTAGTTCTTGATCACGACCTCGGTGCTGCCGTCGGGGGCGATACGGATCAGCCGACCGTTGGCGCGCATCTCGACGAGCTCGACGGGATACTCGGCCGCGCCCACCCGGGCCGAGAAGTCGGACACGTAGATCGAGCCGTCGGCGGCCACGTCCAGATCGTCGGCGAACAGCATCGCTGAGTCGTCGTGGACCGAGAGCTTGGTGCGCCGGACCTGGTTCGCCAGCAGCTCGGCGCGACCGTCGGGATAGATACGGAAGACGCCCATGCCCGACACCGCGGTGACGATGTTCCCGTCGAGGTCCCACGCCAGTCCGAGGGGATGGCCACCCGTGCGGGCGAAGACCCGCCCGTGCTCGTGATCGGGCCCGTCGAACTTCCAGACCCACCCGCGCCGGTCGCCGCAGTACAGATTTCCCTCGGCATCGATGATCATGTCCTCGGCGCCCTCCAGCGCGCCCAGCCCGATCGGCGGTGCATGGGTCAACAGGTCGTTCATCGACCAGACCGTGCCGGGCTGGGTGATGTCGATCAGCGGCCCCGCCTCTTGCCCGGACGGGTCGATCGAGATCTTCTCGGCGAACCGGTGCCGGTACTTGCCCCACTTCAGGTCGAGCAGCGCGAAGGTCAGCAGTGCGACCGACAGCATCACCGAGTAGTAGCCGTTCTTGAGCTGCATCACGATGCTGGCCTGCTGCAGCGCGACGACCACCAGGATCCCGACCACGGCCCGCAGGACCGATCCACGACCGCCGCTGAGCGAGACCCCGCCCAGCACCACCGCGGTCAGGACGATCAGCTCCCAGCCCTGCGCGACCGAGGCGTCCGCCCGGCCGAACCGCGCCGAGGCGATCAGCCCGGCCGTGCCGGCCAACGTGCCGGAGAAGACGTACGTCATGAGGACGACGCGCTCGACCGGGATGCTGTTGCGGCGCGCAGAGCGTCGGTCAGAGCCCACGGAGGTGACCCACCAGCCCCACCGCGATCGCGTGAGGACGATGTGCGCGAGCACCAGCACCACCAAGAAGATGAACCACGGGATCGGTAGGCCCACGATCGTGCCGGAGGACAGGAAGTCCCAGGTTCCCGACGGCTTGGCGAAGGCGAGCTCCTCCCCGAAGTCGGCCTGCAGGACCTTGACGATCCCGCGGAAGGCCAGGAGGGTCACGAGGGTCGTGATGAAGGGACGGGTGCCCAGCTTCGCGATGAGGATGCCGTTGATCGACCCGAGCAGGGCGCCGACGACGGGGCAGGCGAGCGCGACCAACGGCATCGGCAGGTCCCATGCCCGGTGCGCCGTGAGCGACCCGATGGCCGTGACCGCCGCGATCGATCCGATCGACAGGTCGATGCCGCCGCCGACCATGACGAACGTGAGACCGATGACGAGCAGGCCCATCTGGGCCGTCTCGTTCAGCATGGCCTGGTTGTCGGACATGCCCACCGGAGTCATGACGATCACGGCGACGTAGAGGAGAGCCGCCAGGGTCAGCGGCACAGCCCCTTCCATCCAGCGCTTCTTGAGCGCGTCCGAGAAGGTGCGCTGGGGCGCCCATCGATCGCGCGCCGGCTTGCCCGTGAGGACGAAGCCATCCTTGGGCGCTGGTCCGGCGCCGATTCTCGTCATGAACCCAGTGGACATGCGTGACTACTTTCCGGTGTAGCAGGCGGTGGCGACCTCGTCGACGGTCGCCTTGTCGAACACGGTGTGATCCACGTAGGCCGCGGTGTGCGTGGTACCGGGCTTGATCCCTAGCTGCAGGAGGTTCTGCAGCACCACGGCCGCAGCCGATCCGATGCCGGGCACGTCGTAGGAGGCGAGCGCGGTGATGTCTCCGCTCCTCACGGCGTCACAGCCCTCCGACGAGGCGTCGAGGCTGTAGATGCCGATGTCGCCGGGCTCGATCGTGCCCTGCGACTCCGCACGCTTGACCGACTTGCCGGCCGGGATCGCGAGGACGTCCCACGGCAGGATGATCGCGCACAGCTCGCTCTTGTACTTCTGCGCCAGCGTCGTCGCCTGCTGGCTCGCCAGGTCGACCTGGTAGTTGGACTTCGTCTCCGCGACCACCTCGAAGCCCTTCTCCTTGGCTGCGTCGCGCACCCCCTTGGCGAACAGCTGGTCGAAGCCGTTGGTGCCGGGGCCGTTGATCAGCGCGACCTTGGTCTTGTTGCGGGCCTTGCAGTCCGTGAACGCGCGGTACGCGATGTCGCGGGAGGCGCTGATGGTGTCGGCGCCCACGAACGCGTCACCGGTCTGGCTCGACATGAGGTTGAGGACGATCGTGTAGATGCCGGCAGCCTTGGCGTCCTGGATCTGCTTGGTCAGGACGCTCACGTCCGGGTTGTGCAGGACCAGGACGTCGGCCTTCTTCCCCTGGATCAGACCGTCGATCGTGCGGATCATCTGGTCGGTGTCGAAGTTGGAGTCGAAGACCTCGAACTTCCCGCCCTCCATCGTGACGACCCGCTCGAGGGCGTTGCCCCACTGCTGGGTGATCTTGTATCCCTTGTAGAGCAACGGGACGTAGGCGACCCGCTTGTCCTTCACGCTGTCGTGGACCGCGGACCGCAGGTCGATGGGCTGGACCGTGTCCGGGATCTGGTTCTTGTCCGCGGCCGCGGCGCCACCCCCTCCGTCGTCCGCTGCCTTCGAGCCGGACGTGCAGCCCGTCGCCAGCAAGGCCGAGGCCAGCGCGATCGCGATCAGTGCCTTCTTCATCGTTCTCTCCTTTGATGGGGCATGTGGGGGTGGTGCATCGAGCAGCGGATCGGGCGCAGCTACAGGTCGTCGCTCTTGGACGTCTCCTCGTCGCGCGGATGCAACCAGGCGTCGACCACAACCGCGCCCAGCAGCACCAGACCGCGAGTGAGGTCCTCCCAGGCCGGCGAGAAGCTGTTCAGCGTGAGCAGGTTGTCCATGACGCCGACGAACGCCGTGCCGGCCGCGAGGCCCAGGATGGAACCACGTCCGCCGCTGAGCGAGATGCCGCCGATGACGACCACCGTCAGCGTGGTGAACAGCAGGGGGCTGAAGGCCGCACCGGTCGTCAGCACCGAGCCGTAGAGGCTGAGCAGGATGTAGCCGGCGAGCACGCCCATCGCCGATGACAGGACGTAGGCCGCCACGACGATCGGCCGGTCGGGCTGGCCGTCGAGTCGCGCCGTCTCGGGATTGTCGCCGATCGACCGCATCATGCGGCCGACCGTCGTGTAGTTCCAGAGCACCCACCCGCCGGCGAAGACCGCAGCCCCCACGAAGAAGTAGGCAGGCACCCCCAGGAATGCGCCCTGCGTCAGGCCGGCGATGAACGAGTCGGACGGGAGCGTGTACATGTTGGAGTCGAGCAGCCACACGGTGACTCCTCCGAGGTACAACGACCCCGTGCCGAGCGTCGCGAAGAGCGCGGGCATCTCGGCGTAGGCCACGAGCACCCCGTTCAGCGTGCCCATGCACAACGCGGCCCCCAGCATGATCGCGATCGCCAGCGGCTCGGGCATCCCGCGCGAGACCAGCTCCAGCGTCACGAGGCCAGAGACCGACGTGACTGCCGCGATCGACAGGTCGACGCCCTTGGTCAGCACCACCGTCGCCTGCCCGACGGCCAGGATGCCGAAGCCCAGCGTCAGCTGCAGCACCGTGCCGGCGTTGCCGGCCGTCAAGAACCCCGGAGAGGTCAGCGCCCCCAAGGCGATCAGGCCGCCGGTGAGGACCAGCACCAACGCGCCCTGGTCGAGTCGCCCGGCACGCTCCCTCAGGGATGCCTTCGCCGGCGACCCACCCCTTGCTTCGACCGAGGATTGCGTCATGGACCGATCGCCTGCCTTCTGGACTGTGATCGACGTCACCGTGCGGAGCGCCGACTGCATCAAGTCACAGGCCTGCGGATTTTGTCAATAGGGATTCACTAGCGGGTCGAAATAACAGCCCGTGAGGTCCTGAGCGGGGGAAGTGGGGCTGACCTGGCCCGCGATTGCCGTCGTTTACGCCTGGAACGCGCGGCCGGAAGCCTTTTCCGAGCGTCGCACCTTGTGGTGTTTGTGAATTCGCAGTAACGTCCGGCGGGTTCACATCGCGTGCCGTGAGGATGGACCATGTCGCAGGATCCGCAAGCCCATGCCCGTTGGCAGTTTCTCAACGTCCACCACATTGTCGAGAAGTCCGGGACGGACCAGCGACAGCCGGCTGTCGTCATGGGCGACACGGTCATCACGCACGGCGAGCTCCGGTCCGCCTCCCGACGCGTCGGCAACGGACTCATCGATGCGGGGGTCCGACCGGGTGACCGCGTCGCGATCACCGCCCGCAACCGGGTCGAGTACTTCTCGGTCGAGTTCGGCATCTCAGAGGCAGCCGCCGTCATGGTCGCCATGAGTTGGCGGCTGACCGGGGCCGAACGGGTGCGGCTCCTGAACCGCTCACGCAGCCAGATCGTGTTCGCGGAGGCGGACTTCGTCGACGAGATCGCCGCGGCGCGCTCGGCCGGCGAGCTGCCGGACCTGCGCCTGATCGTGGCATTCGACCCGTCCCGAGACGCCGATCTGACCTACGCGGACCTCTGCGCGAGCGCCGCGCAGGACCCACCCGACGTCGAGGCGCCCACGATGACCGATGTCCACGAGATCATCTACACCTCCGGGACGACCGGCGAGCCCAAAGGGGTCATGTGGTCCCATGGCACGGTCCTTTGGAACAACGCCCAGCAGATCATCGACTACGGTCTTCGCCCCGGTGACTCCACCTATGTCGCGCTCGACCTGAACTACATCGGCGGGCGTCACGACTTCACGCTGGCAATCCTCCAGCAGGGCGGGACGGCGCATCTTCGCCCGTCCGGCGGCTTCGACCCGCGCGAGATCCTCACCTACCTGTCAGAGCACGGCGTGAGCCACGTGCTCTGGGTGCCGACCATGCTCCATGACGTCCTGCAGCAGACGGACCTGCTCATGGGCGAGGGTGCGCTGGACCTGTCCGGTCTGCGGATGATCATGTGCGGTGGCTCGCCGCTGTCGTCGGAGATGATCACCCTGGCGCAGCAGTCATTCCCTGCGTCCGACTTCGTGCAGGTCTTCGGGCTCACCGAGGGGGGCGGCACGCCGACCTTCGTGCCGTCCTCGCGGCTGAAGGAGAAGGTCGGCTCGGCCGGCCTGCCCTCGACCTACAACGAGATCCGCATCGTGGCTGACGACGGCTCGACCTGTCCGCCCGGCGAGATCGGCGAGATCCTGGTGAGAGGACCCGCCGTCACCCCCGGCTACTGGGGCAACCCCGAGGCCTCGGCTGCCCTCGTGGTCGACGGATGGCTGCACACCGGGGACCTGGGCCGCACCGACGACGAAGGGTTCCTGTATGTCGCCGGCAGGTCGCGCGACCTCATCATCACCGGCGGCATGAACGTCTTCCCCGCCGACGTCGAGCACGTGATCGCCGAGCACCCGGCGGTCGATCTCGTGGCTGTCGTCGGACTGCCCGACGAGCGCTGGGGCGAGTCGATCTGTGCCGTCGTGAAGGTGCGTCCGGGTCAGCACGTGACCGAGCAGGACGTCATCGCCCACTGCAAGGAGCGGGTCGCCGGCTACAAGAAGCCGAAGACCGTGGAGTTCGTCGACACCTTCCCGATGACGACGTCCGGCAAGATCCGCAAGGGCGCCCTCGTTGAGCGCATCCTGGCCACCCGCACGGTCCAGGACCCGGCGTGACCGCGCCGCGGGTCATCGACGGGCCGCACGAGCTCGCGGCCGCGGTCGGGACGTCGCTCGGGACGTCCGCGCAGGTGATGATCGACCAACCGCTCATCGACGGGTTCGCCGCGGCGACGGGGGACTTCTACTGGGGCCACGTCGACCCCGAGCGGTCGCGCTCCGCCCCCGCCGGGACGACGATCGCCCACGGGCTGCTGGTCCTCTCGCTACATCCGCAGCTGGTCTACTCCCTCGTCGAGTTCCGCGGGTTCGACCAGCTGTTCCACTACGGCTACGACCGGGTGCGGTTCCCGGCCAGCGTGCCCGTCGACACGCGCGTGCAGATGGAAGCCACCCTGACGGCCACGCAGGCCATCGCCGGCGGCACCCGCGGATCGATCCACCTGGAGTTCCGCAGCGACACGTCCGACAAACCGGTCTGCGTCGCCGACTACGTCCAGTTCTTCATGCACGACCAGGCCTGACCCACCGTCATCGCCTGCGCCACCCCACCCAGGAGAGTTCATGGATTTTGAGACCAGTCAGCCCGCCCAGGAGCTACACGCGAAGCTGGACGAGTTCTTGACCGACGTCGTCATCCCGGCCGAGCCGGCCTACCTCGCCGCGATCCACGAGTCCGGAGATCCACACCACGTCCCGGAGATCCTGTTCCAGCTGCAGGCCGAGGCCCGCGAACGGGGGCTGTGGAACCTCTTCCTGCCCCACGTCACACCGTGGTCGACTCCGCTCAGCAACACCGACTACGCCCCGCTGGCCGAGCTGACCGGGCACTGCTTGCTGTCGCCGGAGGTGCTGAACTGCAGCCCGCCGGACGCCGGCAACATGGAGCTGCTGTCGGTCTTCGGCACGGACGACCAGAAGCGCCAGTGGCT
>JAOPWZ010000096.1 GCA_025965435.1 Aeromicrobium sp.
CGTCCCACCCTTCCGACCCGTCCCCCGCGGACCGCAAGGGCGCCGAGCACTGGCTCGACCTGGGTGCCGATCTCATCAGCTTCGGACGCGCGTTCCTGGCCAATCCCGACCTGGTGGAGCGCCTGCGGGCAGATCTGCCGCTGGACGAGGCCGACCTCGACACGTACTACCAGGGCGGCGACACCGGCTACCTGACGTACGGCAGCTACCGGCACTGACCGGTGGGCGCAACCGGGTTTCCGACCCCGGGCGCCGGGTAAGTCACCTCCACAACACCTGGGCGGCCGTCCTGGACGGCCGCCCTCCGCATTCTGGAGGCACGCACATGAAGCAGGTTTCGAACCATGGCTGACAACGACCAGTCGGTCAGCGACCAGTCGGTCAGCGACGAGGCAGCGGTCAACGCCCCCCACCCCGACGACGACCGCAAGCCCGACTCCCCCGCCGATCTGCACAAGAGATCGTGGTTCTACATCGTCAAGAAGACGCTGCGGGAGTTCTCCAAGGACCAGTGCACCGACATTGCCGCCGCCCTCACGTACTACGCGGTGCTGGCGCTGTTCCCCGCACTGGTGGCCCTCGTGTCACTGCTGGGCGTCTTCGGCCAGGGCCAGGCCACGGTCGACTCGCTGCTCACGATCGTCGACCAGGTGGGCCCGTCGTCCGCAGTCGACACGCTCCGGCCGACGATCGAGCGGCTGACCGCGGCGGAGGGGGCCGGGATCGCCCTGATCGTCGGTCTGCTCGGCGCGCTGTGGTCGGCGTCGGGCTACGTGGGCGCGTTCGGTCGGGCCATGAACCGCATCTACGAGGTCAGTGAGGGCCGGCCGATCTGGAAGCTGCGTCCGACCCAGCTGCTGGTCACCCTGTTCTCGATCGTCCTGGTCGCGATCGCGGCCGGCGCGCTGGTGCTGACCGGACCGGTGGCCGAAGCCGTCGGCGACCAGATCGGCCTGGGCTCGACCGCCATCATGATCTGGGACATCGCGAAGTGGCCGGTGCTGCTGGGCGTCGTCGTCGTGATCGTGGCCGTGCTCTACTACGTGACGCCCAACGTCAAGCAGCCCAAGTTCCGTTGGATCAGCATCGGTGCCGTCTTCGCGATCGTCGTGTGGATCCTGGCCTCGGTCGCGTTCGGTCTCTACGTGTCGATGTTCGCGAGCTACGACAAGACCTACGGATCGCTGGCGGGTGTCATCGTCTTCCTGCTGTGGCTGTGGCTGACCAACCTGGCGCTGTTGTTCGGCGCCGAGCTCGACGCCGAGCTGGAACGTGGCCGTCAGCTGCAGGCCGGCATCGAGGCGGAGGAGACCATCCAGCTGCCCCCGCGCGACACCCGCAACATCAAGAAGGCCCAGAAGAAGCACGAGAAGGACGTGGCCGACGGCCGGGACATCCGCCGGACCGCCGGACGCGATCAGGACGACCAGTAGTCGCCGCCTGGCCACGCCCGAGAATGCTGCCAGGCCCCGCCTTGTCGAACACCGGGCCTGGCAGCAGACTGTACGAAGGTCGCCCCTCCGGGGCGGCCTGCCACTTCGCACACAGGAGGACGCATGACGACCACTCCCGATGGACCGCTCGGCGACGACGACATGACCACCAGCCCGGTCGGCGGCACGACACCCCCCGGCGGGGACGCTGACGGGACGGACGGCGGCGACGCCGACGGCACCGACGGCGACGCCACGGACACCACCGACGGCGACACCACGGACTCCGACGGAACGGACTCCGACGGCACCGACGGCGACGCCACGGATGGCGACGCCACCGACACGACGGACGGCGACGCGTCCTGACCGTGCCCGGTTCCGCGCTCGACCTGCTCAGCGGTGACGCCCAGACCTTCCTCGCGAAGGTCTGGGCGTCCCAGGTCCACCTGCATCGCGCCAGCCCCGACGAGCTGACCGGGCTGTTGTCCGTGGACGACGTCGACACGCTGCTCACGTCGTCCGCGATCCGCACCCCCTCCATCCGCCTCGCGCAGGACGGTGCCGTGCTGCCCGAGTCGTCGTACACCCGCGGCGCGACGCTCGCCGGCAAGCCACTGACCGGCCTGGTCGACGCTCGCAAGGCGCTCGCCCTGTTCGACGGCGGCGCGACCATCGTCCTGCAGGGGCTGCACCGCTACTGGCTGCCGATCACCCGACTCGTCGCCGAGCTCGAGCTCGAGCTCGGGCACCCGTGCCAGGCCAACGCCTACCTCACCCCGCCGGGCGCGCAGGGCTTCGATGTTCACTCCGACTCCCACGACGTGTTCGTGTTCCAGACGGCCGGCTCCAAGCAGTGGGAGGTCCACGGAGCCGCCGGCGTCGAGAACGTCCTCCTCGAGCCCGGGCTGTCGATGTACCTGCCTACCGGCACCCCGCACGCGGCCCGTGCCCAGGACACGGTCTCGCTGCACGTCACGATCGGCATCAACCAGCTCACGTGGCGCGGGCTGGTCGAGCGCAGCGTGGCCGACGTCGTGGCCGGTGTGCCCGACCAGCACCTGCCGGCCGGCTACCTGGACGACCCGGCCGAGCTCGCCGACGAGCTCGCCCACCGGCTGGAGACACTGGCGGCACAGATCCGCGGAGTCGACGCGAACGCCGCGGTCGAGGCCGAGGTGCGCCGCTTCCTGACCAGCCGCAGCCCCCGACTGGCGGGCGGTCTGCGCGACGTCCTGGCTGCCGGCACCATCGCCGACGACACCCGGTTGCGCCGCCGCCCCGGCCATCCGTGCGTGCTGCTCGCGCGCGGCGACCGGCTCGACGTGCTGCTCGGCGACCGTTGGGTCGACATGCCCGCGTGGCTGCGACCCGCCCTGGAGGGGCTGCGCACCCGCCGCGAGCTCGTCCCCGGCGACCTCGCAAACCACCTCGACCCGCAGAGCCGGCTCGTGCTCTGCCGTCGCCTCGTCCGGGAAGGACTGCTCGAGGTCGTTTCGTGACGTCGCGCGATCCCGCGTTCCGCTGCTCGACGGCCAGCGCGCTGCGCGACGAGCCCGTGACCGGGACGGCGTCCACCGTGCGGGCCTTCCTGCTGATCGAGCATCCGGGCCCCTGGGGTGTCAACGCCCTGCGTGACGCCCGCCTGCCCGACGGGCTGGGCGACTCGCTGGCCCGGGCAGCCTCGGCCGCGCGGGTCCGTCCGCTGCTCGTGCGCCGTCCGGACCGCGCCAACCGTCCGGACACCACGCGGGTGTTCGCTGCCTTCGCGCACCCGACGCGACCCTGGCTCGAGACCACGGTGCTGCCGGACCTGCACCAGCTGCTCGACCTCGACCTGACGGCCCTGGGTGCGGGCCGCTCCCCCGGCCTGACGCCGTCCGACGCGACGATCTTCTGCGTGTGCACCCACGGCCGCCACGACGCGTGCTGTGCCGAGCGTGGTCGTCCAGTGGCCACGGCCCTCGCGGCTGCGCACCCCGACGACACTTGGGAGGTCTCGCACATCGGCGGCGACCGCTTCGCGGGCAACATGCTGGTGCTGCCCCACGGCCTGTATTACGGGCGCCTGGACGCCGAGTCGTCGCTGGCGGTCGCCGAGGCCCAGGCCGCCGGGAGGCTCGACCTGGACCACCTGCGCGGACGCTCGTCCTTAGCGATGCCCGTCCAGTTCGCGGAGATTGCCCTGCGCCGGCACCTGGACGAGACCCGTGTCGACGCGGTGCGTCTGGCGTCACGCCGGGTGACCGACGACATGACGGACGCGGTGTTCGTCGTCGGTGACACCCGGTGGGCGGTGCAGGTCCGCACCGCACCCGGCGCCGAGCTGCGTCAGCTCACCTGCCGGGCCACCCGCGACAACCCGGTGCCCCTGCACGAGCTGGTGGGCATCGCACCGGTGGACTGACGTCCACCGGACGCCACTTGTCGACTTGTCGACCGCCGCCCGTTGGATGAAGGCGGACGGTCAGGCCGCGCCCGACATGGCCGCGTGGACGAACGCCGTGATCAGCTTCTCGTCCTTGACCCCCCGGGCCACCTCGACTCCACTGGAGACATCGACTCCCCACGGCCTGGCCGAACGGACCGCGTCAGCCACGTTGTCGGGCGAGAGCCCGCCGGCGAGGAGCCACTTCCCCGCCGGGGCGGCGCCCGCCAACGACGACAGGTCCCATCGGTCCCCCGACCCGGCGTCGGGCGAGTCGAGGAGCAGCATCTCCTCGCCCCACGCACCCGTCATGAGCGGTGGGTCGTGGTCCAGCGAGGTGGCGCGCCACACCCGGGGTGTCGCCTCGAGGGCCTCGGCGAAGTCGTCGGGTCCGTAGGCGGGCCCGTGCAGCTGCAGGACGTCGAATCCGAGCCGGTGTGCCGTCGCGGCCGCCTCGGCCGCCGGCAGGTCGTTCACGACGAGCACCGTGTCCGCCCGGCCGTCGACCGCTGCGATCACCGCTCTCGCCTCGTCATCGGTGGCCCGGCGCGCGCTCGTCCGGTTCATCACCACACCGACGGCGTGCGCTCCGGCGGCCACGGCCGCGCGGGCGTGCTGGGGGTCCCGCAGGCCGCAGATCTTGACGTACATGCCGCGATCCTCTCAGGCGACGCCGCTCAGCCGCGCGCGGCCCGGCGCGCTCCCGATGAGCCGCGCAGCACCAGCTCCGTGGGGAGGACCACCTGCGGCGGGTCGAGGCCCCGGGTCGTGCCGGCGGCCTGGAGGAGGATCTCGACGGCGGCCCGCCCGACGTCGGCGTGCGGTCCGCCCAGCGTCGTGAGCGAGGGAGTGCACAGGTCGGCGGCGAAGATGTTGTCGAACCCGACGACGCTCACGTCGTCGGGCACGCGCACCCCTCGCTGGGCGAGTCGCTGCACGACTCCGATGGCCAGGAGGTCGTTGTGGGCCACGACGGCGGTGGCCCCGCTGTTGATGGCCGCGTCGGCAGCGGCACCTCCTTGCGTGACCTTCGGCGTGAACGGGCCGATGCGTCGCGCCCCGATGCCCAAGGCGAGCGCCGCCGACCGCAGCGCGCCCCACCGTGTCGCCGCCATCCACGAGTTGCGGGGGCCGCCGAGATACACGAGATCGGTGTGCCCGAGCGAGGCCAGGTGCTCGACGATCTGGTGACACCCCCGCACGTGGTCGAGCACGACGCTGGCGTGCCCGCGCAGCTCGCGGTTCATCAGCACCAAGGGACGCTGGTCGGCGATCTGGCGCAGGTTCTCGTCCGGCAGCCTGCTCGCGGCGAGCACGAAGCCGTCGACGGCGGGCGCGAGCCGTTGGATCTGGTCCCACTCCAGGCGCGGCGACTCCTCGGCGTTGACCAGCACGAGGGTGTACTCCGAGGCCCGGGCCCGCATCTCGGCGCCACGGATGAGCTCGAAGTAGTGCGGGTTGGTGATGTCCGAGACGACCATCGCGACGGTGTGGTGCCGCCCCGACAACAGGGCCCGGGCATGCGGGTTGGGCCGGTATCCCAGCCGAGAGGCCACCGCGAGCACGTGCTCGCGGGTCGAGGCGCTGACCCGGTTCGGCGAGGAGAAGGCGCGCGACACGGTCGACGTCGCCACCCCCGCCTCGCGCGCGACGTCATAGATCGTGGGCCCGGACATGAGCCCACTCAACGCCCGGTGGCAACCACATGGCAACCCATTGTCATGAGTTTCATCGGCTCCCTAGTTTGTGAGATGTGACCCACGACACAGCACCGACGACCCCGGCCGAGCCGTCCGGCCGGCTGGCGTCCTTCTTCCTGCGACCGCCGCGCTGGCTCGCCCGGACGATCCGGGTGGCGACGGCGATCGAGCTCGCGATCGGTGTCACGGCGCTCCTGCTGATCTTCTTCCTGGTGCTGATCCAGGTGGGTCAGCGCTACCTGCCGGTCGACGGCTGGCCATGGACAGGTGAGCTGGCCCGCTTCTCGCTCGTGTGGCTGACGTTCGCCGTGGCCGGCGTGCTGGTCACGACCGATGCCCACATCTCGATCGAGATGGTGGACGGCGTGCGCAACCCGTTGGTACGCCGGGTGGTCCGCGTGGTCGCGTGCCTCGTCGTCGCGGCGGTCGGCGTCGGACTGACCGCGGAGGCCTGGGCCCTGACGATGGACCAGGGAACCATCAAGTCGCCCGCGATGCAGATGCCCATGTCGTGGCTCTACGCCATCTCGATGATCGGCTTCGTCAGCACGACGGTGCGGTCCCTCGTGGCCGCGGCGAAGTACGCCGTCCTCGGCGTGCCGGAGCAGACGTACGACGACGTGGTGGGGGTGAGCACGGTATGAGCCTGCTCGCCCTGTGCCTGATCATCACAGCCCTTCTGGTGCTCCGGGTACCGATCGCCTTCGCCTTCGCCGGTCCGTGCCTGCTGTACATGATCACGACCGACCAGTCACTGGGCCTCGCCCTGCGGCTGGTCGCCAACTCGACCGCCAGCTTCCCACTGCTCGCGGTGCCACTGTTCATCCTGCTCGGCTGCCTGGCCAACCACGCGGGCATCGCCGAGCGCCTCTTCGACTTCGCCCTCGCCCTGCTGGGCCGGGTACGCGGCAGCCTCGGCTACGTCAGCATCGGCGTCAGCCTCGGCTTCTCCTGGATGAGCGGCTCGGCCGTCGCCGACGCCGCGGCGGTCGGCAAGGTCCAGATCCCGGCGATGCTGCGCAACGGCTACTCCCGCAAGTTCGCGCTGGGTGTCACGGGCGCGGCGTCCTTGATCGCCCCCGTCATGCCGCCCAGCATCCCGGCGGTCATCTACGCCGGGCTGGCCGGGGTGTCGACCGGCGCGCTGTTCGCCGCCTCCGTGGTGCCGGCCCTGCTCATGGCCCTCGGCCTGGCGATCGTCGTGTTCATCTGGGTGCGCCGCGACGACTCGATCCAGCGCACGGAGTTCAGCTGGCCCCGGGTCCTCGAGACGGGCAAGCGGGTGATCGCGCCGCTGGGCGCGCCGGTCATCATCCTGGGCGGGATCCTGGGCGGGATCTTCACCCCGACCGAGGCTGCCGCGGTCGGCGCCGCCTACATGGCGCTGCTCGGCCTCGCGTACCGGACGCTCTCCCTGCGCGACATGCCCAAGGTGCTCGTCGAGGCCGCCCTGATCACCGGCAGCATCATGCTGATCGTCGCGACGGCCAACCTGCTCGGCTACATACTCGCCCGCGAGCAGGTGCCCCAGGAGCTGTCCGAGCTCGTCCTCGGGTGGACCGACGACGCCGTGGTGTTCATGCTGCTGGTCTTCCTGCTCTCGATGGTGCTGGGCACCGCCCTCGACGCAATCGCCGTGCTGACGCTCACCGTCCCGATCCTGCTCCCGATCAGTGCGCAGTACGACGTCGACCCGATCGCGCTCGGTGTCCTGATGATCCTGTCGCAGATGATCGGGTTGCTCACACCGCCCGTCGGAACCGTCATCTTCGTGCTGCAGGCCATCGCGAAGGCACGGATGTCCGAGGTCTTCTGGGGTGCTCTGCCCTTCATGGTGCCGCTGCTCCTGCTGTGCTTCGCGATCATCTTCTGGCCGGACGCGATCCTCTACCTGCCCGAGAGGCTGAACCTGTGAACGGGCGACGGTCGTACGTCGCAGGGCTGCTCGGTCAGGGCATCAAGTCCTCGCTGACCCCTGAGATGCACGAGCGTGAGGCCGCCCGGCAGGGGCTTCGCTACGTCTACACGATCGTCGACCTCGACGAGTCGCGCTCGGACGACCAGCGCCTGGCCGACCTGCTGGCGGCCGCCGTCGAGCTCGGCTTCGACGGGCTCAACGTCACCCACCCGTTCAAGCAGGCGATGGTCCCCCTCGTCGACCTGGTGGCCGCCGACGTGGACGCGATCGGCGCGCTCAACACCGTGCTGGTCGACCACGGCGTGACGACCGGCCACAACACCGACGTCACCGGCTTCGGCCGGGCGTTCGCCGAAGGGCTGCCCGGCGCCGCGCTCGACGAGGTCATCCTGCTGGGCGCCGGCGGTGCGGGCACCGCGGTGGCCCACGCACTCGCCCGTCACGGCGTGCGCCGTCTCGTCGTCATCGACCCCGACGGGGACCGGGCCGACCGGTTGCGCCACACCCTCGCTCGCGGCACGTCCCCCGTGGAGATCGTCACCGACCCCGACGGTGGCCTCACGGCGGCGATCAGCACCGCGAACGGACTGGTCAACGCCACACCCGTGGGGATGGCCGCCCATCCCGGCACCCCGTTGCCGGTCGACCTGCTGCGCGCCGACCTGTGGGTCGCCGACATCGTCTACCGCCCGTTGCTGACGGAGTTCTTGCGCGCCGCCGACGAGCGCGGCTGCCGCACCCTCACCGGCGCCGGCATGGCCGTCCACCAGGCCGCCGACGCCTTCGAGCTGATCACCGGCCGCGTCGCCGACCGCGCGGCGATGTTCCGCGACTTCGACGAGCTGGTCGCCGCCGAGGCACCCGACGCCCCGACACCGAATGCACCACCCCCGCAACACCCCGAGGAGAGGATCCACTGATGGCAACCAGATCCAACAGGCAAGGCACTCGGCGTGCCGCGGTCATGACCGCCTGCGCCGTTGTGCCACTCATCGTGCTCGCCGCGTGCGGAGGGGACGACGACGGCGGAGATGACGGTGGCGGTGGCAAGGACATCGAGATCTCCCTCGCGCACAGCTACACCGAGACCCAGCCGCAGCACCGCTGCGGCGCGAAGGTCATCGCCGACGAGGTGGAGGCGGCCGACGCCGGCATGAAGGTCGAGATCTTCGCGTCCAGCCAGCTCGGTGGCGATGCCGACCGCATCGCGTCGGTGGTCTCCGGCGACATCGACATGGACATCCAGGGGGCATCCGCCCTCGGCGCGGTGTACGAGCCGGTTGCCGTCCTCGACGCGGCATACGCCTTCGACGACAGCGACCACCTGGCCCGCTACTTCGAGAGCGGCGCGGCCGACGACCTCGTCGCGGGATTCGCCGAGGAGGCCGGGGTGCAGACCCTCGGTGCCTGGTCGGCCGGCATGCGGCACTTCACCGCCAATGAACCGATCCGCACCCCGGACGACCTCGACGGCCTGCGGATGCGGTTCCCGAACTCGCCGCAGTTCCTCATGAACGCCGAGGCCTTGGGTGCCGATGCGACCGAGGTGGCCTATGAGGAGCTGTTCCTGGCCCTTCAACAAGGCACGGTCGACGGCCAGGAGAACCCGATCACCAACATCGACTCGATCAGCCTGCAGGAGGTGCAGGACTACCTGAGCCTGTCGAGCCACCAGGCCAACTCCAACCTCATCATCATCGGTGAGGTGTGGAACGAGCTGTCGCAGGAGCAGAAGGACGTCCTGCAGGCGGCCGTCGACAAGGCCGTGGCCGAAGTTCCCGGGTGCGTCGCCGACGACGAGAAGAAGATCCTCGACGGCTGGAAGGAGGACGGCGAGATCGAGATCATCGACGACGTCGACGTGGAGGCCTTCCGCACCCAGATCGACGCCTACCTGCGCGACAACTTCGACGAGGAGCAGCTCGCCGTCTACGAGGGCATCCGGGGCGCGGCGCAATGACGTCGACGGCGACCGTCCAGAGCTTCGGCGGGCCGGTCTCCGTGGACGATCTGGGAGTCACCCTGATGCACGAGCACGTCTTCGTCGGCCATCCCGAGCTCGACCTGAACTTCCCCGACCCGGAGTGGGACGAGGCAGACCTGGTCGAGACGGCCGTCGCCGGGCTCGAACGCCTGTGGGAGCTCGGTATCCGCACGGTCGTCGACCTGACGGTGCTGGGCCTGGGACGTGACGTCGCGCGAGTCGCGCGGGTTGCGGCGCGGACCCGCGTCCAGGTCGTCGGGTCGACCGGCTACTACACCGCCGACGTGCTCCCGGGCTACTTCCAGACCCACGGGCCGGGGCTGCTGGTCGACGGTCCCGACCCGCTGGTGGAGTTCTTCGTGCGCGACATCGAGCACGGCATGGCCGGCACGGGCGTACGGGCCGGGATGCTCAAGGTCGTCACCGACCGGCCGGGGCTCACGCCGGACGTCCGCCGCGTCATCGCCGCGGCAGCGGAGGCGCACCTGCGGACGGGTGTGCCGATCACGACCCACACGCATGCGCCGTCGCGCAACGGGCGCGAGCAGCTGGCCCTGTTCCGCACGCTGGGGGTGGCACCCGAGCGGCTGGTGATCGGCCACTGCGGCGACACGGACGACCTGGACTACCTGCGCGAGCTGATGGACGCCGGTGCGACGATCGGCATGGACCGCTTCGGCATGGAGCACGTCCTGCCCGACGACGTCCGGGTCGCCACGGTGCTGGCGCTGGTGTCGCAGGGCTACGCCGATCGTATGGTCCTGTCGCACGACGCGGCGTTCTTCAGCCGCGTGACACCGCCGTCGTGGCGTGCGGAGCACGCACCGCACTGGCACATGGAGAACATCTCCCGGCGCATCCTCGCCCTGCTGCTCGAGGGCGGCGCGAGCGAGGACGACGTCCGCCAGATGCTCGTGCTGACCCCCGCGCGGCTGCTCGCGCCGACGACAGGAGAGACCCGATGACCCTGCGGACGTCGATCGCGACGGTGTGCCTGAGCGGCACGCTCTCGGACAAGCTGCGAGCCGCGGCCGAGGCCGGCTTCGACGGGGTCGAGGTCTTCGAGCCCGATCTCGTGGCGTCACCGTCCAGCCCCGAGGAGATCGCGGCCCTCGCCCACCGGCTGGGGCTCACGCTGGATCTGTACCAGCCGTTCAGGGACGCCGAGGGCGTCACCGAGGACCTCTTCGTGGATGTCCTGCGGCGGGCCCGCGCGAAGTTCGAGCTCATGGGTCGCCTCGGGATCGACACCATGCTGGTGTGCAGCAATGCCGGGACCGCCACGATCGACGACGACGAGGTGTCGGCCGACCAGCTGCGCCGCCTTGGCGACCTCGCCGCCGGTCACGGGGTGCGGCTGGCCTACGAGGCGCTGGCCTGGGGCAGGCATGTCGACGACTACCGCCGCGCCTGGCGCATCGTCGAGCTCGCGGACCATCCCGCGGTCGGCACGTGCATCGACAGCTTCCACATCTTGTCGCGCGGGCACGATCCGGCCGCGATCGAGCAGATCCCGGGCGACAAGATCTTCTTCCTCCAGCTGGCCGACGCGCCCGCCCTCACGATGGACGTGCTGTCGTGGAGCCGACACCACCGGCTGTTCCCCGGTGAGGGCTCGTTCGATCTCGGTACGTTCCTGGGCCACGTCCTGCGCGCCGGCTACCAGGGCCCGCTCTCGCTCGAGGTCTTCAACGACACCTTCCGTCAGACTGATGTGCTCCGCACCGCGCAGCAGGCCAAGCGCTCGCTGACCTGGCTCGAGGACCAGGTCGCCCGCCGGGCGGTGGACGTCCGGCGTCCCGACCGGCCCGACGTGCTGCCCGACACGGGTCAGCCCACGAGCATCGACTTCGTCGAGGTCAAGGCCGAGGACGCCGGTCCGGTGGACGTGCTGCTGGGGCAGCTGGGGTTCACGTTCCGAGGCCGGCACCGCAGCAAGCCGGTACGGCTGTGGACGCAGGGCAAGGCCCGGGTCGTGTGCAACGAGCAGCAGGCGCGCGACTGGGCTCCCACGCTCTCCGCGGTGGGCTTCGAGGTCGCCGACCCTGCGGCATCCGCCCGCCGTGCCGTCGCCCTCGAAGCACCGTCGGTCTTTCGCCGGAGCCTGGCGGGCGAGATGGACCTCTCGGCGTTCAGCGCCCCGGACGGCACCGAGATCTTCCTGTCACCTGCGGCCACCACCGATCCCCCGTGGGCGCAGGAGTTCGAGGACGGTGAAGAGGACGCCCGGCTCCCGCTGCTCACCGGCGTCGACCACGTCAACCTCGCGCAGCCGTGGCAGCGGTTCGACGAGGCCGTGCTGTTCTACAGCAGCGTGCTGGCGCTGCAGTCCGACAGCAGCCAGGAGGTCGCGGCGCCGAACGGGCTGGTGCGCAGCCACGTCGTCCGCAGCCACGACTGCGGCGTCCGTCTCGCCCTGAACGTGGCCCCGCTGGCGTTCGATGCCGCCGGCTTCCCGCAGCACGTCGCCTTCAGCACGAGCGACGTGCTGGCCGTCGCCCGTCGCGCCCGCGAACGAGGACTGCGCCCCCTGCCGATCCCCGACAACTACTACGACGACCTCCTGGCACGCTTCGCGCTGCCGGCAGCCGCCGTCGCGGAGATGGCCGAGCTGGGGGTCATGTACGACCGCGACGCCACGGGCGAGTTCACCCACTTCTACACCGAGACGCTCGGCGGGGTGTTCTTCGAAGTCGTCCAGCGGGTCGACTACCAGGGCTATGGCGCCGCCAACGCCTCGGTGCGCCTCGCCGCCCAGCACCGGCGCAGCCGTCGCCTCGCCGACTGAACGTCCCTCGGTGGTCCGGGAGGGTTCCCGCCAGATCTGTCGGCGCCGCGTGCCAGACTTGCCGACCCACGTGCGAGCCCCGGCAAGAAAGCAGTCATGTCACGCGATCGGCGCAACGTTGCACTTCTGGTCGGCGCGATCGCGCTGGTCGTCTTCGGATGGACGTCGTCGGGTGGGGACCAGGAGCCCGCCGCCAGCAGCCAGGACGCTCCTGCGATCCCGCCGATCGCTCCTGCCCCGGAGGCGACCGCACCGGACGTGACGGCCGGTGTGTCGTCCGACCTCGCGATCGATGCGCTCACGCGGCTGGCGGTCAAGGGGCGTGCTCCCAAGACCGGCTACTCGCGCGAGCAGTTCGGCCAGGCCTGGCGTGATCTCGATCGAAACGGCTGCGACCAACGCAACGACGTGCTCCGGCGGGACCTGTCGGAGGTCGCCGTCAAGCCCGGTACCCGTGGGTGCGTGGTCCTCACGGGCGTGCTGACCTCGCCCTACTCGGGCGAGAGCGTGCGGTTCACGCGAGGCAGCGACACGTCCTGGCAGGTGCCGATCGATCACGTCGTCGCGTTGAGCGATGCCTGGCAGAAGGGTGCTCAGCAGTGGGACGCTGCGCAGCGCGAGGCCTTTGCCAACGACTTCCTCGAGCTGCGGGCCACCGACGTGACCACCAACTCCTCGAAGAGCGACAGCGACGCCGCGAGCTGGCTTCCGCCGCTCAAGTCCTCGCGCTGCGATCTCGTCGCCCGCCAGGTCGCCGTCAAGACCAAGTACGCCCTGTGGGTCACCCAGGCCGAGCACGACGCGATGGGTCGAGTCCTCGGTGCCTGCCCGGGCCAGCGACTCGCGTCGAGCGCCGACATCCCTCTCGCGCCGTTCTAGACGCCGGGCTGTGCAAAGGTGGCAGATGAGCAGGAGAGGTGGAGCGTGAAACTTGATCGGGATCGTGACGACAGCGGACGCGCGAAGCAGGCGCGTCCGCGCGATGCCCTCGGACGCCCGCTGCCGTACGGGTCCGCAGGTGTGGAGCCCGTGTCAGAGGAACCCCTCCCCCCGATGGAGACGTTGAGCTTCGCTCGGGAGCTGCTCGAGGCGGGTCGCCCGTTCGCGGCCCATGAGGTGCTGGAGGCCCGCTGGAAGGCCAGTCCCGAGGAGGAGCACATCCTGTGGCAGGGACTCGCCCAGCTGTGCGTCGGCCTGACCCACGCCGAACGTGGCAACGCCGTCGGCGCGCTCCGTCTGGTCGAGCGGGGGTCCGGCCGTCTGCTCGAGTACGCCGGCACCGAGCACCCGGTCTACGGTCTGGACCTCGCGGCGCTCGTCGCCTGCGCGAGACGCAGGGTCGACCGGCTGCGTGACCACGCCGACGGGGACGTCACCTGACGCAGTGGCCCCGCTACGGTGGCGGCATGGGTGCGAGCCGGTGGGTCACGAACGTCGAACGGTTCCTGGAGTCGGCACACGTCCTGTCGTCCCGATCGGCACCCAGGAGCTTCCGGATCGAGCCGTACGGCGGACATGGCGGCCCCGCCGGCGTCGTCGTGCGCGGCCGGGTCCTGGACAACCCGGAGCCGTCGCGGGCGGCTGACGGCGAGGGAGTCGGTGCCGCCGTGCGCCGCAGCATGCAGAACTTCATGACCCGGGAGCTGCCCGGCGTCCCGCTCAAGGTCGAGCTCGGCGGCGCCGTCGTCGAGACCGTCTCCGACGACGACGGCTACTTCCTGGTGCGGATGCCCGCCTCCGGTCCGCTCGGGTCGCCGTGGGTGAGCGGAACGGTGTCGCTCGCCGGCGGGTACCGCGGCTTGACCGCAGCGCACGCCACCCCTGTGCAGGTCCGGGTTCCCGGTCCCGCGGCACGGGTCGGGATCATCTCGGACATCGACGACACCGTCATCAAGACCGGCGTCCAGCGAGCCGGCCAGATGGTGCTGCAGACCTTGGCGGGCTCCGAGCTGACCCGCGAGGCGTTTCCCGGTGCCGCCGAGCTGTACCGCGATCTCGTCGCGGACGTGAACCCCGTCTTCTACGTGTCGTCCAGCCCCTGGAACCTGCATGCCTTCCTCTCTGCGTTCCTCGATCACCACGACTTCCCTCGCGGTCCCCTGCTGCTGCGTGACCTGCTCGGCACGGCCGAGGGGCGTGAGCAGAAGCACGGGCGCATCCGCGAGATCCTCGATCTGCACCCTGACCTGCCGTTCGTGCTGATCGGCGACTCGGGTGAGAAGGACCCCGAGATCTACGCCGACATCGTCCGGTCCCACCCCGGCAGGATCCTGGCGGTGTACATCCGCGAGGTCCGCCTCGATCCCGGCGACGGGACCGTGGAGCAGATCGAGCAGGGGTGGGCGCCGGACGTGCCGTTCGTGCTCGCTGCCGACAGCGAAGTGGTCCGCCGGCACGCGGAGACCTTGGGCCTGCTCTGAGGGCCGCCCCCGGACTCCTCACGCGAGAGCGCCGCGGGGTGTGAACTAGCTGCACGAATCTGGTCCGATACCAAGCCGTCCGTCGCCCGGCTCGGTATCGTTGTCAGATGCGAGTCAAGCCCGGGCGTCCACGACAGCTCACGGTCGACCAGATCATCGACGCCGTCTTCGCCGAAGGCATCGCCACCTTCTCGATGCCACAGATCGCCCGACGACTCGGCGTCGCCCACTCCGGCCTCTACCGATACGTCGACAGTCGCGAGCACCTGCTCGTCCTCGCCATGGACCGGATCGCCCGCGAGGCCGACTGGCCGTCCACCGACCTCGCCTGGCGCGACGAGATCAGCGCCATCGGCGACACCCTGTGGGTGCTGTGCCAGAGCCACCCGGGCTACGCCATCGCCGCCGTGGGCGCGCGCAACGTCTCCCCCGGATTCGTCGAACGGCTCACTCCCCACGTCGAGTCCCTGTGCCGCCAAGGGCTCGACCTCGTCGATGCCACGGCCGCCATCGAGTTCATCCGGACGCTGGTGCTCAACTGCTCGATCGATGCTGCCCGCATGCAGGCCCTGGCAGCCCAGCCCGGCGTTCCCGAGCACACGATTCCCGGGTTCAGCGACCCCGAGAAGTGGTCCGGGCGCGGCTGGTACCAACGGCACCTCGACACGCACCTCGACGGCCTCGCCCTCCGGGTGGACGTGTCCCGGGCAGCCTCCCCCTGAGGTCAGCCGAGTCCGAAGAACCGCAGGTAGCCGTGCCAGAGGGGCTGGCCGGCGAACAGTCCGAGCGCGGCGCCGGCCAGCAGGAACGGCCCGTGCGGGATGCGGGACCCGGCGACCGCCCGCCGCGACGCGAGCAGGCCGACGCCGATCACGGCGCCCACCAGGAAGCCCGCGAGCAGACCCACGAGGCTCGCGCCCCATCCGGACCAGCCGAGCACCAGGCCCAGCAACGGCGCGAGAGCGACGTCTCCGAGTCCCATGCCACGTCCCGCGGTCGCCACATGGATCCCGCCGTACACCGCGAGCCAGAGACCGGCTGACAGCAGCGCCCGGGGGACGTGGTCGGCGTCGCCGGTCAGCGTCGCCACCACCAAGGCGGCCACGACGCCCACCGCGGTGAGCCCCGTGATCGAGAAGGGCAGCCGCCCGTGATCGAGGTCGATCATGAACAGCGCCACCGCGCCGGCCATCAGCACGAGCACGGCGACGACGTACGCGGAGGGCCCGATGCGCCAGGCGCTCACCGCGAAGAGGGCGGCGGTGGCGGCCTCGACCAAGGGGTACCGGATCGCGATCGGTGCCGCACAGTCACGGCAGCGCCCGCGCAGCAGGAGCCAGGACACGACCGGGACGTTGTCGTGCCCGCGCACCGGGGCGTGGCACCGAGGACAGGTCGAGCCGGGCCTGACCACCGACCTGCCGGCCGGGACGCGGTGGATGACCACGTTGAGGAACGAACCCACGATCAGGCCCAGGACACCCGCCACCGAGACGAAGAACGGTGCCGGGATCAGCGAGTCGCTCATGCGACCGGGACGGCGAGGAAGGACGCCCGCATGCGCGCCGCCTGCGCCCATCCGGCAGACACCACGAGGCGCTCTCGCCACGCGTCCACGGTCGCCTCGACGTCGGCGTGGCTGACAGGCGGGGTGGGGCGCTCCGTGAACGCACGCGCGGCCAGGTCCCAGCTCAGGTCGACCGAGGCAAGGGTCTCGTCACCCGACTCCGAGGCGGCGCGCAGCAGGAAGGCCTCGAACGTGGCGAGATCGGCATGGTGCATCTGGCGCAGCACACCGTCGAGGTCATCGGCGGCGAGCATCGCCCAGGCCACCGCGACGCAGTCCTGCGCGGTGGCCTCGAGGTCCGCGACGAGCTGTTCGAAGGTGCGCCCGTCGAGCCGGTGCTCCACCGCACGGCCTGCGGCGTCAGCCGACGGGGTCTGCACCTCGTCGAGGTGGTCCAGGGACAGGAACCGGTCGGCGAGCATGGCGTGCACCGATGCGTCGAAGGTGGCGACCATGGCCTCACGCGCCTGCTCGAGGAGCCGGCGAGGTGTCGGCGCGTCCAGGCTCAGCGTGGTCAGCGACAGGTCGACCGCCTCCCCGACGGCTGCCAGCTGCGCCGACGGGTCGGGGGCCCGGTCCAGTCCGCTCTCCAGCAGCAGCAGCTGCAGCACGTGGACGTCCGACGTCCACATCGCGAGCAGCGCCAACCGGGGCTCCCGGGCGGCCGCGTAGTCGCGCGACAACGACGCATAGCCCTCGAGCAGCTCGAGGAGCTCGCGGTGACCGGCCGCCACGACCTCGTCGGCCATCAGCCGGCCCTGCCACGACGCCGCAGGCCGCGCCGGCGGACATCGCTGGAGAGCTCGAGCGGAGGAACCGGCAGGACGACCTCGTCGTCGGGCACGGGCGGCTCGGGTCGCACGCTCTCGAGCTCGGGTTCTTCCGCCGCGGCCGACGCCGTCTGCGGGGGCATCGCCGGCGGATCCGCCTCCGCGGACGCTGCCGGCAGCTCTGCAGGGGGCGCCGGCGGCACGGGGTGGGCCATCGGCACGATGTGATCCGCCGGACGATGGGGGCCGGCGGGGCTGAGCCTGGGGCGGGCGAAGCCGACGGGGCCGTCGAGTCGATCGACGGCGGCGAGCAGGCGTGCTTCGACCAGCTCGGGTGTCTCCCCCGGCCCGATGCGCCGGCTCATGGCCTGGATGGTGGTCTGCACCTGCCGTCGGTAGGCGCCGAGGTCCTCGGCGACCGCATCAGACGGCGCCGGGGCCGCGGCTTCAAAGGTCACCGGGTGCTCTGCGTCGGCGACATCCTCGACCGGCACAGCGACGTCCTCGACCGGCTCGGCCGCTGCCGGCACGAGCGCGGGAGCTTCGTCGAGGCGACGGCGACGCCTCACCGCGATCGGCACCTGCCGCAGGATCGTGAGGCCCGAGGTGGCAGGAGCCGCGGCGGAGTGGCGGCCAGGCGACCGTCGGGCGGGGCCCGGGAGGACGGCGACCATCGAGTCGGGAGCCGGAACGTTCTGCACCGCGACACGGCGACGCCCCTGGACCATCCGCGCCAGCAGCAGCACGAGGAAGACGAGCAGGACGCCCCACAGAGCCGTGAGCAGCGGGGAGAAGTCCCCCATCGTTGTTCCTTTCGTCTCCGAGGCGTTCGACGGTGTATCGGCACGCTCGCGGGGGGCGCTGAAGGGCCTGGCGAGATTTCTGCGGTCCTCGTGCTCAGCCGCTCGCCGGGGTGGCGTCCTGGTCGACGTCGCCCGGGTCCGCGACCGGTGGCATCACGAACATGTCGCCGGTCAGGGTCGTGGTGAAGCCGTCCTCCGCGCCGCCGTTGAGGGACACCGACGTGACCAGGTAGGCCCGCTCCATCTGCTCGAGGTTGTCGAGCAGCCGAACCGTCTGCTGGTAGCTGCCCTCGATGGAGATCGACACCGCCTGGCGCGCCAGCTGGCCGCTACCGGCCGGTGGCGGCGCCGGAACACCGGCAGCGGACTCACCGCCCGCGACGGGAGGGCTGGGAGCCAACGTCGTGATGCCGTCCCCGCCGATACCGGCCTCGACCGCGGCCTCGGTGACCGCTTCGAACAGTCCCGGCTGATCCGCGGTCGGTGGGAACTTGGCGGCCAGCGCCTCGGCCGTCGTCCGCACGTCGTCGAGGTCGTTCGACTGCTTCACCAGCCGCGCGAGCTGAACCCGCAGCACGTCGTTCTGGTCGCGGGTGTCCTGGATCTGGGTGCGCACCTCCGACAGGCGCGACACCTCGGGTCCGATCACCAAGGTCCAGGAGACCGCTGCGATGAGAAGCAGGGTGACGACCCCGATGATCTTGGTCGCGCGAGGTGTGTGCAGCTCCATCATCAGCCCTTCCCGACCAGCATCTGCTCGAGCGCGGCGTACCGCGCGCTGAAGACCTTCTCCGAGAGCCCCACGGACCCGCTGAAGGTGACCTTGGCCGCGTCGGCCGTGGTGGTCGTCGAGATGAACGGCTCGACGAACGATTCGTCAGCACCGAGCGCCACGACGAAGGCCCCGACCTCGGCCCGGCTCCCGGCACTGCCGGACAGGGTGATGCAACCGACCACGGGCAGGGTCTGGAACGGATCGGGACCCGGACACGGTGACGCGACGGCGGGAACGGCGGGCGCGGGAGTGGGTGAGTCCTCCTCCGAGCCCTCCTCGGCCGGGGCCGGCACCGGCGCGGGAGGCGGCGGAGCCAGCGTCACGACGAGCGAGTCCAGCACCGCGCCGGCGGGCACCGCCTCGCTCATCGAGTCGAGCACGTTCGAGAAGTAGATCTCCGACGCCATCGCCTCCGAGACGGTGACCTTCTGCTGCTCGACGCCGGCGATGAACGTCCTCACGGGCTGCAGCACGTTGGTCCGCTCGGTGAGCCGGGACGTCTCGGCGTTCTCCACCGTCAGCAGGTCCTCGGCGTCCGCGATGCGCATCGACTGCAGGCCCCACGCGGCCACAGCCGCCGAGACGACCATGAGACAGCTGATGGCGAAGCGGGTCCGCAGCTGCCGGACGGCGATCCGTTCGAACGCCCACGGAGAAAGCAGGTTGACGGACGGCAGGACCTGCGCACCGTGCTTGCGCTTCGCCTCGGCGAGGGGCGCGGCCTCCGATGCAGACGTCCGCTTGCGCGACATGGAGCCTTGGCGGGACGGTCTCCCGACGCCCCGGGTGCTCTTCGCCCGGAGGCAGAGGCCGGCCGCGATCATCACCGAGATGTCGTCGGACTCGTCGTCCCGGCCGCGCAGCGGCCTCCGTACCCGGTCGGTGAGCGCCATCCGCTCCACCGGCACGCCGAGCCTCTCCTCGAACAGCTCCGGCAGGCCGGCGAGCCGGCTGCCGGCACCGGCCAGCAGCACCCGGGCGATGTCCGGTCGGTCCGCGTCACGCACGTAGTCCAGGGTCGTGGCGATCTCGGACGCCAGCGCCTCGGCCTCGGCGCCCACGACCCGTTGGGCCGGGTGGTCCAGCCCGTCCGCACGGGGGACCTCCGGCTTCAGGGTCGAGTGCCCGGCCAGGCCCACCACCACCTTGGTGCGCTCGGCTTCCTCCCAGGTCCAGTCGTAGCGCTCCCGGATCGCCTGTGAGATCGCGTCGCTGCCCACGCCGGGCAACATCCGCACGTAGCGCGGCTGACCGCTTTGGTGCACGACCAGGGTCACCACGTCGAAACCGATGTCGACCAGGGCCTCCAGCGGAGCATCGTCGGGCGTGACCGAGGGCGCGGACATCACCGCCGATCGGACCAGCGCGAAGGGCACGAGGTCGACGCTCACGGCGCGAAGACCCGCCCGGTCCACGGCCCCCACGAAGGCGTCCACCATCTCCCGGGCGGCCGCCACCAGAAGCACCCGCGCCACGCGGCGGGGTGCCCCGTCCTCGCCGGGCACCTCGACGTCGTCGAGCAGGTGGTAGTCCAGGTTGGCGTCGTCCACGGCCATCGGCAGCGCGTCCTCGACCTGGTAGCGCAGCGCCTTGCTGAAGTCGCTGGGGGCCATCCAGTCCAGGTCCATCTGGCGCACCAGGACCCCGGCGTTGGCCACTCCCAGGGCGACGGTCTTGCTGCGGAACCTGCCGATCGACCACAGCTCGACGAGGGCAGCGGTCAGCGCATCGGGGTCGACGACGGTGCCCGCACGCACCACGCCGGCCGGGAGCTCCAGCTGGGCGAACCTGCGCAGACGAAGTCGTCGGTTTCCGACGGAGAACTCCGCAGCCCGGAGACCGGAGCTGCCGATGTCGAGACCCACCAAGGTGCGTGCCATGTGTCCTTCACCAATCGTCGGCGCCCGGACCACAGCGGTGGATCCCGAGCCATCACTCTCATCGGCGCGGGAGTGCCGCGGCTTGAGGCCTGGCGAATCTTCCGGGGTAGACTCCGCACTCCAGCCGGCTCCCGGGAGACGCAGGCGCCGGCCCGCCGCCCCGACCGAGGACCCGTCCGGGGGCAGAAAGACAATCGGAGGTGTCCGCTCAATGACGCTGCAGATCGCACCGTACCTGCACGCCGTGGTCGTCAACCAAGGGTCGGATCTCCACCTCAAGGTGGGCAGTCCCCCGAAGATCCGCATCTCCGGGTCGCTGGTCCCGTTGCAGGTCGATCCGCTGACGGCCGAGGCCGCCGAGGAGCTCATCCTGGAGACGATGCCGCGTGACGTCCAGGAGGCCTTCGCGGCCACCAACGAGGCCGACTATGCGCTCTACGTGCCGAGCATCGGCCGGTTCCGGGTCAACGCCTTCCGCGCCCGCGGAACGGCAGGCTGCGTGCTGCGGCTGATCGGCGACGAGCCGATGTCGCTCGCCGCACTGAACCTGCCCGACATCGTCGGACAGCTGGCCCTGGAGCCCCGCGGCCTGCTCCTGGTCACCGGCCCGACCGGGTCGGGCAAGACGACCACGATGGCGGCGATGGTCGATGCGATCAACGAGAGCCGGGCCGTGCACGTCCTGACCATCGAGGACCCCATCGAGGTGATCCATCGCGACAAGCTGGCCAGCGTCAGCCAGCGCGAGCTCGGCACCGACACCGACGACTGGGAGACCGCGCTGCGGGCCGCCATGCGACAGGACCCCGACGTGATCCTGATCGGCGAGATGCGCGACGCCGACACGGTCAAGGCAGGCCTGTCGGCCGCCGAGACGGGCCACTTCGTGATGTCCACCTTGCACACGACCGACGCCAAGGAGACGATCAATCGCATCATCGACTTCTTTCCACCCCACGAGCAGAAGCAGGTGCGCCTTGGACTCGCGACCTCGCTGCGCGGCATCGTCTGCCAGCGGCTGGTGCCCCGGGCCGACGGCCAGGGCCGGGCGGTGATCATGGAGATCGCCGTGAACGGTCCCCGTCTGGCAGAGGCCATCGCCGACCCTGACCGCACCGACACCATCGAGGACATCGTCGCCGGGGGCGGGTACTCCGGCATGCAGACCTTCGACCAGCACCTGGTCCGGCTCGTGCTCGACGGCGTCGTGTCCATCCCGTCCGCCAAGCTCGCGTCGTCGAACACGCACGACTTCGGCATCATGCTGAAGCGCGCGGGCCTCGACCCGACCCTGGTCGACGCTCCGGAGGGCGCGGCATGAGCAGCCCGGCCCATGGCTCGCCCGACGGCGCCGTCTCGGCCGGCACGCCGCCCCAGCGCGACCCGCAGAGCCTGACGCTCACCGAGCTGCGGGCGTACCGCCAGCACCTCACCGCCGAGGAGGACAAGGTGTCCTACTGGCGGCGGCTCGCGCACGCGCGGATCGATGTCCTCGACGCCGGCGCGCACACCGAGGGCAACCTCAGCTTCGATGAGCTCGTGCGGGCGCTGGGCGACACGGGTACCGGCCAGACTCGTGGCTACCTCGCCAGCGTCGGAGCCGCCGAGCCCCTGCCCGACCTGCCCGATCTCGCCCTGATGTGGACCAGGGAGGTGGATCTTCACGACCCCGAGCAGGTGGCCGACGCGCTCGAGCGCATCCACGCCGCGCTGGAGCAGCTGACCGTCTACCGTCAGGCCCTGCACTCGCGGATCGACGAGGCGAGCGCGGAGCTGATTCGCCGCTACCGCCAGGACCCGTTGCTCGCCCTCTCCATCCTCCCCGACTAGGCATCAGGAGCCATCGTGACGCCGCACCAGTCAGGCAACACCGCCCGGGCGCTCCTCGATGCCGGCTTGGTCACGCCCGAGCAGCTCGCCGACGCCGAGCGCACGGCCGAGCTCGGATCGCACAACGCGCTCGAGGTGCTGGTCGCCGAGGGCACCGTGCAGCGGGACGACCTGATGCGGACCGCAGCGGAGTCGGTCGGGCTGTCCTACGTCGACCTGACCGAGTACTCGGTCAACGCCGCCGCAGCGGCCGCCCTGCCGGCCGAGTTCGCACGCCGGGCCTCGGTGCTGCCGATCGACTGGGACGACGGTGAGCTGGTCGTCGCCGTGACGATCCGTCAGGCCGGGAACATCGAGCTCAAGGACGACATCAGCCGCCTGACCAAGCGCCGGGTGCGGTTCGCGGTGGCGAACCGGGCCGACATCGCGACCAAGCTCAACCAGATCTACCGCGCCGAGGGCGAGCTCGACGACCTGACCTCCAACCTGGTCTCCAACGAGCAGTCCGTCGACGAGCTCGACACCTTCACCGAGGTCTCCGACGAGGCGCCCGTCGTCCGCTTCGTGAACCTGCTGATCTCCCAGGCCATCAGCGACCGCGCCTCGGACATCCACATCGAGCCCACCGAGCGCGACCTGCGCGTCCGCTACCGCATCGACGGTGTCCTGCAGGACGCCCACCGCTCCCCCAAGAACATCCAGAACGGCGTCGTCTCCCGGCTCAAGATCATGGCCGAGATGAACATCGCCGAACGTCGCATCCCCCAGGACGGCCGGATGTCGGTGAACCACCAGGGACGTCGCATCGACCTGCGCGTCGCGACGTTGCCCACGGTGTGGGGCGAGAAGGTCGTGGCCCGCATCCTCGACAACAGCAACACCCTGCTCGGCCTGGGCGACCTCGGCTTCTCCGCCGGCAACTACGCCCGGTTCGAGCAGTCCTTCACCAAGCCCTACGGGATGATCCTGGCCACCGGTCCGACCGGCTCGGGCAAGTCGACCACGCTGTACGCCACGCTGAACCTGCTGAACAAGCCCGAGGTCAACGTCATCACCGTCGAGGACCCGGTCGAGTACCGGATGACCGGCATCAACCAGGTGCAGACCAACGCCCGTGCGGGGCTCACGTTCGCCTCGGCGCTGCGCTCGATCCTGCGGTCGGACCCCGACATCGTCCTCATCGGCGAGATCCGTGACCACGAGACCGCCCAGATCGCGATCGAGGCCGCCCTCACCGGTCACCTGGTGCTCACGACGCTGCACACGAACGACGCGCCCTCGGCGGTCACCCGCCTCGTCGAGATGGGGATCGAGCCGTTCCTGGTCGGGTCCGCCATCGACGCGGTGCTCGCCCAACGGCTCTGCCGATCGTTGTGCGCTCGCTGCCGCCGACCCCACCAGCCGGAGCCCGAGGAGCTCGACCGGCTCGGCATCCCGTGGGACCCCGAGGAGGGGGTGCCGACGATCTACCAGCCCGGTGGGTGCTCGAAGTGCGCCAACACGGGCTATCGCGGCCGCATGGCGCTGCACGAGGTCATGACGGTCACCGAGGAGATCGAACGCCTCGCCGTCGCACGCGCCTCCACCGACGACATCGGGCGCGCCGCACGCGCTCAGGGCATGGTCTCGCTGCGTCACGACGGCTGGCTCAAGGTGCTGCAGGGCCTCACCTCGATCGAGGAGGTCCTGCGGGTCGTCGTGTGAACCGGCACCCCCCACCAAGGCCTCAAGTTGCCCACTGCCACGACCGATGCTCCTAGCGGCCTCCCGACCGCCGCTCCCATCGACCGTAGGACAGACGTGAACCAGCTCTCCTCGCCCGCTGCTTCCGGGGGGTTCGGACTCCCCTTGGCGGGCTCTCCGAAGGTGTCGCCTGCGCCCAGCGCGCCGCCGACCGCACCCGTCGCGTCCCCGTCCCTCGCGGTCCCTGTCAGCACGCCGCCCCCGACGGCTCCCCCGCCCACCGGACGCCGCCTGGTGCTCGACGACCTCCTCGTCCGCGTCCTCGAGCTCGGCGGGTCCGACCTGCACCTCACGGTGAACGCCCCACCGGCCGTTCGCGTGCGCGGGGACATGCAGATGATCGAGGGCTACGCCGAGCTCACACCGACCCAGCTGCAGGAGACCATCTACGGCGTCATGACCGAGCGGCAGCGCAAGACCTTCGAGGAGAACCTCGAGCTGGACTTCGCCTACGCCGTCCCCGGTCACGCCCGCTTCCGCGTCAACGTCTTCCAGCAGCGGGAGTCGCTCGGAGCCGTCATGCGGGCCATCCCGTGGGAGATCAAGCCCCTCGACGAGCTCGGCATGGCTCCCGTGGTCGAGAGCTTCGCGCACCTCAAGCGTGGACTCGTGCTGGTCACCGGCCCCACGGGGTCCGGCAAGTCGACCACGCTCGCCGCCCTCATCGACAAGATCAACCGCACCCGGCGCGGACACATCATGACGATCGAGGACCCGATCGAGTTCCTGCACCGGCACCGCGGGTGCCTGGTCAACCAGCGTGAGGTCGGCCAGGACACGCACGGCTTCCGCGGCGCCCTCAAGCACGTGCTGCGTCAGGACCCCGATGTCATCCTTGTCGGCGAGCTGCGCGACCTCGACACCATCTCGGTCGCGCTGACTGCCGCCGAGACGGGTCACCTGGTCTTCGCCACCCTGCACACGCAGTCCGCGCAGGACACCATCACCCGCGTCGTCGACGTCTTCCCGGCCGATCAGCAACAGCAGGTCCGGACCCAGCTGGCGGCAACGCTCCAGGGCGTCCTGTGCCAGACCCTCGTCAAGACCGTGGACGGCAAGGGCCGAGCGGCCGCCGTGGAGATCATGGTCTGCAACTCCGGCATCCGGGCGATGATCCGTGACGACAAGCTCCAGCAGATCCAGGGCGCGCTGCAGTCGGGCGCCAAGGACGGCATGCAGACGTTGAACGCCGATCTCGCCGGGCTCGTGAAGACCGGCCGGATCAGCTACGAGGCGGGGGTCGAGCACTGCTCGAACCGAGCCGACTTCGACACCTTGGTCACCGCCGGCGGCACCGCTGCCGACGGCCGGCGCTGACGGCCCGCTGAAGCCCACGACGAACATCCAGGAGTCCCATGGCCACGCAGCAGTACACCTACAAGGTCAGAGGACCCGGCGGCAAGCTGGTCGAGGGCAAGGTCGAGGCCGCCTCGGAGGCAGCCGTCGCCGACAAGCTCCGCGGCATGGGCTACTTCCCGCTCGACGTACGTCCCGCCAGCGCGGGCATGCAGAAGGAGATCAGCTTCGGGCGCAAGAAACGCGTCACGATGAAGGACCTCGCGATCTTCTCCCGGCAGTTCGCGACCATGATCGACGCGGGCCTGACGATGCTCCGCGGGCTGACGATCCTCGCGGAGCAGTCGGACAACCCTGAGCTCCGCCGGATCCTGCGCAAGGTCAAGCAGGACATCGAGGCCGGCATGAGCCTGTCGGCCGCCTTCGCGAAGGACGACACCTTTCCCCCGCTGATGGTCAACATGACCCGCGCGGGTGAGGCGGGCGGGTTCCTCGACGTCACGATGCGTCAGATCGCCGACAACTTCGAGTCCGAGGTGAGGCTGCGCGGCAAGATCAAGGCCGCTCTGACCTACCCGATCGTCGTCTTCATCCTGGCGATGCTCATGTGCGTCGGCATGCTGATCTTCGTGGTCCCCACCTTCGAGGGCATGTTCAAGGAGCTCGGGGGCACCCTGCCGCTGCCCACCCAGGTGCTGGTCGTCCTCTCGGCGTCGATGCGGTTCATGCTGCCGCTGCTGATCGTCCTCACGGTCGTGGGCGTGTGGTGGTGGCGCAAGTTCGGCAAGACCGAGCGCGTGCGCAACGTCGTCGACCCCCTCAAGCTTCGACTGCCGGTCTTCGGCAAGCTGTTCCAGAAGCTGGCGCTGGCCCGCTTCGCCCGCAACCTGGGGACCCTGCTGTCGTCGGGCGTACCGATCCTGCAGTCGCTGGACATCGTCGCCGAGACCACCGGCTCCGTCGTCATCTCGCGGGCGCTCAAGGAGGTCCAGGAGTCGGTGCGGCGTGGCGAGTCGGTCTCCGCACCGCTGGCCGATCACGAGGTCTTCCCGCCCATGGTGGTGCAGATGATCGCCTCCGGCGAGGAGTCCGGAGCCATCGACAAGATGCTCCAGAAGATCGCCGAGTTCTACGACGACGAGGTCGAGGCCACCACGGAGGCGCTCACCGCCCTGATCGAGCCCCTGATGATCGCGTTCCTCGGTGGCGTGGTCGGGTCGATGATCATCGCTCTGTACCTGCCCATCTTCAAGGTCTTCGAGCTGATCGGCTGACGCGATCCCCTCCCGGGGTCGTGCGGGCCCGGTCAGCTCAGACCGCGGTCGTTCTCCTGGTACGAGGTCACGGCGAAGTCCATCAGGCCCGGGCTCACGTTGGCCAGGAAGCAGGTGTCCATCGAGATGTTCGCCGTACCGGTCAGGTTCACGGTGTCGGCGAAGATGGTGCCGATGAACTCGGAGTTGCCGTTGGCCTTCAACACCTGGCCGTCGGGTGCGCTCGAGGTCAGCAGCAGCGAGGCCGCCAGCTTCTTGTTCGAGTTGAGCTTCACGTTGCCTCCCTCGATCACGATGATCAGCGACCGGGAGGTGCAGGCCGGATCGGCGTCGGTGAGGTTGGGTGAGCGGCTGAACCCCTCGATGTCGTTGAGGTCGACGGTGCCGCCGGCGTCGGTCTGGGTGAGGTCGAAGAACATCACCGCATTCGCCTCGTCCGGGTTGGTCCACTGGCTCGACTGCGAGTACCTCCAGTAGTTCCCCTGCGACTGCGCCAGCATCCGCAGCGAGTCGATCTGCCCCTGGCTCAGCACCGGTGTCTGGAAGCCGAACACCTTGAACAGGTCCGCGTCGGACTGCAGCAGCGACGACGGGTCCTTCGTACCGTTGGAGTCCAGGTCGTACGTGGTGTAGTACTTCGCCCACGGGCCCGTGCCCGTCATCCGGGCGTCGTGACAGCCGTCCCCGGCCGTCAGCCGCCCGCCGAGCCGGTCCTGGTCATACGGGTAGGCGGTGTCGCAGGGCCGGGGCGAGGAACCGTCCGATCCCCGATGGATCGGCTTCTTCGTCGTGGGTGGACAGTACTGCCCGGTGCCGTTGGCGTCGGTGATGATCTGGGAGGAGTGGACCCCGATGGGGATGCCGTACGCCAGGTCGAGCTCGCCCGGCACCATCTGGATCTTCGACCGGTTGTAGACGCAGCCTGTGGAGAAGATGCTCTCGCGGGCCACGGACGCCGCTCCGCCGCCGTTGATGGACCGGGCGAACACTCCCTTGGGGACGTTGCTGGTCGTGACGCTCACCTCGGCGGTCACCGGCCGGGACGCAGCATTGGCCGCCGACCCGGTCGAGTGGATCCGGTACACGCCAGGATCGTTCTGCGGGAAGGGCGCGACCGCCTCGATCCAGGCCTTGTACGACTGGCCGGCCGCCCCGGGCACCGACACCGTGGACGGGCTGGCCCGGTTGCCCCACGCATTGCTCGCGCAGGTGGGTGAGCAGCGCAGGTCTCGGACGCCCGAGCTGCGCAGGTAGGTCACTGCCTGGGCGATGCCCGCATCGGCGGCGCTCAGGGCCGCGGCCGCCTGGCGGGATCGCCCTGACGACTGCAGGTTGTTGATCGTCACGACCGCGACCGTCGAGCTCAGGACCGTGACCAGGGTCATGACCATCAGCGTGAGGATCATCGCCGAGCCACGGTCCCGGTGGTCACCGGCGGCGTGGTCGAGGTGCGTGGAGCGGACGGCCTTCATGGTTCAGCTCCTGTTCCGGAGGTCGACACGGGTGGTGTACGTCTGGGCGCGGGACCCGTCGAGGACCGTCATCGAGACGCCGATCAGGTCGAGCTTCAGCAGCTCCGCACCATCCGGCACGCCGTTGCCGTTGCCACCTGACGCAGGGGCGTCCAGCTCCGCCCACGTGGTCCGCCCGTTCCCGTCCGCGTCGAGCTGCCACTGGCTGCTGCGCAGGTCGAGCGTGAACCTGGAGACGTTGGTGGCCAGCAGCGGGCGGGTGATGGATGATCCCGAGACGTCGTTGACCGTCAACGACAGGCGGTCGTTCTCGGGATCCCACCCGTAGGTGAGGATCTCGGGATCGGCAGCCGTCAGGTCCTGGGCGCCGTTGCCGTCGAAGTCCGTCCAGAACGTGAGGGTGGTGCGGTCCGTCGGCGTTGCGGGCAGCGAGACCGCCGTCACCTGCGAGGCCTGCCGGAGCTCACGACTGAGTCGCTCCATGGCCAGACGGGACTCCTCGTTGATGTTGGACAGCGCCCGGACGTTCTCGGTGACGTTTCCCGTCGACAGCGCGAGCCCGAGCAGCAGCGTGCCGAGCACACCGAACAGGCCGATGGCGACCAGCAGCTCCACCAGGCTGAACCCGGCGTCCTTGGCGGCGCCGGCGGGCCTGGACGGCGCCATCGGTGTCGTGGCGCTCATCGCACGTCCAGTGCGGAGCAGCTCAGGGCGCCCACCGTCAACGAGATCACCGAGGTGGGATCACCGCTGGTGATCGTGGCACTCTCGCGCACCGGCTGGGACGTGAGGGTGATGACGCCGGGCAGCTTCGCGACGGCCTCGCCCGCGGCGGTGGACGTCTTGACCTCGCCGGCCGTGAGAGCCGACCACGAGCTGATGTAGTCGCCCAGCATCTTCGCGCCGCCTGTGGGAGTGGTCGCGAGATCGATCTCGTCGAGCGGGTCGGTCGCGCTCGAGGGGGTGATCGTCCCCGCCGTCCGATATGCCGTCCCGTCCCAGTACTTCACCACCGCCTCGTAGTCGTGCGTGACGGTGGCGGTGTGGGCGGCCCCGGCGACTCGACACCGCACGGCCGCGCGGCGCAGCTCGATGAGCAGGATGCCCCGCGGGGCGAACGCGGTCGGAAACAGGGACAGCGAGGACGTGCGTGAGACGGCACACGACTCGACGCTGCCCGGGTCGGTCGCAGCGTCCT
The DNA here is from genome assembly GCA_025965435.1 of Aeromicrobium sp. Lineage (GTDB taxonomy): Bacteria > Actinomycetota > Actinomycetes > Propionibacteriales > Nocardioidaceae > Aeromicrobium. The sequence goes on from JAOPWZ010000096.1 coordinate 29,280, forward strand.
TCGCGGTGGTCCGCACGTAGCCGGAGGCGGCAGCGTACGCCTGGGCGCCCGAGCTCCCCGGCGCACAGGCAGCCGAGACGCCGCTCGGCGCCGAGACGGCATCCGGATCCATCCGCAGCAAGGGCGCCGACAGCTCGAGGCCTGGCCGGTAGTCGGCCACTGGACTGTTGCCGAAGGAGAGACCATTGTTCGCCGGACCGGTCAGCAGGGACTGTGCGGGCGCCGACGGGCTGCCGACCAGCGGCAGACCCTCCGTGGCCGAGAGGCTCGGGACGTCGACGCGGGTGGCCCCCCAGCAGCCGTAGTCACATCCGGCCAGCCCCAAGGACCCCGCACCGGCCAGCTCGACCGCGGCCGCACGTGACGGCGGAGCCGAGACCGTCTTGGAGGCACCGGACGACTTCTCCCCCGTGGCCAGGCCGGACGAGGTCCCGGCGAGGTTGGCGATGACGTTGCTCGCGTGGGTGAGCGAGCCGGACAGGCTGAGCAGGCCCGCACTGAGGGTGACCGGAACTCCGGCGGACGTCACCGACCCCACCTCGACAGCATTGGCCACCGCTTGGGCGCGCACCCTGGTCGTGAGCGGGGGCTGTCGCGCGATCTGGGTCGACATCGTCGTGGGCCTGAGGGTGGCGCGCTCGGTGTAGAGCACGGTGACGGTGGCACCGACCTGGGAGGAGGCCGGCTGTCCGGCGACCGCGGACTGGGTGGTGTAGCCGGACGGCGGTGTCACGGCCGAGGGCGGCGTGCTCCCGGACAGGAACTGGGTGCTGGTGACGACCGTGAACGCGCTGATGCCCTCAGCCGCGGGGATCTGCCGCACGGTGCGGTAGAAGGCGCCCGTGGCGGGCTCGTACGAGCACCGCGCGGTGCCCGGAGAGACGTAGCCGGCCCAGCCCAGCTGGGGCGGCGCGAACTTGCTGCCCGACAGGCAGACAGCGGACGTGCCCGGCTGGCCGAGATCCTTGTAGTAGTAGTCGAGGACGTCGCGGAAGCCGCCGGCGTCGTACGACACGTGGAACGGGAGGTTGCGCATCCCCTCGAGCTCGGCCTGCGCCACCCCCTTGGCCTGTGTGACCAGACGGGACGTGCTGGTCGACCGGATCCCGACCACGAGCTGCGGGAGCAACGCGGTCACGAGCACCATGAGGATGCCGAGGGAGACGACCACCTCGATGAGAGAGAAGCCGCCGTCCCGGCCCGCAGAGGGCCGCCGGCCGTCAGGCGAACGTGACACGACCGGTCAGCCCTTCCACCGCTAGCTGGTACACCTTCGCCGAACCCGACCGAGTCACGCCCACCTCACCGTGGGTCGCGGTGCCGCGTGCATAGAACGTCACCCCGGCGCTGGTGCCCGCCGAGCTCACGAAGGCCGGTCCGGCCAGCCCGACCTCGCCCGAGGCGGTGTGATGGGGACCGGTGAGCTTCGTCTTGGTCGAGGCCTCGCAGGCTCCGCGGTAGACGGTGTAGGTGTCGCTCGTCGCGTCGAACCACACGCACGTGGCCCGGCCCTCCGTGACGGCCTGCTGCTGGGCCTGTCTCATCGTGGTCTGGACCTCACGGGCGGTGCCGACATGTGCGCTGGACCCGGCCCAGCTCGAGTACCCCCCGACCGCCAGGGCGGCCATCAGACCGCTCAGCCCGATCGCGACGAGAACCTCGATGAGCGTGAACCCACCGTCCCCATCCGGGTGCGACATCGGTGGCCTTCCTGGTGATCGAGCTGAGACGAGCGGAATCCCGCGTCCGTCTGATCGGCACCTCAGGGGCCGAACTTGAGCCCTGCGTCGCGTGCCTCGGGAGAACGAGCGCGGGGAGCTGCGTCGAAAAAGATTTCGCGTCGAAGCCTCAAGGTCTTTAGTCCCGGGACCGAAGACCACGGTGTCAACAGCGCAGGACCCCCCGGACGACGGTGAGGCACCGCGCGATTCACCGTGATTCGCACCTCAGGAGTAACTTCATGACCGTTCGCCCGCAGAAGTCCGCCGAGCGCAAGGACCAGGGCTTCACCCTGATCGAGCTCCTCGTCGTCATCGTGATCATCGGCATCCTCGCCGCGGTCGCCATCCCGATGTTCCTGAACCAGCGCGAGAAGGGCGTCGACTCGGGCGTCAAGTCCGACCTGAAGAACGCCGCCACGTCTGCCGAGACCTACACGACCGAAGCACCGTCAGAGGCGAGCTTCGGTGCGGACGGCACGGCGGCTCAGGCCAATCTCAAGAAGGCCGGCCTCGAGCTGACCGATGGCAACACCATCGAGATCAAGGGCGGTCCCTCCGGCGGCTACTGCCTCCGTGGCTCCAACGACGCCGGCAGCGCCGACGGTCCGAACTACTTCTGGTACGACTCGACCGCCGGTGGCCTGCAGTCCGGCGCCCCGACTGCATCAGCAACCGCAACCACAGGTGCATGTGCTGCTACTGGCACATTCGTCACGATCTCCTGATCGACTCCCCCAAGCCTGTGGTGGCCAACTCCCTCGGTCATCACAGTTCAGCGCCTGTGGCGGCCGCTCCCTGGCCGCCACGGGCGTTTCCAATTTGTCCGAGGAGCCCGCATGACGTCACCGAGCACCGAGCCACAGCCCACGTCGGACGCACCGGACGAGTCGATGGACGCGTCGGTCGCTCGCCGCGCCACGCTGGAGATGGCGGCGCTCACCCGGGTGCTGTTCGGCGTGACCGCTCCTCTTCAGACCTCGATGCAGCCGGACTCCTCTGACACCGCCGCCCCGGCGGACCCTCCGGCGCAGTCGGTGCCGGTCACCGGCATCCCTGTGCCGCGCGGGATCCCGGCCCCGCAACCGACCGCACCGACCGCACCGACCGCCCCTGCTGCGCCGGCCTCGCTGCCCGTGCCGGACATCCCCGTGCTCGCGTCCGTGCCCGCACCGGCAGAGGGCGCCACCGAACCGGCGCGAGAGACCCCTCGCCGACCCGCGGGCCCGTCGTTGGAGCTCCTGCAGGAGATCTCCTTCCTCGAGGAGTGACCCGTCCCGCGCGACCCGACAGCACCAGCCCTTCTCACTCCCGCTCCTGAGGACCCCGCCAGATGGCCATGCCCACCCCGACCGCCGCGATCGTGCGCCGATGCGCACCCGCGGTCGCGCTGCTGATCGGCTCCGTCGTGCCGCTCGTCGGCGCCGGTCCGGCGTGGTCGAGCCCGGCGGCTGCCTCGTCCACCGCGTCGGCAGCCGAGGCACTGACCGAGGCGCGCGCGGCCTACGGGGACGCCGTCAAGGCCGTGGAGCTCATCGGTGCCCAGGGCGATCGGCTGGCGACCAGCGCCCAGGACGCGACCGAGAAGGCCGAGCGTCTCCGCGGGATCGTCCAGGGTGAGGACGGCGGCACGATCAAGTCGGCCATGGGCCGGTTCTTCTCCGGGGACCCGTCGGCGACCGATCGAGCCATCGAGTCCGCTGACAGTGCCGCGCACCTGGCCCGCCTCGCCGCGAGGTCGAAGCGGGCCCTCGACGGGGCGATCCTGAAGGCCGAGAGCGCCCGCCTGGCCTACGACGGCGTGCTGGCCGAGCAGGCACGCCGCCAGGCCGGGTGGTCAGCCGGCGACGCTGCGGAGTTCGCCCGCTCGTTGGCCCAGCCCGACGAGCGCTACCTCGTCACCGATCCGGAGCAGGACGCCCGCAACCGGGCGGCGCTCGCGCGGTGGGAGCAGTACCTCGACGGGCTCGGAGACGTGGGAGTCGTTCCACCCCAGGCCGACCGGCTCGAGGATCCCGACCGCCTTCCCGACGGCCTCGGCGCGCTCGAGAGCCGGGGCGGCGAGCCGATCGCCGGTGTCGCCGAGGTCGACGCGGGACAGGACTCGCTCGTCGTCCTGCCGGCCGAGACGATTCGCGCCGTCTCCACGGCCTTCGGCCGGTTGGGGCTCGCCAAGGTCCCGGCCGCCGGATCGCCCTCGACGTTCGCGTGCGGCGGCCTGGTCGCCGACGCGTGGGGAGCCACCGATCAGCTCCCCGCCGACTCGGTGACCCAGTGGCAGACGTTCGCGAAGGTCCCGTCGTCCGAGGCGCAGGTCGGTGACGTGATCGTCCTCGGCAGCCGCCGCGACGGTCTCGAGGAGTCCGGCGTCTACGTCGGAGACCACCAGGTCATCGTCGCCGATCCCGTCACCGGCACGGCCTCGGTCCAACCGGTGAGCCGCAAGCGGCTCTACGGCGTCAAGCGGGTCAACGTCACCGCCGACCGCACGTACGACGCACCTCCCGCGGGACGGTGCGGCCAGGCGGCCGAGCCTGCCCCGGAGGGCCAGAGCGCCGCCGCGGGCACCTTCGCGTTCCAGCTCCCGCTGACGGCCGATTCCTACCGGATCTCCGCCGGCTTCGGCCAGAGCGGTCCCTTGTGGTCGTCGGCCCACAGCGGGCAGGACTTCTCCGCACCGATCGGCGTCCCCGTGACGGCCGCTGCCGACGGAGTGGTCACGGTCGAGAAGCGTTCGTGGGCCGGAGATCTCGTGCGCATCGACCACGGGGGCGGCGTCGAGACCTGGTACGCCCACCTGTCGGCCGTCGACGTCGTCTCCGGCCAGCAGATCGCGAAGGGCCAACCGGTCGGAGCCGTCGGCAACGAGGGCAACAGCACCGGATCCCACCTGCACCTGGAGGTTCGTCTCGACGGGCGAGCCGTCGACCCGTCACTGGTGCTGCAGATTCCCGAGGTGCCGCGGGCGCCCCACCCCGCCGGCGCCATCCCCGAGGAGGCGCTGTGCAGCGCATCGGCCGGAACTCCCCATCTGCTCGCGTGTGACGCCGCGGTGTCCTTGCGAGTGATGTCCGCCGCGTTCACCGCCGAGCTGGGCACGAAGCTGTGCATCACCGACTCGTACCGCTCGCGCGACGACCAGACCGCGCTGGCTCCTTCCCAGCGACGGCCGGCATCGGCCACCGGCACCTCCGTCCACGGGGTCGGGCGAGCCGTCGACCTGTGCGGAGGGGTGGAGCGCTTCGGCACCCCGGAGCACCGCTGGGTGGCCACCCATGGCGCGTCCTACGGGTGGATCTCCCCCACCTGGGCTGCGGCCGGTGGTTCACGGCCCGAACCGTGGCATTTCGAGTCATCCTGACACTTGTGACCCGACCTGCGAACGCGATTTACAGCGCCTAGGGTGAGGGGTGCGGCTGGGGCATGGGGACCCGCCCGGACGAGATGGAAGGGCAGTGCGATGGATGCTCCAGATCCAGAAGGTCGTCTCGACGGGCTCTGGCGGAGCTACAAGACGACCGGCGATCGCGACGCCCGCGAACGCCTCATCGTGCAGTACGCCCCTCTGGTGAAGTACGTCGCCGGGCGCGTGCGCGCCGGGCTGCCGCCGCAGGTGGACCAGGGCGACCTCATCTCGGACGGCATCATCGGCCTGATGGACGCGATCGACAAGTTCGACCCGGAACGCGGGCTGCAGTTCCAGACCTATGCGGTGCGCCGCATCCGCGGAGCGATCATCGATGGTCTCCGCCGCCTGGACTGGGTGCCTCGGTCGGTGCGGGACAAGCTCCGCGAGATCGAGGCGGCCCAGGTCGCGCTCGAGCACCGACTCGGACGCACCCCCGACGACAGCGAGGTCGCCGACGAGCTCCACATCTCCGTGAGCGAGCTCAGGTCCGCCTACGGGAAGATCTCCTACACCCACGTCGGGAGCATCGACGAGATGGGAACGACCCACGACAGCTCTTCGGCGCAGTCGATGACCTTCCTGGCCGACCACGACATGAACGACGTGCCCGAGTTCATTCACGCCGTGCACGAGCTGCCGGAGCGCGACCGCGTCATCGTGGCGCTGTACTACTGGGAGCGGTTGACCCTGGCCGAGATCGGTCAGGTCCTCGGCGTCAGCGAGTCTCGTGTGAGCCAGCTGCACACGCGGGCCATGCTGAACCTGCGGCGCCACATGTCCTCCCCCGTCGCCTGAGGGCCGCGGCTCGACGAGCCGTCCGCCTCGCCCCTCAAGTCGGAGCCGTTTCGACCCGATGCTCCTGGCGGCCGCCCTCACCCCGGAGGGAGCCGTGCAAGGAGAAGGACGGTCGACATGGCCAAGATCCTCGTCGTCGACGACAACCCCGATCTGCTCGCCCTGGTGGTGCGCCGGCTCCAGCGGGCCGGACACCGCGTCCAGCAAGCCGGCCTGCCGACGGACGCCCTCGAGCTGGTTCGCACGATGGGCGCGCCCGACGTCGTCGTGCTCGACGTCACCATGCCAGTGCTGAACGGGATGGAGCTCCTCGCCGCCCTTCGTGAGGTCACCGGGCGACCCGATCTGCCGGCGGTCTTCCTCAGCGGTCGCATCGAGCCTG
>JAOPWZ010000100.1 GCA_025965435.1 Aeromicrobium sp.
CAGCCGTCGACGTTGAAGATGAAGTCGTCGAAGTCGTTCTCGTCCGGGATGTCGTCGAGCCCTAGGTCGCGATGCATCTCCGCAGCCCGCATGTGCGTCCAGATCTGCGAACGGATCGCCGGCAGCTTGGCCGGGTCCATTGCGGCGATGTTGGCATGCTCGTCGAGCAGCTGCTCGAGGCGGGCGATGTCGCCGTACGACTCCGCGCGGGCCATCGGCGGGATGAGGTGGTCGATGATCGTGGCGTGGGCGCGTCGCTTGGCCTGCGCACCCTCGCCGGGGTCGTTGATCAGGAACGGGTAGATCAGCGGCAGGTTGCCGATGGCAGCGTCCGTCGCGCAGGCCGCCGACAGGGCCGCGTTCTTGCCGGGCAGCCACTCCATCGAGCCGTGCTTGCCGAGGTGGACGACGGCGTGCGCCCCGAAACCACCCTGGTCCGGACGGGCCTCGAGCCACCGGTACGCCGCGAGGTAGTGGTGCGACGGCGCCATGTCGGGATCGTGGTAGATCGCCACGGGATTCTCGCCGAATCCGCGCGGCGGCTGGATCAGCAGCACGATGTTGCCGGCCGTGATCGTCGCGAGCACGATCTCCCGGGCCTCGTTCACGAACAGCCCGCCCGGCGCCTCGCCCCAGGTCCGGGTCATCGCGTCCTGCAGGTCGGGGTGGAAGCCCGCGAACCACTGCGCGTACCGGCCGGCGGGGATGCGCACGTGGCTGTCGGTCAGCTGCTCGCTGGTCAGCCACTCCTCGTCCTGCCCGCCCGCGGCGATGAGCGCGTGGATCAGTGCGTTGCCTGCCTCGGTGTCGTCGTCCAGATCCAGCCCAGGGACGTCACCCGGAGCGCCGAGGTCGTAGCCCTGATCGCGCATCGCGCGCAGCAGGCGGACGGCCGACACGGGCGTGTCGAGGCCGACCGCATTGCCGACACGGGAGTGCTTGGTCGGGTAGGCCGAGAGCATCACGGCGATCTTGCGGTCCTGCGGCGCCACGTGGCGCAGGCGGGCGTGCGCGACGGCGATGCCGGCGACGCGGGCGCAGCGCTCGTCATCGGCCACGTAGCGCGGCAGTCCGTCGCGGTCGATCTCCTTGAACGAGAACGGCGCCGTGATGATGCGGCCGTCGAACTCCGGGATGGCGATCTGGTTGGCGGAGTCGAGCGGGGTCACGCCGTCGTCCGATGCCTCCCACGCCTCCCGGGTCGAGGTGAGGCAGAGCCCCTGCAGGATCGGGATGTCGAGCGCCTTCATGCGTTCGACGTCCCACGACTCGTCGTCGCCGCCTGCGCTGACGGTTCCCGGCTTGGTGCCACCGGCCGCCAGAACCGTGACGATCAGCGCGTCGAGCGTCCTCAGCGCGACGAAGAGCTCATCGGGTGCGGCCCGCAGGGACGAGGAGAAGATCGGGACGCCGACGGCTTCACCCGTCGCGTCGATCGCGTCGGCGAGCGAGTGCGCGAAGGCGTTGTTGCCGCTGGCCTCGTGAGCCCGGTAGTACAGGACCCCGATCCTCGGCTTCGCCCCGTGAGCTCCTTCCGTTCCTTGAGCCTGTCGAAAGGACGCTTCGACAGGCTCAACGGGCGGCTGCGGCTCAACGGGCGGCTGCGGCTCAACGGGCGAGGGGGCCGGTCGGGGTGCGAGGCCCCACTCGGGCAGGGCAGCCGGCGGTTCGAATCCCTCGCCGGTCAGCAGCACGGTGTCGGACAGGAACGCGTGCAGCTGCTTGAGGTTCTCGGGACCGCCCTCCGCCAGGTAGACGTGCGCGTCGGCCGCGACACCGATCGGGACGGTCGACTGCTCCATCAGCTCGGCGCTCGGCGTCTGCTCACCGCCGAGCACGACCATGGGCTTGCCCGTCGCCCTGATGCGCTCGAAGCCCCCACAGAGATCCTGGGGCGACCCGAGGATGCGCGCCACCACGAGATCGGCGCCCTCGATCGCCGCGGCCATCTCGGTGTGACCCGGTCGGGCCGGGTTGGCGTACAGGTAGTCGGCGCCACTTGCGCGGGCCGACAGCAGGTCGGTGTCGGACGTGGACAGCAGCGCGATGCGCGTCATGTTCCTCCTCGGGGTTCACGCCCCGTGCGGTGGGAAGTCGCCGCGGCCAGTGTCTGGCTCGGTCGACGAGCGACCTCACAGTGGCGGAACCGCCCCGGAGTCACACCGGAGTTCCTGATCCGCGACGAACGGATGACGTCAGCCTACTCAGTGCATGTCACCATGACCCGGTGACGCCCCGCACCCATGCCGACCGCTGTCCCGGTGTCTTCCGACCGTGGATCGCCGAGGACGGCGCCATCGTCCGCGTGCGGCTGGTCGGAGGCGTGCTCCCCGCCGCCTCCCTGCGGGCCCTGATGGCGATCGCCGAGGAGCACGCCGACGGCACCGTCCTGCTCACGAAGCGCACCAACCTGCAGCTGCGCGGCATCCCCCACGAGCAGGGCTGCGTCCCGGCCGGCTTGGTCGAGGCACTGACGGCGGCCGGGTTCCTTCCGTCGCCGAGCCACGAGCTCGTCCGCAACATCATGGTGTCCCCCCTGACCGGACGGGCCGGCGGCCGAGCCGACCTGCGGGCCATGGCCGTCGAGCTCGACCGTCAGCTGTGCGCCGAGCCCGCCCTGTCCCGCCTGGCCGGCCGGTTCCTGTTCGTCCTCGACGACGGACGCGGTGACGTCGGGCACCGCACGCTCGATCTCGGCGCCACGGCCGTCGACGCCGCGCACGTCCAGCTGCGGATCGGGTCGCGCCACTGGGGCCCTGTCGTGCCGCTCGACAGGGCGCCTGCGGCGTTGATCGCGTCCGCGAACCGCTTCGTCGCCGAGGCAGGCACCGGCCCGTCCGCGCCCTGGCACGTCGACGAGCTGCCCGGCTCGGGTGCCGAGCTGATGGGTCGGCCGCACGTCCGCGACGTGCGCACCCAGGTCACGTCGCTCCCCCTGCCGTACGGCATCATCGCCCAGGACGATGGCGGTGCCGCCGAGCACATCGCCGTGCCCGACGGCCTGCTGAACCTCGCCATCGCCGACACGATCGACCTGCACGCCGCCACCGAGATCATCGTGACGCCGTGGCGCAGCGTCCTGCTCCCCGACCTGGAGACCCTGTGAGCACCTTGAACCGTCCGACGCGCCACTACGACTACGTCGACGACGGCGGCGCGATCTACGTCGACTCCTTCGCGACGATCCGCGCCGAGTCCCACCTGTCGCACCTCCCCGCCGATGCCGAGAAGGTCGCGGTGCGCATGGTCCACGCGTGCGGACAGACCGACCTGACCAACGACCTGCTGATCCACGACGGCCTGGTCTCCGCCGCCCGCGGCGCTCTGCAGGCCGGGGCGCCGATCATCACCGACGCGACCATGGTCGCGTCCGGCGTCACCCGCGCCCGTCTGCCCCACGACAACGACGTCCTGTGCTTCCTGCGGGACGACCGGGTGCCGGGCCTCGCCGCCGCATGGGGCACGACCCGCTCCGCCGCCGCCGTCTCCCTGTGGGAGGACCGTCTCGAAGGCGCAGTCGTCGCCTTCGGCAACGCCCCCACGGCGCTGTTCCATCTGCTCGAGATGCTGATCGACGGTGCACCGCGTCCCGCCGCGATCATCGGGACGCCGGTCGGGTTCATCGGCGCCGCCGAGTCGAAGGACGCCCTCGCCGGCCTTGCCGAGCTGCGGAGCGAGCTGGACATCCCGTTCCTGACCGTCCGCGGGCGCCGCGGCGGATCGGCGATGGCCGCATCGGCTCTCAACGCGATCGCGCAGGAGCAGGAGTGAGCGGCGCCGGCCGCCTGTACGGCGTCGGGCTGGGGCCCGGCGACCCGGAGCTCATCACCCTCAAGGCGGCACGGCTGATCGGGTCGGCCGACGTCGTCGCGTACCACCAGGGCGTCGGCAAGCAGTCGAACGCGCGGCGGATCGCGGTCGGGCTGTTCCCCGACGGCGTGGTCGAGGAGGTCCTGCAGTACCCGGTCACGACCGGAACGACCAACCACCCGGGCGGGTACGCCGGAGCCATGGCGGACTTCTACGAGGAGTGCGCCGGGCGGCTAGCGACGCACCTCGAAGCCGGCCGCACGGTGGTGATCCTCGCCGAGGGCGATCCGCTGTTCTACGGCTCGTACATGTACATGCACGACCGGCTCGCCGACCGGTTCCAGACCGAGGTCGTGCCCGGCGTACCGGCCTTCGCCGCCGCGACGGCCGCCGCGGCCTCACCCCTCGTGCGGCTGACCGACGTGCTCACGATCCTGCCCGGCACACTGCCGGAGCCCGAGCTGGCCCGCCGGCTCGCCGACACCGACGGCGCGATCATCATGAAGCTCGGTCGCACGTTCCCGGCCGTGGTCTCGGCGTTGCGCCAGGCCGGCCGGCTGGACGGTGCACTGTACGTCGAGCGGGCCTCGATGCCCGAGCAGCGGTGGATGCCGGTCGCCGACGTCGACCCGTCCTCGGTGCCGTACTTCTCGCTGATCGTCGTTCCCGGCGACACGAAGCCCGCCCTGCGGGGACGGGAGAATCTGGTCGTGTCCGCACCGTCCCTGACAGGACCAGATTCTCCCGTCCCCCCGGCCGAGGTGCTGGTCCTCGGGCTCGGGCCGGGTCCGGACCGCTGGCTCACCCCGGAGGTCTCGGAGGCGCTGGCCGGCGTCCAGCACGTCATCGGCTACGCGCCGTACGTCGATCGCGTCCCTCAGCGCGAGGGGCTGACCCGCCACGCGTCCGGCAACACCGTCGAGGTCGACCGCGCGCGGCTCGCCCTCGACCTGGCGCTGAAGGGCGAGCGGGTCGCGGTCGTCTCGGGCGGTGACGCGGGCATCTTCGGCATGGCGGCGGCGGTCTTCGAGGCCGCGGACGACGAGCCGTACGCCGCTGTGCCGATCCGGGTGCTGCCCGGGCTGTCGGCCGTCCAGGTCGTCGCGGCGCGGGCCGGCGCACCGATCGGCGGCGACTTCGCGGTGATGAGCCTGTCGGACCGGCTCAAGCCGTGGTCGTTGATCGAGAAGCGGCTGCGCGCCGTCGCCGACGCCGATCTGGTCCTCGCGCTCTACAACCCACGGTCACGGTCGCGGACGACGCAGGTCGCCGACATGCAGCGCATCCTGCTCGAGCACCGTTCCGCCGAGACCGTCGTGGTCGTCGGCCGGGACGTCGGGCGCAGCGAGGAGTCGCTTCTCGTCACGACCCTCGCCGAGCTGGACCCCGACACGATCGACATGAAGTGCCTGCTGCTGATCGGCGCCGGCGACACGCGCGCCACGGCCGCAGGTCAGGTCTGGACGCCGCGCTTCGCCGACCTGTCGCGCGAGGGATCGTAGAGGTAGGACTCGCCGCCGCGCACGTCCTCGGCCAACGCCCGGCCGACCAGGATGACCGCGGCCTGGCGCAGTCCCGCGCTCTCGACCTGATCGGCGATGTCTCCCAGCGTCCCGCGCAGCACGACCTCGGTCGGCTGGCTCGCGTTGGCGACGACGGCCACCGGGCAGTCGACGCCGTACGACTCAGCCAGCTCCTCGGCGAGCAGCCGCGTGCGCGTGATGGCCAGGTGCAGCACGAGTGTCGCGCCGGACGACGCGAAGTGGGCCAGCGACTCCCCCGACGGCATCGCGGTCGAGCGCGCCTGCGTCCTGGTCAGCACCACCGACTGCACGACCCCCGGAACGGTCAGCTCGGCGCCCAGCAGGGCCGCGGCCGCCGCGTACGCCGGGACACCGGGCGTGACATCCCACGGCACGCCGTGCGCGTCGAGTCGCTTCGTCTGCTCGTGGAGGGCGGAGTAGACCGACGGGTCACCTGAGCACAGCCGGACGGTCTCGAGCCCGGCTGCGTGAGCGTCGACCAGGCGGGCCGTGATCTGGTCGAGATCGAGGTCCTGCGTGTCGACGAGCTGTGCGCCCTGCGGGCAGTGATCGAGCACGGCCGAGTCGATGTAGGTCCCGGCATAGACGCACACGTCGGCGGCTTTGAGCAGCGTCACCGCGCGCAGCGTCAGCAGGTCGGCGGCTCCGGGTCCGGCCCCCACGAAGTGGACGGTCATGCATCGCCTTTCGTGACGGCCCACTGCGTGATGACGCGTGAGGGGGCCCAACCGGTGAACGAGCCGATCGGCGTCGCCTGCTCGACGTGGATGCGGGTGAGCTCACCGCCGCGAGCCGCGTAGACCGCCGCCAGCACGGACTCCGTCTCCAGGGTCACACCGTGCACGACGAGCCGTCCGCCCGGCCGAAGCGCGGCCCAGCACGCGTCGATCAGACCGGCGCGGCTGGCGCCACCACCGACGAAGACCGCGTGCGGCGCTTCGAGCCCGTCGAGGGCCTCGGGCGCCTCGCCGGTGACGACCTGCAGTCCCGGAACGCCCAGGCGTCGGGCATTGCCCGAGATCCGCTCGGCGCGGTCCTGGCGTGCCTCGATGGCGATCGCACGGCAGGTCGGGTGGGTGCGCATCCATTCGATCGCGACCGACCCGGCGCCTGCGCCGACGTCCCACAGGAGCTGGTGCGGCAACGGTGCGAGGCGGGCCAGGGCGGACGCCCGGACGTCCCGTTTCGTGATCTGGCCGTCGTGGTCGAAGGCCTCCTCAGGGAGTCCGGCACTGAGCCCCAAGGGCGTCGCCCCGGAGCTGGCGACCTCGACCGCGATCACGTTGAGGTCGGGCGCGACCTGATCGCCCCAGGTCGCCGCGAGCCCTTCGGATCGTGACTCGGACTCCGCCCCGAGATCGGCCAGGACCGTCACGCGGCTCGCGCCGTAGCCGGCCGCGGTCAGCAGGGCGGCGACCTCGGCCGGCGTCGTCCCATCGGACGACAGCACGAGCAGTCGCAGACCGGGAGCGAGGGACCTTGCGACCAGATGCGGGTCGCGGCCGACCAGCGTGACGACCTCGGTCGACTCCGCCGACCATCGCAGGCGCGCACGGGCGAGGGCGACCGAGGACAGCGCCGGAACGACCTCGACGGCGTCCTCGCCCAGCAGGTCCACGAGCGTCGTGGCGACACCGGAGACGAGTGGGTCGCCCGACGCGAGGGCGACGACCGCGCGGCCCTCGTGTCGATCGAGGAGTGCGGGCAGCCCATCGCGCAGGGGCGACGGCCACGACTCGCGGACCTGGTCGTGCCGGTGCGGCACCATCGCCAGGTGCCGCTCGCCGCCGAGCACCACCTCGGCGGCCGCGACCAGCTCCTGGGCCGTCGCTGCCAGGCCCTGCCAGCCGTCCGCGCCGATGCCGACGACCGTCACCCGTGTGCTCACGAGGCCCGACCATACCCGCCGATCCGCGCAAGACCGTCCGGCGAGGGGCGGGCGGGCGCTCGCGACGTCCCCAGCCGTTAGGCTGGCGAGCACAGTGCTCGAGGTGCCCCTCCGGGGGAGAATCGGGAAGCCGGTGAGAATCCGGCACAGGGCCCGCTGCGGTGACCCGGAACCTCGCGAGAGGGAGCCGGGAAGTCCGAAGACCGGCCTCGAGCCTGAACGGTGGGCGCAGCCGCGCCTGCCATCGATGGCACATCGAGCGGGAGCCCTACATGCCACAGCACTACCCCTTCACGGCCATTGTCGGTTCTGACGACATGGCACTCGCCCTCACCCTGTCCGCGATCTCACCGGCCATCGGCGGCGTCCTCGTCCGCGGTGAGAAGGGCACGGCCAAGTCGACGATGGTCCGCGCGCTCGCCTCGGTCCTGCCCGCGATCGACGTCATCGCCGGTGACCGGTTTTCGACCGACCCGGGCGAGTCGTCACCGCTGTCACCGGATGGACCGTTCGCGGCCGACGCCGCGATCGAGAGCCGCCCCGTACGACTCGTCGAGCTGCCCGTCGGGGCGACCGAGGACCGGGTGCTCGGATCGCTCCACCTCGAGAAGGCGCTGTCCGAGGGCGTCACCGAGTACGAGCCCGGGCTCCTGGCGCGGGCGCATCGCGGCATCCTCTACGTCGACGAGGTCAACCTGCTGCACGACCACCTCGTCGACCTGCTGCTCGACGCCGCGGCGATGGGCCGCTCGACGGTCGAGCGCGACGGGGTCTCGATCGAGCACGCCGCCCGGTTCGTCCTCGTCGGCACCATGAATCCCGAGGAGGGCGAGCTGCGGCCGCAGCTGCTCGACCGGTTCGGGCTCACGGTCGAGGTCGCCGCCTCCCGAGAGCCCGCGACACGTGTCGAGGTCGTCCGGCGACGTCTCGCGTACGAGTCCGATCCCGCGACCTTCAGCGCACGATTCGCCGACGACGAGACCGCGCTGACGGACCGCATCGGCGCCGCGCAGAAGCTCGTGCACGACATCGAGCTGAGCGACTGGGCGCTGCTCAAGATCGCCGAGGTCTGTGCGGCCTTCGAGGTCGACGGCATGCGCGCGGACATCGTGACCGCCCGCACCGCGGCCGCCCACGCGTCCTGGCACGGACGGACCGTCGTGCTGCGAGACGACATCCGCGCCGCCGCCCGCCTGGCCCTCCCCCATCGACGCCGCCGCAACCCCTTCGACGCCCCCGGCATCGACGAGGATCTCCTCGACCAGATCCTCGGCGACGACGACCCCCAGCCCGACCCCGAGCCCCCCACCCCCGACACCCCCGACGACAGCGCGCCCCCAGAACCCGCTGAGTGTGACGTTTCGCCGCCCGAATCGGCCGATTCGGGCCCGGAACGTCACACTCAGCGCGAAGGCGCGTCGGGAGAACAGCAGGCGCCGGGGCAGGAGCAGGCCGGGGGGTCGGGTGGTGGGGCGGACGAGGTGACGGTCGCCGCGGCGCAGGAGCCCTATCGGGCGCGCCTGTTCACGATCGGTGGCACCGGAGCCGGCGAGTCCGGCCGACGGTCGCGAGCGATCACCGACACCGGACGTCGCATCGGGGCTCGACGCCGCACCGCGCAGGGCGGGTCGATCCACCTCATGGAGACGATCCGCGCCGCGGCACCGCACCAGCAGGCCCGCGGTCGCACCGGGCCGGGACTGGAGTTCCGCGCCGATGACCTGCGCCTGTCCGTCAAGGAGGGGCACGAGTCCAACCTGATCCTCTTCTGCGTCGACGCGTCGGGGTCGATGGCCGCCCGCAAGCGCATGGAGCAGGTCAAGACCGCCATCCTCTCGCTGCTCGTCGACGCCTACCAGCGCCGCGACAAGGTCGGCCTCATCACGTTTCGCCAGGCCGGCGCCGTGCTCGCGCTGCCGCCGACCGGGTCGATCGACATCGCGGCCACCCGCCTCGCGGAGCTGCCGGCGGGGGGTCGCACTCCCTTGGCCGAGGCGCTGCTCAAGGCAGCGGACGTCCTACGGCTCGAGCGGGTGCGCGATCCACGTCGCCGACCTCTGCTGGTGATCATCACGGACGGACGGGCGACCTACGGACCTGACGCCCTCGCTCGGGCCCACCAGGTCGCGGACCACCTCGGCGCCACCGGGGTCGCGAGCCTGGTGATCGACTGCGAGACCGGGTCGTTCCGGATGGGGCTCGCCCACGAGCTTGCGAGCCACCTGGCCGCCGAGTACGTCCCGCTCGGCGAGGTCAGCGCGTCCGCCCTGGCCGAGGTCGTCAAGGGAGCCGCCTGATGCCGCAGGGACAGCCACTCACCGTCCCCGACGACGGCCTCACGACCCGGCAGCGCCGCAACCGGCCCCTGCTGATGGTGCACACCGGCAACGGCAAGGGGAAGTCGACCGCCGCCTTCGGCCTCGCGATGCGAGCCTGGAACCAGGGCTGGGACATCGGCGTCTTCCAGTTCGTGAAGTCGGCCAAGTGGCGGATCGGCGAGCAGACCGTGCTGGAGCGCCTCGGCGACCTGCACGAGCAGACCGGCGTCGGCGGGCCCGTCGAGTGGCACAAGATGGGATCCGGCTGGTCGTGGTCCCGCAAGGAGGGCTCGACCGAGGATCACGCGGCGGACGCCGTCGAGGGCTGGGCCGAGATCAAGCGCCGCCTCGCTGTCGAGGCCCACGACCTCTACATCCTCGACGAGTTCACCTACCCCATGAAGTGGGGCTGGGTCGACGTCGACGACGTCATCGAGACGTTCACCAACCGCCCGGGACGCCAGTACGTCATCGTCACCGGTCGCGGCGCCGATCCCCGGCTCGTCGAGATCGCCGACCTGGTGACCGAGATGCAGCACGTCAAGCATCCGTTCGACAACGGCCAGAAGGGTCAGCGAGGCATCGAATGGTGAACGCCGCACCTGTCCCCCTGCCCCGGCTCGTCATCGCGGCGCCCGCGTCGGGCCACGGCAAGACGACGATCGCGACGGGCCTCATGGCGGCCCTCACCCGGGCCGGCCACTCGGTCTCGGGACACAAGGTGGGCCCGGACTACATCGATCCGGGCTATCACGCGCTCGCGACCGGCAAGCCGGGCCGCAATCTCGACCCGCACCTCGTCGGCGAGCAGCGGCTCGTCCCCCTGCTGCTGCACGGAGCAGCGGACGCGGACATCGCGGTCATCGAGGGCGTCATGGGGCTCTACGACGGCCAGATCGGCGGCGACGGGTTCGCCTCGACCGCCCACGTCGCCGCCGCCACGGGCACCCCGGTCGTCCTGGTCGTCGACATCTCCCACGCGTCCCGCTCGATCGCCGCGGTCGTGCAGGGCATGGTCGCGTTCGACGCGTCCATCCGCATCGTCGGCGTCATCCTCAACAAGGCGGGCTCGCCGCGTCACGCCGGTGAGGTCGTCAGCGCCCTCGAGTCCACCGGTGTCCCGGTGCTCGGCGTCCTGCAGCGCGATGACGGCATCGTCGCCCCGTCACGTCACCTGGGACTCGTCCCAGCGGCCGAGCGGGACGACGCGGCCCACGCGCTGGATCGCCTGGCTGAGCAGATCGCCGACCGGGTCGACCTCCCACAGCTGCTCGGCCTGGCCCGGTCCGCGCCTGACCTGGACGCCGATCCCTGGGACCCGGCGGACGAGATGCGTCCGCCCGACGGCGGCGAGGACCAAAGGCCTGTCGTCGCGATGGCGGGCGGACGGGCGTTCACGTTCCGCTACACCGAGACCGAGGAGCTGCTCCGGGCCGCCGGCTGCGATGTCGTCACCTTCGACCCGCTGGTGGACGAGGCGCTTCCCGCGGGCACCGCAGGCCTCTACCTCGGTGGCGGCTTCCCCGAGGTCCACGCGGCAGCTCTCGCCGCGAACGAGCCGCTCCGAAAGGCGCTGCGCCACGCGGTCTCCGCCGGCATGCCCACGGTCGCCGAGTGCGCCGGCCTGCTCTACCTGTGCCGCAGCGTGGACGGGCTGCCGATGGTCGGCGCGCTCGACGCCGATGCCGTCATGAGCCCGCGGCTGACGCTTTCGTACCGGTCGGTCGTCGTGCCGTCCGACCAGCTCCTCGGCGTGGCCGGCACGCGCGTCACGGGACACGAGTTCCACCGCACCACCGTGGAGCCGCGCACGGGACTCGACCCCGCACTCCTCATCTCCGGCGAGCCACACGGCTTCGGCTCGCCGACCCTGCACGCGTCCTACCTGCACACCCACTGGGCCGGCCACCCGAGGATCGCCCAGCGTTTCGCCGACGCCGTCCACGCCTACGCGCCGCAGCCACCACCCCACCTCCCCGCTGAGTGTGACGTTTCCGCGCCCAGAGCGGCCGTTTCGGCGGCGAAACGTCACACTCAGCGGGGAGGTGAGTCGCTCGCGTTCCACGGGGATCGGGAGCTCGCGGCGGGTCTGGTCGATCTTGCGGTCAACGTCCACGATGCGCCGCGGCCGGGATGGCTGGACGAGGCGCTGCGCGCCAGCCTCGACGACATCGGCGCCTATCCGGATCCGGCGGCCGCCGAGCGGGCGATCGCCCGGCGGCACGGTCGCCCGGTGGAGGAGGTCCTCGCGACGGCGGGAGCCGCCGAGGCGTTCGGGCTCATCGCCCGCGCCCGGCCGTGGCAACACCCGGTCGTGGTGCACCCGCAGTTCACCGAGCCCGATGCGGCGCTCATCGCGGCTGGTCACGAGCCGCAGCACGTGCTGTGCGATCCGGCCGACGGCTTCACCCTCGACCCGGCCCTCGTGCCCGACGACGCCGACCTGGTGATGATCGGCAATCCGACCAACCCCACCAGCGTCCTGCACCCTGCCCGGTCCATCCGGATGCTGCTGCGGCCAGGCCGAGTCGTCGTGGTCGACGAGGCGTTCATGGACTCCGTGCCCGGCGAGCAGCACTCCCTCGCCGGTGCGCCAGTCCCCGGGCTGCTGGTCGTCCGCAGCCTGACGAAGCTCTGGTCGATCCCCGGGGTCCGGGCCGGGTACGTCCTCGGCGACCGGCAGCTGCTGGCCGAGCTGCGCGCGCAGCAGGCGCCGTGGTCGGTGTCCGCGCAGGCGATCGCCGCGATGACCGCGACAGCCTCCGAGCAGGCCCGTGCGGAGGCCGCCGCCCGCGCGACCGTGATCGCCCGGCACCGCGCCGTGCTCACCGACGGGCTCACCGAGCTCGGCATCCCGTTCGTGGCACCCGCAGCGCCCTTCGTCCTGGCGAACACGGGCGTCGGCACGCACGCGCGGCTCCGTGAGAGCGGCTACGCGGTGCGCCGGGCCGACACCTTCCCCGGCCTCGACGACAGCTGGGTGCGTATCGCGGTGCGGCGCCCCGACACGACCCGCAAGCTGCTCGCGACGCTGCAGCTCGAGAGGACGGCGTCATGGAGCTGAACGTCACGGGCCTGGACGCCCTCGTGGTCGGCGGCGACGCCCGGGCGGCGGGACAGGTCGCAGCCTTGCTCGACGGCGGTGCCGCGGTCACCGTGATCGCACCGGAGGCCGTCGCGACGATCGAGGACCTCCACGACCGGGGCCTGGTCACCTGGGTCCCTCGCGACCTCGGTCTGGACGACCTCGGACCGTACGACCTGGTGCTCAAGGGACACCCCACCGTGGCCGACGACCGCATCCTCGGCATCGGCTCCGTGACCCTCGTCGGCGGCGGCCCCGGCGACCCGGGCCTGGTCACCGTGGCCGGCCGCGAAGCGATCGAGTCGGCGGACGTCATCGTGACCGACCGCCTGGCTCCGCTCGCCGCGCTGGGCTGGGCCCGCCCCGGCGCCGAGGTCGTCGACGTCGCCAAGATCCCCGGTGGCCGGTCGACCAGCCAGGACGACATCAACCAGCTGCTGGTGAAGCACGCGAAGGCCGGACGGCACGTCGTCCGGTTCAAGGGCGGGGACAACTTCGTCTTCGGCCGCGGCGGCGAGGAGCTCCTGGCCTGCGCCGCGGCCGGCATCGAGGCGCGGGTCGTGCCGGGCGTCACCTCCGCGATCGCCGCTCCCGCCCTCGCCGGCATTCCGGTGACCCATCGGGGGCTGACCCAGGGCTTCACGGTCGTGTCGGGCCACGTCCCACCGGATCACCCGGACAGCACGCTCGACTACGACGCGCTCGCCCGATCGGGCACGACGATCGTCGTGCTGATGGGCGTCCGGACCCTGGCCGCCATCTGCGCCGCGCTCATCGACGGTGGGCTCGCTCCGCAGACCCCGGCCGCGGTCGTGGCCGACGGGGCGATGCCCAGCCAGCGGGTCGTCCGTGCGACGCTGGCGACGCTCGACGAGGCGGCATCGGCGGCCGGACTGGGCGCGCCGTCGGTCGCCGTGATCGGCGACGTCACCGCCATCCCCGGACTGGAGAGACCATGATCCTTTGGGTGCGCCACGGCCAGTCGACCTGGAACGTCCTGGACCGCCTGCAGGGACACGAGCTCAGTCCCCCGCTGACCGAGCTCGGCCGCGAGCAGGCCGCGCATGCCGCCGAGTCCCTCGCCGACCGGGGCGTCGTCCGGCTCATCGCCTCGCCGGCCACGCGGGCCCTCGAGACCGCCCAGATCATCGGCCGGCGGCTCGGCCTCGAGGTCGAGGTCGAGCCGCTCCTGCTCGAGAAGGGCCGCGACGAGAGCTACATCAACGTCCTCGTGCGGGTGCAGCAGATCCTCGACCGGGACCTGCCCGACCACACCGTCGTCGTCAGCCACGGCGACACGATCGGCCTCGGTGTCGGCCTGCTCAGCGGCCAGCGACCCGAGCCGGCCGCCAACGGATCGATCACGAGCGTCGACCCGTCGACCCGTCGGGTCAGCAACGTCCTGCCCCCTCGTTGACCTGCTGGCCGCGCCATCCCTAGGATGGGCGGACCACTCCTGAGGAAGCCGGTGAGAATCCGGCGCAGTAGCGCTACTGTGACGCCTTCGCGGCGGAGCCAGACCCGACGGAGCGGTGGTCACATCCATTTACGGGACGCATTCATCCCACAAGGAGTACCCCATGTCGCAGACCGCTGTCGCCATCCCTGACGTCGAGATCCCCCCGATCCCCGTCGCCGAGCTCGCCCCCTGGGCCGGGTTCGTGTTCCTCATCGCCGCCATCGTGCTGTTCTTCATCAGCGCCGACCAGGGCGCGGTGTCGATCCCCTCGGGCAACGCCATCCACGAGTGGGTCCACGACGGACGCCACCTGCTGGGCTTCCCCTGCCACTGATCCCGTCCCGGATCACTCCCCCAGCCGACCAGCCCTCACGGCGGTCGGCCTCCTCGCGCTGCCCGGCAGCGCCCTCCAGACCTGGACGGACCCTCATGACCCCTCGCAACTTCCTCGTCCGCGGACTCATCGCGGGCTTCATCGCCTCTCTCTTCTCCTTCGGCATCGCCTACTCGGTGGGTGAGCCGCAGGTCGACGCCGCCATCGCGGTCGAGCAGGCCGCGGCACCCGACGAGGCCGACGGACACGATCACCACTCCCACTCCCACGCAGATGACGCCGGCACCGAGGTGTCGCGCGACCACCAGTCGACCTTCGGGCTCGCCACCGGCATCCTCACCGTGGGCACGGCTCTGGGTGGGGTCATCGGCCTCGCCTCGGCCTTCGCCGTCGGACGCATCGGCCGGCTGCGGCCGAGCCAGTCGACCGCCCTCGTCGCCGTCGTCGGCTACGTCTCGTTCAGCCTCGTGCCGTTCCTGAAGTACCCGTCGACGCCCCCGGCCGTCGGCAACGGCGACACCATCGGCGACCGGACGCTCTACTACTTCGTGGTGCAGGGCATCGCAATCCTCGCCGCCGTCGCAGCGGTCGTGGTCGCGCACCGCCTGCTCGACCGCATCGGCACCTACCGCACGGTGCTGGCCGCGGCGGGCGGGTTCCTGCTCGTCGTGGTCGTGACGGCCCTGGCGATGCCGACCGTCAACGAGCTGGGCGACTTCCCGGCCGACACGCTCTGGCTTTTCCGCCTGGCCTCGTTGCTGACCAACGCGACGCTGTGGGCCGGCATCGGGATCATCCTGGTCGGCCTGATCGGCCGGCTGTACGAGCGCGAGACGATGACCGTCGCCCGCAAGGACCTCGCGGCCAGCCTGTAACCCGGTGCGCCGGGCGCGTCGCTCAGAGCTTGAGCACGCGCCCGGCCACGACCAGCAGGACGTCGTCGCACGTCGCGGCGACCCGCTGGTTGATCGTGCCGAGCAGATCACGGAAGACCCGCCCCGACCGATGCTCGGGAACGACGCTCATGCCGACCTCGTTGGTCACCACGACGACCGGGGCCGGATGCTCCGCGATCGACACGAGCGCCTCGTCGAGCCGGCCGAACAGCTCCTGCTGCCAGTCATCACCCGCAGCGTCCCATCCATCCAGCTCATCGATCGTGGAGGTCAGCCACGTGCCGAGACAGTCGATCAGCACGGCCCCGTCCGCCGAGCGGACCGAGGTCGCCAGGTCGGAGGACTCCACCGTCGTCCAGTGCGCAGGCCTGCGCAGGCGGTGGGCCGCGACCCGGGCCGCCCACTCGGGATCGAGGTCCGCCGCGGGTCCCGGCGCGATGTACGTGACCTTCGCCCCGGTCTGCAGCAGTGCCTCGGCATGGGACGACTTGCCCGAGCGGACGCCGCCCGTCACCAGAACCTTCATCGCACCTCTTCGTCTCATGCACACCCTAGCGACGAGACACCACCCGCCTCAGGAGGGCTGAATGCGCACACGTGCCGCGGGCCTCGTCGTCGGATTCGCCGCCGACCGCGTGCTCGGCGACCCGGCCCGCCACCACCCGGTTGCGGGCTTCGGGTCCGTTGCGCGGCTCGTCGAGCTGCGCTTGTACCGCGACGACCGGCTGACCGGCTCGGCGTACACCGCCGGTCTCGTCGGTGGCACGGCGGTGATCGGGATGCTGGCCGACCGGCTGACGCAGCGCAGTCCGGTCGCACACACCCTGCTCACGGCGGCGACGACCTGGGCCGTGCTCGGTGGACGATCGCTGTCCCGCGAGGCCGAGCGGGTGCACGCCTGGCTCGACGACGCCGACCTCCCGGCGGCCCGCGAGCAGCTGACCCACCTCGTCGGTCGCGACCCATCCGGTCTCGGCCCGATGGAGATCTCGCGGGCCACGGTCGAGTCGGTCGCCGAGAACACGTCGGACGCGGTCGTGGCACCCCTGCTCGCGGGGGCGGCCGGAGGCGTGGGTGGCCTCGTCGCCTACCGCGCCGTCAACACCCTGGACGCCATGGTCGGCCACCGGAGTGCGCGCTACCTGCACTTCGGCTGGGCGTCTGCGCGGCTCGACGACGTCCTCAACCTCGCGCCGTCCCGTCTCTCCGCGACGCTCGCGGTGCTGTGCGCCCCCCTCGTCGACGGCAGCCGCACGGCCGCGCTGTCGACCTGGAGACGCGACGGGCGCCGGCACCCGAGCCCCAACGCGGGCCCGGTCGAGGCGTCCTTCGCCGGCGCGCTCGGTGTTCAGCTGGGCGGCACCAACACGTACGGCGAGCGCATCGAGCACCGGCCGACGCTCGGCGACGGGCCGAGTGCCCAGGCGACGGACATCGCCCGCGCGGTGCGGCTCGCGGATGCCGTGGGCCTCGGAGCGCTGGTGGTCAGCGCGGCGATCGCGTGGCGCCGGAGGAGCTGACTCAGGGCTGCCCGATGGCGGCGACCCACGCGGCCGCGGCGACCGGATCGGCCACGACCTCGAGCGCGGACGGGACCACCGAGCGACGCACGATGACGACCGGGATGTCACGCTCGCCGGCGACCTGCATCTTGGCCCAGGTGTACGAGCCGCCGGAGTCCTTGGTCACGAGCACGTCGACATCGGCCATCAGCCCGCGCTCGTCGTCGAGCGGGTGCGGCCCGCGACTCATCAGCAGCGTCCACGTCGGCGGCAGCGTCATCGCGGGTTCCTCGACGACGCGGACGAGTGCCGACGTGTGCGCGAGCGGTCCCACGAACCGGCCGAGCGACTGCCGCCCGACCGTCAGGAACGGGCGCCGGCCCAGGGTCGCGGTCAGCGCTGCGGCCTCGTCATGGTTGTCCACCCAGTGCCAGCGCTCGGCGCCCGGTGCGTTCGACCAGCCCGGGCGCTCCAGCCGAAGCAGCGGAACGCCGTCCGCCGTGCACGCGGCGAGGGCGTTCGCGCTCATGCCGTCCGCGAACGGATGCGTCGCATCGACGACCGCCGAGACGCGCATCTCGTGGAGGTACGACCGCAGACCGGCCACGCCGCCGAAGCCGCCGATCTGCACCGCGCCCACCGGCAGCCGCGGCTGCGAGACCCGTCCAGCCAACGACGACACGAAGCGGACGCCGGCGTCCTGCAGCAGGACGGCGAGCTCGCGTGCCTCGGCCGTTCCACCGAGCAGCAGCAGCGTCATGCGCCGGGCGGGAGGACCCGCAGATCGGGGACGCCCGTGAGCGCGATGTCCAGCAGGGCGTCGACATCGAGGAACTGCTCCACCATGTCGCCGAGCAGATCCAGCCGGGCCTCGCGCCGGCTCGCGAAGCTCACGCCGGAGGGCGCATGGTCACGGCCGGCCAGGGCGGCGACCTCGGACAGGAACGCGGGCCGGAAGGAGTCGCTCTCCAGGCTCCCGTGCCACATCGTGCCGAAGACGTTGCCCGATCGCGCACCGCCGAGGAACTCCTCCGCGACGC
Organism: Aeromicrobium sp.; assembly: GCA_025965435.1. Lineage (GTDB taxonomy): Bacteria > Actinomycetota > Actinomycetes > Propionibacteriales > Nocardioidaceae > Aeromicrobium. Next base: position 17,877 of record JAOPWZ010000100.1, read on the forward strand.
CGCGGCTGATGCGGCCGTGGTGGATCTCGTAGCCGTTCGCCGCGGCGCCCAGCGCGGTTCCGGTCGGCAGCCTCAACACCTTGTCGGCGGCGAACGTCGTCGTGACGTCCAGCAGGCCGAGACCCTCGACCGAGGCGCCGGCTTCTCCCTCGACGCCCTCGGGGTCGTCGACCCGGCGGCCGAGCATCTGGAAGCCGCCGCAGATGCCGAGCACCGGACGTCCGGCAGCGGCGTGGTCGAGGATCGCGCGATCGATCCCCCGCGCCCGCAGCCAGGCCAGGTCGGCAATCGTGGCACGCGTGCCGGGCAGCACGACGAGATCGGCATCGTCGATCGCCCGCGCATCGCTCGCGAACACGACGTCGACACCGTGCTCGATCCCGAGCGCGTCGACATCGGTGAAGTTGCTGATGCGCGGCAGCCGGACGACGGCGACCTTGAGCGCCGCATCGCGATCGGTCGACCGCCGGCCGCCGAGGTCGAGGGCGTCCTCGGAGTCGAGCCAGAGGTCCGGTCTCCACGGCAGCACGCCGAAGATCCGGCGGCCGGTCAGCTCCTCGATCTGACGCAGGGCAGGCTCGAGCAGCCGTTCGTCGCCGCGGAACTTGTTCACGACGAAGCCGGCGACGAGCCGCTGATCATCGGGCGACAGCAACGCGACCGTGCCGTACAGCGCCGCGAAGACGCCGCCGCGATCGATGTCGCCGACCACGATCGTCGGGATGTCCGCGTGCTGGGCGAGCCCCATGTTGACGTAGTCGCCCGCCCGGAGGTTGATCTCGGTCGGGCTGCCTGCGCCCTCGGCCACGACCAGCTCGAATCGCGACGCGAGATCGTCGTACGCCGCGTGCGCCGCTTCGGCCAGGTGCGTCCGTCCGCCGATGAACTCCGCCGACGAGATCTCTCCTGCGGGCTGTCCCATGACGACGACGTGACTACGCCGGTCGCCGCCCGGCTTGAGGAGGACGGGGTTCATGGCCGGTTCGGGAGCGACCTTCGCCGCGAGCGCCTGGATCCACTGCGCGCGGCCGATCTCGGCGGCGGGTCCACCGGGCGACGCGCACACCATCGAGTTGTTCGACATGTTCTGGGCCTTGAACGGCGCAACCTTCACACCGCGACGGGCGAAGGCTCGACACAGCCCGGTCGTGACGATGCTCTTGCCGGCATCCGAGGTCGTTCCGGCGACCAGGAGCGATCCGCTCATGTCGTCGGTCCCGCCCCGAGCTGCGGAACCGCCTGGCACGTCATGGGACTACCCTAGGCATCACGCACCGAGAGCCGGCAGCCCCCTTCGCACGCCTCGACGCGGGCCCGCTCCGCGCTGACCGAGAGGCACCATGTTCACCGGACTCAGCGCCTTCCCCCTGACACCGTTCGCCGATGACGACGTCGACGAGTCGGCGTTCGTCCACCTGGTCGAACGCCTCGTCACAGCAGAGGTGGACTCCATCACCGCGCTCGGGTCCACGGGCTCGTACGCCTACCTGGACCGTTCCGAGCGTCGCCGCGTCGCGCGGCTCGCGGTGCGCACCGCGGGCAGAACTCCGGTGCTGGTGGGCATCGGGGCCACTCGGACACGCCACGTCCTGGAGCTGGCTGATGACGCCCAGGCCGCCGGCGCAGCGGGCCTGTTGCTGGCCCCGGTGTCCTACCAGCAACCGACCGCCGACGACGTCTACCGGCTGTTCGAGACGGTCGACGACCACGTGTCGGTGCCCCTCGTGCTGTACGACAACCCCGGCACGACTCACTTCTCCTTCACCGACGACCTGTACCGGTCGATCGCAGCACTGACGAACCTCGCGTCGATCAAGATCCCCGGCGTTCCCGGTGGCCACGTCGCATCTGCCGCACGGGTGCAACAGCTCCGGTCCATCCTGCCTGCAGATGTCGCCATCGGGGTGTCGGGAGACCAGCACGCAGCCGCCGGCCTCAGCGCCGGCTGCGACCTCTGGTACTCGGTGCTCGGCGGCACGTTGCCGCAGCTGGCGCGCTCCCTGGTTGAGGCTGCCGAAGAGGGCGCCGACGCCGGCCGGGCAGCCTCGACCCGGTTGCAGCCGCTGTGGGACTTGTTCGCCGAGCACGGAAGCCTGCGCGTCACGGCCGCCATCGCCGAGCACCTGGGGCTCGCGAGATCCTCGTGCCTTCCGCTGCCGCTCCAGGGCCTCGCCGCAGACGCGCGCGCCCGCGTGACATCCGTGGTGGAGCTGCTCGAGCTCCGCGACTGACCTCAGTCGGTGACGATGGGCGTCGGTGCGCTGTCCTTGGTGGGCACGAAGCGAGCGCCTTCGGGACCGTACGCCTCGCGCGGCTCGGGGAATGCGAACAGCAGAGCCGGGTAGAGCAGCGCAGCGACACCGAGCGCGAGCGGAATGCTCAGGTCGACGCCGTTGGCCAGGTCTCCGAGCGGACCGACGAACTGTCCAGGCACGTTGACGAACAGGATGCCGAGCGTCGCCGCGGACAGCCAGCTGACGAGCGCCCGCCAGTTGGCACCGCGCGAGAACCAGTAGCGACCACCGTGCTGACGCCGGTTGAACACCTGGAGCGAGTCCGAGTCGTACCAGCCGCGACGCACGACGTAGCCGATCATCATGACGATCATCCAGGGCGCCGTGCACGTGACGATGAGGATGGCGAAGGTCGAGATGCTCTGCACGACGTCGAAGACGAACCGGCCGATGAAGATGAACGCGATCGCGACCACACCGATGAGGATCGTGGCCTGCACCCGGTTGAAGCGCGGGAACACGCTCGAGAAGTCGAGCCCGGTGCCGTACAGCGCGGTCGTGCCGGTCGACATGCCGCCGATGAGGGCGATCAGGCACACCGGCAGGAAGTACCAGCCGGGAGAGACCTCCAGCAGACCTCCGATGTAGTTGGAGTCCGCCATGAACGCCGGAGCCTCCGTGGCCACGACCGTCGCCGTGACCAGTCCGAACAAGAAGGGCACGAGCGTCGCGATCTGGGCCGCGAACGCCGCGAGCATGACGTGGCGGTTGGGGGTCGAGCGCGGGATGTAGCGCGACCAGTCGCCGAGGAACGCGCCGAACGAGATCGGGTTCGACATCACGATGAGTGCCGCGCCCACGAACGACGGCCAGTAGAGCGCCTGCGTGGCGGCATCGGCCCCGCTGCCGAAGACGCCGGCGTACGAGGGGTCGAAGCTTCCGGCGAAGGCGACGATGCCGAGCACGAAGAGAGCCGATGCGGCGATGACGGCGACCTTGTTCACGAGGAGCATGAAGCGGAATCCGTAGATGCACACGATCAGGATCAGGATCCCGAAGACGGCGTACGCGAGGCCGAGCGTGACGTTGTTCTCGGGCAGGCCGACGGCTCGGTTGGCGCCTCCGACGAGCACGTCGCCGGAGCTCCACACCGAGATCGAGAAGAAGGCGAACGCGGTCAGCAGCGACAGGAACGAGCCCACGATGCGTCCGTGGACGCCGAGGTGCGCTGACGACGAGACAGCATTGTTGGTGCCGGTGCGGGGCCCGAACACGGCCATCGGTGCGAGGACGAGCGCACCGACGACCAATCCGGCGATCGTCGCGAACAGGGCATCACGGAACGACAGTCCGAACAAGATCGGGAACGACCCGAGCACGACGGTCGCGAAGGTGTTGGCGCCGCCGAAGATGAGGCGGAAGAGGTCGAGAGAGGTGGCCGAGCGTTCAGGGTCCGGGATCGGCTCGACGCCGTGCACCTCGACCTGGGTGGCGCGAGGCGGTGTTACCGGTGGGTCGACGGAGACGGAGGACGACATGGTGGACCTTTCTCAGGCTTCGGGTGCTGCGGAGAGGTGTTCGTGGACGGCGACGATCGACCCGGACGGCGCCAGCGCGAAGACGATCGTCTCGCGCTCGTGCGTCTCGTCCCTGACGCCGAGAACCGACGTGACGGTGCGGACGCTGTGGCTGAAGACGGCGGTGTCCCCCAAGATCTGGACCCGACGCTCGGTGCTCGCGCACGACTCGACGCGCCACCCGTCGGCGACCCAGCCGGCCCAGAGACGCTCGTACTCGGCGCGGTCCTCCAGGCGGGCGGCTTCGGGGTGGAACACGAAAGTCGCATCGGGCGCGAAGGCGGCGAAGTACGCAACCGCGTCGGTCGCGGCGAACGCGGCGACGAGACCGTCAGCCGCTTCGAGAACGGTCTGCTCGGTGAGCGTCATCGGGCGATCTTGCTGTCGTCGCCGGCAGCCATCGCGCTGATCAGCTCGTACGCGACGTGCGCGGCGGCGATGCCCGTGATCTGGGCGTGGTCGTAGGCGGGGCTGACCTCCACGACGTCCGCGCCCACGATGTTCATCGCCTTGAACGAACGGATGATGCCGAGCAGCTCACGGCTGGTGAGCCCTCCTGCCTCGGGGGTTCCGGTGCCGGGTGCATGCGCAGGATCCAGCACGTCGATGTCGATCGAGAGGTACACAGGCCGGTCGCCGATGCGCTTCTGGATGCGCGCGACGGTTCCGTGCACTCCCTCGTCCTCGATCTCGTGCGAGGCGACGACGGCGAAACCGAGCCGCTCGTCGTCCCGCAGGTCGTCGCTGCTGTAGAGCGGGCCGCGGGTGCCGATGTGCATGCTCGCGGTCGTGTCGATCAGCCCCTCCTCGGACGCGCGGCGGAACGGCGTGCCGTGGGTGACGGGCGCACCGAAGTAGGTGTCCCACGTGTCAAGGTGCGCGTCGAAGTGCACCACGGCGACGGGGCCGTGCCTCTCGGCGACGACGCGCAACAGGGGCAACGCGATCGTGTGGTCGCCACCGATCGTCAGGAGCCGGGTACCGGATGCGGACAGCTCGCGCGCTGCGGCCTCGATCTGGCCGACGGCCTCCTCGATGTTGAACGGGTTCGCGGCGATGTCGCCGGCGTCGACAACCTGGCGCTCGGCAAACGGCGAGATGTCCTGAACGGGGTTGTACGGTCGCAGCAGGCGTGACGACTCCCGCACGTGCGCCGGCCCGAACCGGGCGCCGGGCCGATAGCTCACGCCGCTGTCGAACGGAACACCGACGACGGCGATGTCGGCCGCGGAGACGTCTTCGAGGCGGGGCAGCCTGGCAAAGGTGGCGATGCCGGCATACCGCGGCACCAGGCTCGCATCGACAGGTCCGACGGGTGTCTCGCTCATGGGTGTCCTTGAAGCTAGGGGCAACGTCTGCGACACCGTAGGCGCGAACTCACCCCCTGACAAGCACTTCATCCTGGAACGACGGGCCCGTGGTGACGATATGCTTGTGTCGCGCGACACGCTGGCTGCAAACGGGTCGAATCTGCATACGATCCGTGCCCGTCGGCCTGCACCTACCGCTACATATTCCGCCGTAAATTCTGGATGACGAGGACCGATGGACGAGATCGACGAGGCAATCGCGGAGCTGCTGGAGGCCGACGGCCGGCTGACGCACCGTGAGATCGCGGCCCGGGTCGGGCTGTCCCGATCAGCCACGGCGGTGCGGGTCGAGCACTTGATCGCCCACGGGCAGATCACGGTGAAGGGCGTCATCCATCCGCACGTGGCCGGCATGCATGCCCTCGCGTACGTGTCGCTCACCGTCGACGGAGCCGCTGCCGAGGTCGCCGCTGCCATCTCGAGACGTTTCGACGTGCCGTTCGTGTCCATCGTCACGGGACCGCGCCCCGTCGTGCTCGAGCTCCGGATGGCAGACGCAGCCGCGATCGCCGACCTGATCAACGAGCTGCGCGCGCTCGAGCAGGTCACCTCGGTCGACACGCTCACCTACGTCGAGCTGGTGCGCGACGTCGCCGCACCGGTCGGCGAGGTGACGGTCACCATCGACGCGACCGACGCGAAGATCCTGCGGCTGCTGCAGGAGGACGGGCGCTGCTCCTACGCCGAGATCGGACGCCTGCTCGGGATGTCACCGGGCGGTGCGCGCCGCCGCGTGGTGCGCCTCCTCGAGGGCGGAGTCGT
>JAOPWZ010000065.1 GCA_025965435.1 Aeromicrobium sp.
GACGTCTGACGGCGGGGGAGACCCTGGTCGTCCTGGGGGCCGGCGGTGGGGTGGGGCTCGCCGCGGTGGAGCTGGGTGTGGCGATGGGGGCGAAGGTCGTCGCGGTGGCATCCACGCCCGACAAGCGGGCGGCCTGCCTCGAGCACGGCGCGCACGAGGTCGTGGATCCGACGGACGGCGACCTGAGGTCGTCGTTGGAGCGCCTCCTCGGCCCCCGTGGCGTCGACGTGGTGATCGATCCCGTGGGTGGCGCCCACACCGAACCCCTGGTGCGCAGCCTCGCGATCGATGGGCGATACCTCGTCGTCGGGTTCGCCTCGGGATCGATCCCGAGCATCGCGCTCAACCTCCCGCTGCTCAAGCTCACCTCGATCATCGGCGTCCACTGGGGGCCGTGGCTCGACGCGCGTCCAGCCGCGAGCGCCGTGGAGATGGCCGAGCTCCTCGCGCTGCTCGAGGCGGGCTCGCTGCGCCCCCACGTGTCGGCCACCTATCCCTTCGACCGTGCTGCGGAGGCGCTCGCCTTTGTGGTCAGCCGGGCGTCGGTCGGGAAGGTCGTCCTGGTGCCGGGCGCCGTCGACTGAGCCTGCATTAGGGCACTATCCAGGACATGGGTGACGCAAGACACATCAAACCCTTGATTAGTGAATTGATATTTACTAGTCTGTCCCCACTGCACGGCGGCGACGGCCACGGACCGTTCGGGTCCGCGGTGCCGCCTTCACCTGAGGAGATCCCATGGCCATCGACGTCACGAGCCTGACCGACCGCCGTGCTGACAACCGTTGGGACCGTGTCTGCGTCAGCGACACCGTGGAACGCGTCACCTGGAGCACGCCGGACCGCGTGGCCATCCAAGGTTGGGCCGGTGCGTTCACCGAGCCCCGCTTCGGGGCGCTGACCTATCGACAGCTCGACGACTTGATCAACCAGGTGGCGAACGGACTCATCTCCTCGGGCCTGCAGCGCAGTGACCGGGTCGTCATGGTGTGCGAGAACTCCGTCGAGGCCTACGTCTTCAAGCTCGGTGCCTGCCGCGCCGGGATGGTCGTCGCTCCAATCAACCCGGCGATGGCCGAGGACGTGGTCGCCTACCTCATCGAGCAGGTGCAGCCGCGTTTCGCCGTTGTCGACGACGAGCTGTGGCCCGGGGTGGCCCAGGCCTTTGCCGCGGCGGGCCTGCCCGTCGACGTGACAATTGCCATCGGTGGCACGACGATCGAGGGCAGCGTCGGGTTCGCCGACTTCGTCGACGGTTGCGCGACGACCGAGCCGGAGGTCGTGATCCACGGCGACGACATCTGGGAGATCCTGTTCACCTCCGGCACCACGGCCATGCCCAAGGGCGTCATGCTCTCGCACACGAGCACGATGTTCGCAGCGCACGGCTTCGCGCTGACCCTGACGCGGGGGCTCGACTACGAGACCGATCTGCGCCTGGCGGCGTTCCTGCCGATGATGTATCACGTCGGGCACACGATCTTCGCGATCGGCGTCTTCTCGACGGGCGGCACGATGGTGCTGGGACGTCGTCCGGATCCGGCCGCGATCGCGACGGCGATCGAGCGGGAGCGGGTCACGGCGTTGTGGTCGGGCTCGCCGGCGATGCTGCAGGCGCTGCTCGAGGCGTCGGACCGCGACGACCGGGACCTGTCGTCGTTGACCGTCGGCGTGTTCGGCTGGGCAGCCGTGCCGCCGTTCGTGCTGGACGGGTTGCGGGCGCGCGCGCCGCGACTGGCGCTGGTCGAGATCTTCGGCCAGACCGAGTCGATCTCGTGCCACCGCTTCTGGCCGGGCCAGTGGGACGAGCTGTACCGCGCCACCTCGCCTCAGCAGAACTACGTCGGCGTGCCGAGCCCCATGCTGGCGTCGCGGATCGTCGACACCGAGGGCAAGTCGCTCGAGGGTCAGCCCGGCGTGCCGGGCGAGGCCGTCTACCGCTCGCCGGTCATGACGTCCGGCTACTACCGGGACGAGGAGGCGACCCGACTCGCCTTCCGCGACGGCTGGTTCCATTCCGGCGACAGCTGCGTGTACGACGAGCGCGGTCTCCGGGTCATGGTCGACAGGTTCAAGGACATCGTGAAGAGCGGTGGCGAGAACGTGTCGACCATTCGAGTGGAGTCGGTGCTCGCCCTGCACCCGAAGGTCGTCAAGGCAGCGGTCATCGGCGTCGCCCACGAGAAGTGGGGCGAGGAGGTCACCGCGATCGTGGTGCTGCACGAGCCCGAATCGGTCAGTGCGGCCGACCTCATCGCCTTCGCCCGCGAGCGGCTCGCGGGGTTCGAGACCCCCAAGAGCGTCGTGTTCGTCGACGCCTTGCCCGAGACCGTCGGCGGCAAGGTCATGAAGTACAAGCTGCGCGAGCAGTACGCGTAACCACCGGCAGCCCCCACCATCACGAGGACATTCATGAACTTCGAGGAATCATCCGAGCACGCCGACCTCCGCGCGACGGTCGCCAAGGTCTGCGAGTCGTTCGGCGACCCGTACTTCCGCCGGGTCATCGCCGAGGACGGGCGCACGCACGAGCTGTGGCGAGCCCTCGGCGACTCCGGTTTCCTCGGGGTGAATCTCCCTGAGGAGTTCGGCGGTGGTGGCGCCGGCATCGCCGAGCTGGCGATCGTGGTGGAGGAGACGGCAGCCGCCGGCACGCCCCTGCTCCTGTTGCTGGTCTCGGCCGCGATCTCGGGCGAGGTCCTCAAGGAGTTCGGCACGCAGGAGCAGAAGCAGCAGTGGCTTCCCGCGATGGCAGCGGGGACGGACAAGATGGTCTTCGCGATCACGGAGCCGGAGGCCGGCTCCAACTCGCACCGGCTCAGCACCACTGCGCGCCGCGACGGCGCCGACTGGCTCATCAAGGGCGCCAAGTACTACATCTCCGGGGTCGATGAGGCGTCGTGGCTCTTGGTGGTCGCCAGGACCGGTGCGGACGACTCGGGTCGAGGCCAGATGACGCTCTTCGTGGTTGACACCGATGCTCCCGGGCTCGAGAAGTCGCTGATCCCCGTTGAGATGCGCGCCCCCGAGAAGCAGTTCACCGTCATGTTCGACGACGTCCGGGTGCCGGACTCGCGCCGTGTCGGCGAGGTCGGGCGTGGCATGGAGATCGTGTTCCGCGGTCTGAACCCCGAGCGCATCACGGGCGCGGCGATCGAGAACGGCATCGGGCGCTACGCGTTGGCCAAAGCCGCTCGCTACGCGAACGAGCGCAAGGTGTGGGGTGTCCCGATCGGATCGCACCAGGGTGTGTCCCACCCGCTGGCAGCCGCAGCGGTCGACGTCGAGCTGGCTCGACTCATGACGTCCAAGGCCGCTTGGCTGCACGACCAGGGCCGGCCGGCGGGAGAGGCGTCCAACATGGCCAAGTACGCGGCCGCCGAAGCGGGGCTGAAGGCCTTGGACGCGGCGATCCAGACCCACGGCGGCAACGGGCTGGCGAGCGAGTACGGCCTCGCGCACCTGTATGGCATCGCCCGTCTGCTCAAGATCGCTCCCGTCAGCCGCGAGATGATCCTCAACTACGTCGCCAGCCACTCCTTGCGCCTTCCGCGCTCCTACTGACGCTTCGGCCGGGCTGCCTGGGGCGAGGTCTCGGCACGGGGTCCGCGAACCACGTGCCATGACACCCGTTGCTGTCCCGGCTTCCGCACGACGGGAATCGGCGCGTAGGTGTTGTGAATTTAGGTTCACTAAGGCTTGTGAATTTAGATTCACTATGCCACGCTATGACCCACATCACACTCATCGAACGGGTTGGAGTTAAGCATGAACAGTTGGCTCAATCGGGGTACGCGGAACAGTGCTGCGCGCACGGGTGTCGTGGCGTTGGCAGTCTCCGCCCTGCTGATGACCGCGGCCTGCGGGGGCGGGGACTCCGCTGGCGACAGCGAGGGGGCCCTGCCGGCGGAGATCACGATCCCGCTCTCGACCCCGCTCACGGGCGCCTCGGGCTTTGCCGGCGTCGCGGCTGAGAAGGGCTACGACCTCGCCCTGAAGGAGGTCAACGACTCCGACTTCCTGGGTGGCACGAAGCTCAAGCTCGACAAGCTCGACACCAAGTCGACGCCGCAGCAGGCCGCGAGCGACCTCAGCAGCGCGATCGCCAACAAGAGCGTGCCTGCTGTCCTCGGCTCTATCGCGAGCGGCGAGGCCGTGGCCCAGTCGCCGCTCGCCGAGAAGCAGGGGATGCCGATCGTTTACATCCAGGCGGGCTCGCCGGGCGTCCTGGTGGGTGACTACACCTATCGGCTGACGGCCCCGCAGGGCTCGTACTACCCGATCATCGAGAAGTACCTGAAGGACAAAAGAGCGACCAAGATCGGCGTCATCTACGGCTCGTGGGTTCCCACGATCAAGGACCTGGGCGAGAACGCCGTTCCCGCCGCGGCCGAGGCGGTCGGGGCGACGATCACCACCACGGTCGCCACGCAGCAGACGACGCAGGACTTCTCGGCCCCGATCTCCAAGGTCCTCAAGACCAACCCGGATGTCGTTGCCCTCCTGCAGATCGGCGCGGCCAACGCGACGGCCATGAAGCAGCTGCGTGAGGCCGGATTCGACGGGCCGGTCATCGGCAACTCCTCCGCCGGAGCCGGCAACCTGAAGCCTGCCGGTGCCGCGGGAGCGGGTATGGCCTGGCCGGTCGACTTCGATCACCAGACCACGGACCCGGCATCCACCAAGTTCGTCGAGGACTTCCAGAAGGAGTACGGCGAGGTTCCGCTGACGTACGCGGCCGAGGGATACGACGCGCTCTGGTTCGTCGCGCGTGCGATCAAGGCGGCTGACTCGACCGACCGTGAGGCGGTCAAGGACGCGATGCAGGAGCTCGTGAAGAAGCCTTTCACCGGCGCCATGGGCACCGACCGCACCTTCGAGGGCAATGACTTCCGGGTCCCGGGCGTCGTCATCGAGTGGGACGGCACCAAGGAGAACTTCGTCTACGCCGCCGAATAGCACCGCCCCCACCGGTACGGGTGTGGGCCGAGAGTGACTGGCTCGGCCCACACCCGCCGCCACCTTCCCAAGAAATGGAGACACGGCCACCGTGCAGGAAATCATCGGAGCACTGACGCTGGGCTCCATCTACTTGCTGTTCGCCCTGGGCATGAGCATCGTCTGGGGGAGCATCGGCATCCTCAACTTCGCGCACGGCGCGATCTTCATGTTCTCGGCCTTCATCTGCCACCAGATCCTGAAGAGCTACGAGGCGCCCTTCGTCGTGGTCGCCCTGCTGGGGATGCTGGTGGGATCGGCGATGTCGGTCCTCATGCAGGTGCTGGTGTTCGAGCAGATCCTGAAGCGATCCACGAGCGAGCGGTCCGCCGACGTGCGGATCCTGATCGGTGGCATCGGGGCGGGGATCATCCCGCTCGCCATCGCCGAGCACATCACCAAGAACCAGGCCTTCGGCCTGGAGCGGTCGAGCTTCGACATCCACGTGTTCGAGGTGGCCGACCTGCGGATCACCAACATCCAGATCATCACGCTGGCCTGCGCAGGCGTCCTCGCGGTCGCGATCGGGACGTGGCTCAACCGGTCCCGCCAGGGGCTGGCCCTGCGCTCGATCGGTGTGGACGCCGAGGTCGCCTCGATGATGGGCATCAACCGGGCACGACTCGCCACGGTGACGATGGCCTTCGCGGGCGCCCTGGCCGGTCTGGCGGGCGTCCTGCTCACGTACCAGCTCGGTGCCTTGACGCCGGACAGCGGAGACATCCTGCTGGTGAAGGCCTTCGCATGCGTCATCCTCGGCGGTCTCGGCAGCACGCTCGGGGTCGTGACCGGTTGCTTCATGCTGGCCGCCGCCGAGACCTTCGTCCTCACGCAGACCAGCGGGATGTGGGTCGAGGCGATCGCCTTCGGTCTCATCTTCGTGGTGCTGCTCGTTCGACCGGTAGGACTCTTCGGCCGCCAGGAGGTGCGTCGGGTATGAACACGTTCTACGACGCCAACATCGTCCTCATCCAAGCCACCTTCGTGGGGATCCTGCTGGCGCTCAGCGTCCAGGTGCCGCTGCGGATGGGCGTCTTCTCATTCGCCGGCGCGGGCTCGTACGGCATCGGCGCCTATGCCGCGGCCAACCTGGTCATCCGCCAGGACTTCCCGGCTCTGCCCACCCTGGTGCTGAGCGGCGTGGTCGCGGCGCTGGTGGGCCTGGCTCTCGGCCTGGTCATCTACCGCCTCAATGGGCTCTACCTCGCCATGGCCACGGTGGCCTTCGACCTGACGGTCGGCGTGATCGCGGTCAACGGGGGCGAGTGGACCGGCGGGGCGAACGGCCTGTTCGGTGTGCTGACGGACCTCACCCTGCCGATCATCGTCGTGGTGGTCCTTGCCTGCGTCGTAGGTGTCGCGATCACCGAGCACGGCCGCACGGGTCGCCGGGTCGACGCGGTTCGCGAGGATCCCGAGCTCGCCGCGTCGATGGGCATCAACGTGCGGCGGTACCGGCTGCTGGCCTTCGTCGCGAGCGGCTTCCTCGGCGGCGTGGCCGGCGCCATGAACGTCCTGGCGCGCACGACCATCGGACCGGCGGACGTCGGGTTTGGGCTCGTCATCCTCGCGCTCACGATGATCATCGTGGGCGGCGCCCTGTCCTGGAAGGGCGCCGTCATCGGAGCCCTCCTGTTCACCTGGCTGCCGGAGGCACTCACGCTGGTGGGGGAGTGGCAGGAGCTGGTCTACGGCTTCATCGTGCTCCTCGCGGGCATCTTCCTTCCGCGCGGCCTGCACGGCCTGTACGTCGACGGACGACGCGGGGTGGCGGCGAGGCGCCGACGGTCCCGGCTGGCGCGGGTCGAGCGCCAGATGGCCGGTGAGATCGATTCGGACGCTGAGGCCGAGCCGGTCGCCGTCGACGAAAGGGTCGGATCATGAGTACGAGCACTGACGTCACCTCACCACCCGTGCTGGAGGTGCGCGACGTCGCGGTCCACTACGGCGGGGTCAAGGCGGTCGACGGATTGTCGATGTCGCTGGAGGCGGGCAAGATCTCGGGCATCATCGGGCCCAACGGCTCGGGCAAGA
>JAOPWZ010000107.1 GCA_025965435.1 Aeromicrobium sp.
GTTCGAAGCGGGGATCGCCGCCGCCCACGAACACGGGGCCTGGGTGCATGTGGACGGCGCGTTCGGCCTCTTCGCTGCCGCCAGTCCAACGCACCGGCACCTCGTTGACGGCTACGAGGCCGCCGACACCTGGGCGACCGATGCTCACAAGACGCTCAACGTGCCATACGACTGCGGGCTGGCGATCGTGCGCGATCCTGCAGTCCTGCGGGCTGCGATGTCGATGCACGGGGACTATCTGATTCAAGACGCCGCCGGCGATCCGTTCGAGAAGGTCCCCGAGTTGTCTCGCCGCGCCCGCGCGTTCACCGTGTGGGCAGTGCTGCGGTCGCTGGGTCGCACCGGGGTAGCGGAGCTGGTGGATGGTCTGGTCGATCATGCGCGGGCCTTCGCCGATGGTATCGCTGACATCGATGGTGCCGAAGTCCTTAACGACGTGGTGTTCACTCAGGTTTGCGCCGCCTTCGGAGATGACGCCCGCACCCGCGACGTCGTCCGTCGGATGCTGGACGACGGCACCGCGTGGAGCAGCGGCTCGGTCTGGCATGAGCGGGCGGTGTTGCGCATCTCGGTGAGCAACTGGTCAACGACGCACGCCGACGTTGGACGGACGCTCGACGCCCTTCGCGTCGCCGCGACAGCGTCGGCATACGCCACCAGCCTAGAGGCGCCGGGTTAGGGCGCCTCGATCTGCGTCATTCCCCCGCTTAGGTGACGTGCGTTGGTATCAACGGATCGTCCGATCCTCACATCTGCTGAGTCCGGAACCGTAGATCCACCAGCCCTGGTGAGATCCGCGCGGTATCGCGCATACGATGCCCAGCGGACTTCCAGGCAGCGCTCAGGGCATCCTGCTTCCGCAGGTGTCTCGTTTGACCGCGCACCGCGCTGACGAGTGCCTGCCGAGACCAAACGAATACGCCACGCCGCCTCCGACGACCCCGCACGTGGTGGCGGCCGGAGTTCTGTGTCATGTCGTGCGACGGACTCGCAGACGAATGACGACCCCGTCCGGCGTGCGAACGGGGTCGTCATATTTCTCTGAGCGAGTGCCTTGGTGTGGTGGTGCCGCTAAAGCATCGGGGCGAACGGTTCGGTGCCCTCGGCGATCTTGAGGGCACTGATACCGCTGTGTGTCTGCGCGTAGGCAAGCTCGCGGAACAGGTCACCGACACCGTTGGAGGCAGGCAGCGGTGCGAGCGCCAGCGTCGAGAGCGTGCCCAGGGCCTTACCCTGACCGTCAAGGAAGGCCGAGCCAGAGTCACCGGGGACGCCAGGGGTCAGCGTGTAGACCGGGTGGTTCCAGCCACCGCTGTCCGTGCCGAGGCTGAAGCCGGTCTTGGGCGAGAGCTGCTCGACGCCGAGACGGATGCCGGAGTTGCCGACGCTGTAGACCCGGTCGGCCGCGGCAGTGCCGGCCTGGTTGACGCCGGTGGGACCGCCCCAGAAGGGGATGCTCGGGTTGACGTTCTTGGCGTCGGCGGCATCGACCTTCACCAACGCGAAGTCGTTGTGGGCGCAGGTGTTGGCGTCCTGCTCGTCGCGCTGATGCATCGTCACCCACGAGCTGTAGACGAGGGTGCCTGCGCCGACCTGCTCGCCAGCGCTGAGCAGCGAACCGCTCCGATTGAACGTGACGCGCGTACCGAGAGGCAGAGATTGCGCCAGGCAGCCGTCAGTGTCGGTCGCCTCACCGGTGCTCGCGCAATGGGCTGACTGCCCGACGTAGACGTTGCCCTCGATGTCGGTGAAGACGAAGTTGGCGGTGCACTGACCGCTGCCAGCGGTATTGGTCTGCACACCGGGAGTGATGCCGGCGCTGGATGCAGGTGCCCATGTCGCCACTCGCAGGGACGTGCCGGACTCAGCGGCACTGACGGCAGGCACACCGCCGACAGTCGCTGCCAACGCGGCACTGGATAACGCGGCAGCCAGGCCGGTCAGGCGCCGCTTGTTCTTCGAAAATATGAGCATCCAGTGATGACCCTCCTGTTGGGTCGGCAACAATGCCGACGGGCGGTCGACGTGCTCAACGTCACAGTCGACCGCGGGTCACGTTACGGCGAGTAGTCACAAATGACTACTCGCCCATCCCGGTGCTGCACCCGGACCCACTCAGGGCGCCTCGTCTTTTCACCGCCGGCGGGCGGAATCGGTGGCGAGGTGTCGCGCTCGGGCTCTCCAAGCACTTGGTCTCAAGACCTCGAGGACGTGGAGGAGTTTGACCACGCTCTGGAGCGTGCTTGGCGATGAAAGCCTCAAGCGACGTCAGCAGCACTAGCCGACATCAGGGTTGACCGAGCGCTGGCGGATCATCACCCAGCCGCGACGGGCACCACCGGTTCCCGGGATGCCAGTTAACTTCACTTCCGAGATGGACACGAACATCATGTAGGCCCGAGCCCACCTGCGTCGTACCGCTGTGGATGGGTCGCGCTAGTGCGTCCTGAGGGAGAGCAGCCGCCACCCGCGTCGGTCGGCCTGCGCGACGAGCTCTGCGTAGGCGGTGTCGTAGTCGTCGGCCGTCGCGGTGATGACGTCCATGTCGACGTCGTCGAGCTGGACGGCGCCGGGACCGGGTCGGCTCCGGATGGTCGCGGTGAGATGCATGACCTCGAGGCTACGGGCCGACCCTGACCGTTTCTGAGCGTTGCCGGCGGGACCTGTCAGTTTGCCCGATGCGGTTAGCGTCGGTGTTTATGCCTAAAGCTCACAGGGACTGTCCGATGCCGTCGGGGGCAGGAAGGCGGCGGTTGGAGAGACCCACCGGATCGGCGGCGCGTGTTGCGCGCCGCGATCGTGCAAGCGGTCTGCTCACAAGGGTCAGAATCTCTCCTGCAATGATCGGCATGGTCGCGTTGATGGCGGCAGGGGTGGGGACATTCGCATCGGCTGGGGCGAACGGCGCGGACGGCGACCTGACCAGCCTGGGTTACGAGCCGGCTGGATCGCCCCGAACGACGGGTGCGCAGGCACGGGCCGTCGACGCCGAAGTGGACGTGAGTCGCGACTTTGACCGCCCCAAGCTCGAGCGGCGGACGGCCGTGCTGGCCACGCAGCGCGCGCAGACGCTCCGGCAGGTCGACCGTGACATCACGGCGACAGCCCAGGTGCGCGAGCGCGAGGAGAAGGTTCGCGCGCAGCAGGAGGAGAAACGACGCAAGCAGTGGGTCCTGCCCGTCGCGGGATACACGCTCACCGCCCGGTTTGGGCAGCAGAGCAGCATGTGGTCGAGCGGCGCCCACACGGGCCTGGACTTCGCGGGACCGTCGGGAACCGAAATCGTGTCGGTGGCTGCCGGGACCGTCACCTCCGCCGGGTACGAGGGGTCGTACGGCAACCGGACCGTCATCACGCTGCCTGATGGCACGAAGATCTCGTACTGTCACCAGAGCAGCTTCGACGTGGAGGCCGGCGACCAGGTGCAGCCCGGCCAGCCCATCGGCTACACCGGCGCCACCGGCAATGTCACCGGTCCGCACCTGCACCTGGAGGTCGAGCCGCCTGGGTCGGGCCCGGCCGACCCCGTTCCGGTGCTGCGAGAGCACGGCATCAGTCCCTGACCCAGACGCCGCAGCGCCCCGTGCACGAGCTGACCTCAGCTGGGCAACGCCGTGGGACCGGAGTGGGGCCCCGATCGCCTCCGCCGTTCGCTCACCGTGGTTGCAGTCTGCAATTCGACCGCAACGGATCGAGAGGTCCGACCCGAAACTATCCACCACAACGAACAATCGTTAAGGAGAATGGCCTATGGATGACGGCTTGAAAATGATCGAGAACGAGATGGCGACCAAGCGCAAGGACCTCTGGCGTAACTTCGACGCCACGGCAAATGGGGTCAGCCCAGGGAGGTCCGTCGGCAGCCGGATGGGCCGGGTCAAGGTTTCGCTGAGTGGCGCGAGGGACAGGATGTTGGGATCCGCGCAGGACATCAGTTGCCGGGTTAACGGTAAACCCGTGGCTGCGGGAATGATCGTGTTCGGTGCCGGCTGGCTCATCTCCTCACGAGTTCCCGTCAGTGACCAGGAAGCGCACTAGCTGGGCACAGGCGTCGCCCTCGGTAGCGCGCACCAGTAGCCGGTGATCAACCTTCCAGATGAGCTTCGGCCAGGACGCGAGCGGAGACACAAGGAACAAGGCCATTGATACCGCCCACTCCAGGTATTGCATGAGGAATGCAGCCCAGCAGTAATGAGGGACGAGCTAGCTTGTTTTCCGCGCCATGCGCTGGCACGGCCCAGAGCTGACTGGGGTGACGGCAAGGACGCCGCCTCAGAGTCCACATGTGTCAGTTCGGACCCTCAACGATTCCAACCGGGCTGCCTCCAAGGTGTCCACGTTGGCCGTTGCGTCCGGGGCAGATCCGCCAAGGGAACTCTCCAAGCGGATGAGCGGCAACCCTTCTGGACGCGCTCACAATTGCTCTGCTGGAGCGGCGCAGGCCGAGGCGTGAGGATCCGGGTCGTTGCAGCTGAGAGTCCGAAGTTGCTTGCGCAATGCGGCCTCTGTCAGCGGTAGCCATTGTGGCCGTGCCACCGGCCGGCGCAGCCGTGGCCGGACTTCGCTCGCCGTGCCCTACCGGCTGATACCTTGGACCAGGTTCGTGCAGGAGCACCCGCGCCATGTCATCCCTATCGCTCCATAGGGCTGGCCATGGAGCACGGCGATGTCGGCGTTTACTCCTGGAGCCCTGCGACCCGTCAGCTGTGGTGGGACGAGCGGCTGGCCGGGATGTTCGCAGCGGACCGCCCGGGCGAGGCGCCGTTCGACACGTGGCTTCGCCGGGTCCACCCCGATGACAAGGCAAAGGTCCTCGCACGCATAGCGCCGCTCTCCGAGAAGAACACGTCCGATGGTGCATTCCGGATCGTCCTCGGTGACGGCACCGTGCGGCACCTGCGGGCCGTCCGCACCGACACACAGCGGCAGCTGGACGGGACTGTGGTCAGCACGCGGGGGGTAATCGTCGACTTCACAGGTGGCCACGCGGTCGAAGGACGGCTGGCCGCGATGCTGGACGAGATCAGCGACGGCTTCTTCCTGCTCGACCACGACTACCGGTTCATGTTCGTCAACCGCCAGGCCCATGTCATCTTGGGCAGCACGGCGGCCGCGCTCCTCGGCCGCAGCATCTGGGACGTCTTTCCCAACACCGTCGGCACGAGGTTCGACGAGGTCTACCGCCGCGTCATGCAGGGCAAGGTCGCCGAGCGGTTCGAGGAGTTCTATCCCGAGCCGCTCAACGCCTGGTTCGAGGTCCGCGCGGAACCTGCTGTGGAAGGCATCGTCATCTACTTCCAGGACGTCACCGAGCGTCGCACTCGCCAAGAGGAACTGGAACAGTCGCTGGTGGCCGAGAGGCAGGCGCGTCAGGAAGCGGAGCACGCCAGGGAGGAGCTGGCCTACGAGGCAACCCACGACTCGTTGACCGGTCTGGTGAACCGTAGAGAGTTTCATCGGCTGGGACACGTCTCGATTGAAGCGGGCGGGCCGCCGGTCGTCGTGATGTTCCTGGACCTGGACACGTTCAAGCTGGTCAACGACTCGTTGGGCCACGCCGTCGGGGACGCCCTGCTTATCCAGGTCGGCGAGCGGCTGTCGCGCCACCTCCGGGACGGTGACGTGCTGGCGCGCCAGGGTGGTGACGAGTTCGTCGTGCTCCTGCGAGATGCCAGCCCCGCCGAGGCGACGTCGGTGGCCGAGCGCATGCGTTCGATGGTGGCGGACCCGGTCGGTGTCGAGGGCCGCACCCTCGCCACCACGGTGAGCATCGGGCTGGCAGCGTGGAGCCCCGGAGCGACCGTCGAGACGTTGCTGCGTGACGCCGACGTGGCGCTCTACCGCGCCAAGGACGCGGGCGGCAACACCGTGGCGTGGTTCGACGCCGAGAGCCATCAACGGCTGCTGGACCGCGTCGCCCTGGAGGCCGATCTGCGCGAGGCCGTGGCCAACGGTGACCTCGACCTGCACTACCAGCCCAGCTTCGCCGTGGACGACGACCACCTGAGCGGCGTCGAGGCGCTCGCCCGGTGGACGCATCCCCAGCGGGGGGAGGTCCCGCCGGAGGTGTTCATCCCCCTGGCCGAGGAGTCCGGGCTGATCCGCCACCTGGGGCGTCACGTCCTCGAGACCGCCTGCCGGCAGGCGGTGCAGTGGCATCGAGTGCCGGGCTTCACGGTGTGGGTCAACGTCTCCGGCGGCGAGCTCATCCCCGGGTACGCCGACTCGGTGCTCGACCTGCTGGTTCGTGAGAAGCTGCCGGCGCACCGGATCGGGCTCGAGGTCACCGAGTCGGTGCTCGCTGACGAGGCGGTCGCGGTGCACCAGCTCAGGCTGCTGCAGGCGGGGGGCATCGCTGTCGCGATCGACGACTTCGGCACCGGCTACAGCTCGTTGGCGCGCCTGACCGTGCTGCCCATCTCGCTGTTGAAAGATCGACCAGTCCTTCGTCGCCAAGCTCACCACGCCCTTCGGACGAGCCACCGTCGACCTCATTGTTCACCTGGCGGGTGCGATGGGCGTGAAGGTCGTCGCAGAAGGCGTCGAGACCCCACAACAGCTCGAGATCATTCGCGAAGCCGGGGTGGAGTTCGTGTCCGGCTATTTCCTCGGCCGACCGGCACCCGCGCAGTCCATGACACCCGCAATTATGCCGAAATAGACCTCAACTTCGACCCGCCAATGTTCGAAATGGCGAGGTTCGGGCTAGTCACGGGGACCTCCTGACGTCCTTGCCCCACAGCAGCTCTTCAGGCCGGGGTCGATGCGCACGCCGAGCCCTTGGCCGTTGCCGCGGCACTGCTCTGGTCGAGGTGGCAACCGGCCGAACGGACAACGGGCTCAGGTAGGCGTGCGGGCTGGAATCAACTCGCCCTCGTTGCCAGAATCGCCCGACGACCCACAGCGCGCCTGCAGCGAGTTGCAATGATCAAGCCCGTGAGTAGGGCGAACCGATAAGCCACTCTTGACGCCAGATGTTCTGGATCGTCGCCTGCTCCGATCGAAGTCGTGACAAAAATTTACGACGGCCTCTGAAATCGGCCACGGCGGATCAGGGGCAGGGCTCTTGGTTGAACCCAGCCCCCTCGACATGAACAGCGCTCGAGCACCCTTCCGGCCGTAACTCCAAATTACCCATGTGACAGGAATTCAGATCCGCGCCGCTCAAGGGCGCAACGCGGCGGGATGTGCGAGAATTTCCGGTGACGCCCTTCCTGTGACCGCCATGGCTCGCGCGTTGGGAGCACATCGTGGATGTCCGACGCTTGATGTCAGAAATGGCTTTGGAAGTGCCTGCGTTGACTCCTGTTGAGGCGTACGAGCGAGTCGCCCAGTACGCGCGGGTCGCGGTCGCCGCGACGGATTCCGGGATCATCCTGGTGAAGGCGCGCGGCAAGGCCTACTCAGCGGTAGGCACCTCCGACAACGTCGAGAAAGCGCACATGCTGCAAGCCGAACTTGACGAAGGTCCGTGTCTGGACGCGATTCGCAGCAAGACCCCGGTCTACGTGACCGGCGACGCAGCCAATGATCCGCGCTGGTCTACTTGGGGGTCGCGCTTGAGCGAGCTGGGGTACCGCAGCGTCGTGAGCATCCGGCTGGAGACTCGTGACCGCACGTTCGGCTCACTCAACGCCTACTCCCAGAGCCTCAACGACTTCACGACCAGCGACGTTGAAGTCATGCAGTACCTGGGGGCTGCGGCGTCTGCGGCTATTGCTTCCTCACAAACAGTAGACAACCTGCAGATCGCTTTAGAGTCGCGCAACCTCATTGGACAAGCCCAAGGCATCCTGATGGCGGTGTATGACCTCGACTCAGACGGAGCCTTCCAGTACCTGCGGCGACTCTCCATGCACGGGAACATCCGCATCGTCGAGGTGGCCAAAGACATCATGTCCCAGCGCCACGAACTCCGTAAGCACATCACCTGAAATCTCAGTGAGGGACGCGCTTCACGTTCCACAGCTGTTGACGTTCCACAGCTGTTGACAGGGGCCGTCGGGCTCGTGCCTCGTGGCTGGTGGCTCAGGCGCCTGACGGCGATATGGAGCACAGCAACGACGGCAACCACGGTGGTGCTACTGGGAACACCGGAATGCCGATCAAGCGCCCATCCCCCACGCTTCGCTGCGGGCCCACCTATTGGGCGGGAGCAATCCCCGGCGGCCGGTACGCATGAAGTGTCGCTGCCGGCAGTGAGCTTGGACGCGGAAGTGCGCAATCCGGCTCGCAAGGCGCATATTGCCTAGTCAGGACGAGCCAGGCACCCTGGGCGATGCGTCACGACGTCCGCATTCACACCCGAGCCGGCCCCCTGTATTGACGATTAGCGGTCTGTTGCTCTGGGTAGGAGGAAAGGCATAAACGCGTCCGAGGTAACGCGTCCGAAGAGAAAATCATATTGTGCCCAAGGGCGATGTCGAGACCTACTTCCACGGGACCGAATGGCACAACCGGATCGAAGGCGAGGAAGCGCCGTTCCACACCTCCGACACCCGCGAGCGTGCCGTCGCGGCGGGCAAGGAAGAAGCGAAGGCCCGCAAGGTTGAACACTTGGTGCACAACCAGGACGGCACAGTCGGCGAGCGCGAAAGTTACGGCAACGATCCCCGGGACGTGAAGGGCTGACAGTCCTGCCTGAATGCTGACCTTCCCGCAGCAACCGATGCTCGCCAAACCAGTCCACGCCCTACCGGAGGCGGGGGCGCTTGCGGGCGGCTGTGTCTATGAACCAAAGTTCGACCGCTATCGGGCGCTTCTGTTCATCACCGAGGGCGGCTGCAGGATTCAATCGCGCCGGGGGCACGACATGACCACTGCCTTCGCGGACATCGCAGAGGCCGCAGAAGCCGCGTTTCTCCCGGGAACCGTTCTGGATGGTGAGCTGGTCGTGTGGGGCGACGACAAACTCGACTTCGCTGCCCTGCAGCGGCGCCTCGCCTCGGGACGGCCCCGCGGCCGCCCCGCGACCTTCGTGAGCTTCGACGTCCTATGCATCCAGGGGACCGACATTCGGACTTGGCGGCTCCAGCAACGTCGAGAGGCGTTACAGCTGCTGATGACCGACGTGCCTCCGCCCATCCAGTTAACTCCACAGACGGACAGCAGAGCCGAAGCCATCCAATGGCTGTCGGACTACGCTGCCAATCCCGTGGGCATCGAGGGAGTCGTCATCAAGGGCCGAGGTGCCAAGTACTCCTCGGGTAAGCGCGAGTGGCTCAAGCTTCGCATCCGCGACACCGTAGAGGTTGTCGTAGGTGCCATCACAGGCGCTGCCGACCACCCGGACCGCCTCGTGCTCGGGCTCTACAAGGGCAGTGAACTGCAGGTGGTGGGGGGCACAACGGACCTGAAACCGCCCGAGCAAGCAACCATCGCGCCACTGCTGACGCCTGCTGGCGATAAGCATCCATGGCCCGACGAGATCTCCGAAGGGCGCCTAGGCCACTACGGCAAGGCCAAGGTCGCTCTCACACGGGTAGAGCCGACGCTTGTCGTTGAAATCTCTGCCGACTGCGCGATCGAATATGGCCGGTGGCGACACGTGGTGAAGTTCATTCGTGCTCGACCGGACCTGTCGCCTCAGGAGATTGATGAGGCACCCGAGTAGGCCGAACAGACAACGACCCCGCGCTCCCCCAGCCTGCGGATTGCACGGCCTACGACTTGCCTCCTCGCACGGCCTCACGACGGCGCTGCCGATCATCAGAACGATCCCCACGACGAGGCCGAGCTTCATCGTTGG
Source organism: Aeromicrobium sp. (assembly GCA_025965435.1). Classification (GTDB taxonomy): domain Bacteria; phylum Actinomycetota; class Actinomycetes; order Propionibacteriales; family Nocardioidaceae; genus Aeromicrobium. The sequence goes on from JAOPWZ010000107.1 coordinate 9,749, forward strand.
AGGAGTCGCAGCGCCACCAGAGGCCACAGCGCCACCGATGATGACGCGATTGAATCAGCCGCAGGTAGTTCCATTTCGAGCGTTTCGAGGCTCCTGCGTCATCGGCACGTTCTAGGACGGACCGAGATCCGATTATCAAACGCAAATCGGCCATCTCCCATCGCTTCTCGAGGTGGACCGTGCCGGGCGGTCGCTCTGAGCCGAGCTTGGATCGGGTGTCCCCGTTCGAACAGACCGCCTTCCGATGCGAACGCCTAGATCTTGCGAATGTGATGTAGGACACATAGGATGACGAGCGAAACGTCCTCTCGCTCCTACTCTCGCTCGCTTGCGCAGCGTGCAGAGAGGGGGCGTCTCGCCAGTCAGTTCGATGCTTGCGTGATGCTGTCCGGTCCTATGAGCCGTGTTGGGCCCGAACCGACCCCGGCGCCCGCCAGTTTCTTTTCCCGCCGTGGCGACCATGCCGCGCTGGGGGCCTCCGCCCCATCGTCGCCTAGCGGGGACCCATGTCAGCGGCTGCCGCGAACACCTCACCGGTCAACCCGTCAATCAGCTGGGTGCCGTCAACGGCCGATTGCAATGCCCGCAGCGCGATGGCGCGACGGTCGAACGACTGCAGTTCATCGCTCGGGGCCGGGCCCTTGAGGATCCAGCGGCGCGCCGGCCGCACCCCGCGAGGGGCCCGCTCTGGTTCCGGCTCACGATCGACGGGTGCGACATACCCGCCGTGCAGCGCTTGCGCGAGCCGGGCAGCACGCACCGGGCCGATGCCGAGGTGGCGACGCAGACCCTCAGGTGCGGCTGCAGCGACCGCAGCGAGACTGCCGTAGGCGGCGAGAAGGCTGCGGGCCATAGTCGTGCTGATACCCGGCACGACGGACAGCATGGCTTCAGCCTGCGCGGAAGGGTGGCGCGGTGCACGGCGCGGGCCATCAGTGCGGGTGGTCGGTTCGGCGCGGCGGGCACGCTTGGCCAGCCGAACGATCCATGCCGCACTGTCCTCGGCGTCCAGGCTGTGCAACACGGTGAACCCGTCCTCAACCAGTCGGCACACTGCTCCACGCCAAGCGTCTTCGGCGATCCCGCGCGGCTCTCCCTCCACCATGAGTACCGCTTGGGCGAAAGCCGACTGCAACCGGACGGCCTGATCGAAGATACGTCCGTCGCGGATCGACGCTCCCAGGTCGCTCGGACCCTTGCGCTCGACCGCCAGGCCGGGCCCGAGCACGTAGTCGCCCACTGGCAGATCGGTCAGCTGCACATCGAGGCCAGCAGCGATGAGAGCATGTGGAATCGAACTTTGACGCTCGCGGTAGTCGACCAACACCGGAGTCACGTCGACCATGCCGAAACGCTACCCGCACCCATTCACGAACCACGACAGTAGCGACACCTGGCGCCGGCGCGGCGCGTCACCTGCGAATGTCAGACCGGCCCGTCATGCCGCGAGTCGTGCGCCGACGAGGCGCGTGTTAGCACCGTCTAAGCATGTGGTGCATGCCCGTCACTAGCCTCAGCCCGAAGGATTGAGTGCTTCCGCTGGACACCGGCAACTACACGGCATCTCGTCGCGGCCACCCGCGATTCTCCAGGATTTCCTGACTCCGATCGGGTAAGTCAGACGGAGCATCTCCGTCGACCGCCCAGTTGCATACCTCGTCGCGGAGCATCTTGTCCGCTGCACCTGTGTGCCCCTGTGCCTGCAGCGCCGCAACGAGATCGAGACGCGCGATCTCGTCGTCCGGCGCTGCCTTGGTCGCAACATTGGCGGCCCAAACGGCCGCATCAGGATCTCCGGTCTGCAGCGCATCCGTCACGACGACGTGGGCGACGTCGACGATTGCACAGGTCATGTGCTGGTCGAGCCGGTCTCCCTCAAGAAGCCATCCCCATCCGGCAGGTCGCAAGCCCTGAAAGGGACGCCCCTTTGCGAGTTCGAGCGCACGGCGAAGGTCGGCAATTCCATCCCGCCCGCTGGCCTCTGCGCGGAGCCGAAGCCTGCGAAACAAGTCGACGTCAACGAGCGCCTCGACTAGTTCGTACACGCCAACGCCACGCGCCTGAGCAGACGGAGCTTCGCGTGCGTCAGGGATGTACTTCCCCCCGGTTGTCGGGTTACTACCCAGCCAGTCCCTGAGCTTGTTGACGTCGACTCGCACCCGCGCGGGGCTGATGGAGAATGCATCGGCCACTTCATCTGTCGTCGCACCAAATGGCCTGGTTGCCAGGTACGCGAAGAGCTCTGTGTAGAAGACCCTGCGCTTCTCGATTGCGACCCCATTGGTGCGTGCTTGGACCGGACCAAGGAGCGAAAGTCTCGGTCGCTGCCCGGAGCCCGAAACCCACTCATCCAGATCGGCGTCCAGCCCAGGATCGGCCGTGATGATTTGCTCATGAACTGACTTGGCTACCTGAGGTGAAAGCGCCTCAAGGTCGTCGGATGTGGTGGCGGCGACGGCGACGTACTTCTCGTCGCGCTCAGTCAGCATGGAGCTCGACTGCTCGAGTGATGGCGTGCCTCTTGCCGAGGTGTACTTGAAGCGAAGTCCTCCAGTCCCCGTAGCGAACTCTCGCCAGGCAGCTTTGCCTTCGAGGTCAGGGACGGCTTCGTCGTCCGCTCGATCGGCTTGCGCCAGAAGAGCAGCACAGCCGTGTGCCTCGTCGCTGGTGAGTCCGACCGCTGTGAGACTGAGGTTAGCTTCGGGCACCGTTAGACACCGGCGTTCATCGATGTGTACTTCCAAGCCTGCCTCGCTCTCTGCCCCGAGGGCGACGATGCCGGTCCCAGTCAGTCCTGAGTGCGCATCAACCAGTCTTCGGAGCTGAGACAACTCAGACAACTCCGCGGTGTGCGACGGGCCGTGGAGAAGCAGTATCCGCGAGGGCCACGGATCCGGATCGTCCTGACGAGCACGAGCCGTGGTCGTACCGATGCCGTATGCGGCGAGCCGATCGATGTTTCGCACAGCGTCGGCGACCGCTTCGGAGGACGCAGCGGACGCGTCGGTGTGGACTGTGATTCGGTCCGGTCCCATGACGGCCACTTCTTCGGCAATCCCGAAGAGGTCGAGCGTGGTCTGCTTGGACCACGGGTTGCAGGCGATCTCCGCTGCGATGAAGCGCGCGAAGTCGGATGTCGCAACCGGGTCGCCGCTGAGATTGATGCTCTGATCCTCCAGGTTGAGTAGCCACGCACCGTCGCGGTGATCGTGACCGATCGTCGCCAGCAACGGCCACGGAGATGGGCCGTCCAACTCGTCCTTTGCGGCACTGTCGACGAGGACGGATCTCTGGACGACCCAGACGAGGCCGTCGTCAGACGCCACCCAGGGCGCCGGCGGGGCAAGGTTCGCGGTTCGAAGGTGAAGCGCGACGGCGGCTGGGGTGGCTTCGACGGCGGCCAGGTAGATCGAGCTCCGAGAACTCGGCGCTGTTGGCGTTAGTGACTGCGAATGCTCGCATGATTCCTCGCAAACTGTTTAGTGATGGTGATCGTTCGACGAATGGGCGTCGCCGTGCTCGACGCATCGCGCCGACCATCCGGTCGGGACGACCTGCACGACCATCCGGCGCCGGCAGTGCCCGCAATACCGCGGCGGCTCGAGGCGAAGCTGCTCGACGCATGGCGCATGTGAGTCTGAGGCCGCCGGCTGGCCGCAGTGTCCACAGAACGCATTCACAACGTCTTCTGCAGCTCCTTGATCGGCATGCCGAGCTCGGCCAGGAGCTCGATGTCCTCATGCGGGTCGCGGCCCAGTGTCGTGAGGTAGTTGCCGACGATCACCGCGTTGACCCCGCCAAGCAGACCCTCACGCGTCCCGAGGTCACCGAGTGTGAGCTCGCGCCCCCCGGCGTACCGCAGAATCGTGTGCGGCATCGCGAGACGGAACGCGGCAATGGTCCGCAGCGCATCTTGTGAGCTCATGAGCTGCTGATCACCCAACGGGGTCCCAGGGCGGGGGTTCAGGAAGTTCAGCGGCACCTCGTGGGGCCGCAGCTCAGCCAGCTGGGCGGCGAGCTCGGCCCGCTGCTCGATGCTCTCCCCCATCCCGACCAGTCCTCCACAGCACAGCTCCATCCCGGCCTCCCGCACCATCAAGCAGGTGTCCCACCGCTCCTCATACGAGTGAGTCGTCACGACCTGCGGGAAGTACGACTTCGCCGCTTCCAGGTTGTGGTTGTAACGGTGGACACCCATCTGGACGAACTCGTCGACCTGCGCCTGCGTCAACATGCCGCGCGAGCAGGCGATGTTGATGTCGACCTCGGCATGAATCGCCTCGATCCCGGCACGTACCTGGTCCATGAGCCGCTGGTCGGGGCCACGGACGGCGGCGACGATGCAGAACTCACTCGCGCCGGTCTTAGCCGTCTCCTTCGCTGCCTCGACCAGCTCGGGAATGTTGAGCCAGACAGCGCGAACCGGCGACTGGAACTGCCCCGACTGGCTGCAGAAGTGGCAATCCTCGGGACACCCGCCGGTCTTGAGGGACACGATGCCCTCCACCTCGACCTCCGGGCCGCACCACGTCATCCGCACCTCATGAGCCAGGGCCAACAGCTCGGGCACCCGCTTGTCGGGAAGGTGCAGGACCTCCACGAGGAGTTCTTCGGGCAGACCTTCCCCGTTGTTGAGGACGTGGTCGCGGGCGATCTTCAATACGTCAATCATGGCAACACCATAACCTGAACACTGTTCAGGTCGGTGTTCGACCTGAACAGTGTTCAGGATAACGTGACGCGTCATGGAGCAGCTTCTGTCGTACGACCGTGATCATGTGTGGCATCCGTACGCCCCGATGCCCGCGACTCACGAACCCCTCCTGGTTCGATCGGCTCGAGGCGTACGCCTCGAGCTCGATGACGGCCGTACTCCTATCGACGCGATGTCCTCGTGGTGGGCCGCGATCCACGGATATTGCCACCCCGCCCTGGATGCCGCCCTGCACGCCCAGGCCGACGTCATGGCGCACGTCATGTTCGGCGGGCTGACCCACGAGCCGGCGATCGACCTCGCGCAGCGGCTGGTCGACCTGTCCCCCGCCGGCCTCGACCATGTGTTTTTCGCCGACTCCGGTTCGGTGTCGGTCGAGGTGGCTCTCAAGATGGCCATCCAGTTTCAGCGCGGCCGCGGGTACCCGTCGCGCACTAGGATCGCGACGCTGCGCGGGGGCTACCACGGCGACACGTTCGGCGCGATGAGCGTGTGCGACCCCGTCAGCGGGATGCACACCATGTTCGCAGATGCGCTGAGGCCGCAGGTGTTCCTGCCGCGTCCGCCGGCCGGGCTCGACACCGACCTCACCGCCTGGATCGACGAGGCCGATGCCCTGCTGACCGGCCACCGCGAGGAGGTCGCCGCGATCATCGTCGAGCCCGTCCTCCAGGGCGCCGGTGGGATGCACATCTACCCGCCCGTAGCGCTGACCTGGCTGCGCCACCGCACCGGCGAGCTGGGGATCCTGCTGATCGCCGACGAGATCGCGACCGGTTTCGGACGCACCGGGGAGATGTTCGCGGTCGACCACGCCGGAATCGTTCCCGACATCATGTGCGTCGGCAAAGCGCTGACGGGCGGCTATCTCACCCTTGCCGCCGTACTGTGCCAACCACACGTCGCCGATGGCGTCGCCAGCTCCGAGTCCGGCGTCCTCATGCACGGTCCGACGTTCATGGCCAACCCCTTGGCGTGCGCAGTCGCGGTGGCCAACCTGGACCTCCTGACGGCATCGGACTGGCAGATGAACGTCGCACGGATCAGCCGGGCCCTCGCCATCGGGCTGGCCCCAGCAGCAGCGCTGGATGATGTCGTCGACGTCCGGGTGCTCGGTGCGGTCGGCGTGATCCAGCTGAATCATGACATCGACATGGCCACCGCGACGAAGACCGCGCTGGATCATGGGGTCTGGGTGCGACCGTTCCGCGACCTGATCTACACGATGCCTCCCTACGTCGGCACCGACGACGACCTCACCACTATCTCCTTGGGGCTCGTCGCCGCCGCAGGGGCAATCGCGTGACCCTTCACGACTGGCTCACCGAACAGGCAGCACATCGCGAATCGTCGGGGCTCACCCGCAAACTCGTCCCGCGGCAGCCAGCGACCGAGCTGCTGGACCTGGCCGGAAACGACTACCTCGGCCTGATGCGCGACCAGCGGGTGACCGCGGCAGCCGCGGACGCTGCGCTCACCTGGGGTGCCGGTGCTGGAGCGTCACGCCTGGTCACCGGCACCATCACCCTGCACGCAGCGTTGGAGTCAGCCCTCGCCGATTTCACCGGGCAGCCGGCCGCGCTGGTCTTCTCTACCGGGTACCACGCCAACCTCAGCGCAGTCACCGCCCTGGTCGACGCCGACACGCTGATCGTCTCCGACGGCCACATCCACGCCTCCTTGGTCGACGCGTGCCGTCTCGCACGGGCCGAGGTTGTCGTGGTCGAGCACAACGACGTCTTCGCGGTCCAGCGGACGCTCGCCGGCCGCAAGCAGTCGCGGGCGATGGTCCTGGCCGAATCGATCTACTCCGTACTGGGCGACGCCAGCCCACTGATCGAGCTCGCAGACACCTGCCACCACCACAGCGCCACCCTCCTGGTCGACGAAGCCCACGGCATCGGCGTCGCGGGCCACGGCCGCGGTCTCGTCCACGAGCTCGGTCTCGCGGGACGTCCGGACGTCATCGTCACCATGACGCTGTCCAAAGCGCTCGGCAGCCAAGGCGGAGCTGTCCTTGCCAGCGACGCCGTCGTCCAGCACCTCATCAACCGGGCACGACCCTTCATCTTCGACACCGGGCTCGCACCCGCCTCGACAGCAGCAGCACTGGCAGCACTGCGCATCATCGCCGCCGAACCTCTCCTCGTCGACCGGGTCAACCACGTCGCACGAGCACTGGCCGACGCCGTCGACATCGACCGCCCCGCCGGCGCCGTCATGTCCGTCCCCATGCCCGGACCCCAAGAGACACTCGCCGCCCAAGCAGCCTGCCTCGACGCCGGAATCAGGGTCGGCGCCTTCCGCCCACCATCAGTCCCAGACGGGATCAGCCGACTTCGCCTCACCGCATCGGCCGCGGTCGACGACGCCTCGCTGGACCGCGCCGCCCACGTCCTTGCCTCCGTGATGCCATGAGCCTGCCGGCCTCGCGGTACGTCGTGGTGACCGGCACCGACACATCTGTCGGCAAGACCGTCGTCACCGCAGCTCTGGCCGTCGCGCTGCAGGCGACCGGCCACCGAGTCGCCGTCGTGAAGCCCGTCCAGACTGGTGTAGCCACGGACGAACCAGGGGACGTCGAGGCGGTCGTCGCTCTGACAGGGCTGTCGGACGTCCACGAGCTGGCGCGGTTAGAACTACCTTTGGCCCCCGAATCCGCCGCCCGGGCCGTTGGCGCTCCTTTGCCAACCATCGCTGACCAAATCGCAATCATCCGAGCCCTCGACGCCGACGTAGTCCTCATCGAGGGGTCGGGTGGACTTCTGGTTCGACTCGACCGGCACGGCGGGACCATCCGCGACCTCGCGCAGCAACTGAACGCCGACGTCGTCCTCGTGGCCCGCGAGGGTCTCGGAACCCTCAACCACATCGCCCTCACGCTCGCCTCCCTCGCAGAGGTCAGACTGACAGCGCAGGTCGTCCTCGGCTCCTGCTCCGCGGAACCCGGACTCGCCGAACAGTCAAACCGCTCGGACATCCCCCGCCTCTCCGGCAGACCCTTGATGGGCCAACTTCCAGAACGGGCAGGGACACTCTCCCCCGACCTGTTCTGCACCCAAGCACCTCAGTGGTTTGTGGCTATGGAGTTCGCTGCGGACTGAACCGCTCGGGATATCCCGGGGGTTGACTCGTTCGAAGGGTCACTCTTATCGCACGTCCCTCGAAGTACCCCTCCGAGTGGGTGAGCGCGCAGTTCGTCCCTTGACCGATCCGCGGCGATTGAGTCGGTGGTGAGCAAGTCGGTGGCGAGCAAGCTCAGCATCACGCCGCCCGAGCAGTCGCGTAAGTGGGTGCGCCTGTCGAGGACGCTCGAGAACGAGGCTTGAGCGAGGGGCGAAAACGAGGCCACCCAGACCGATTGGCTGGGTGATCTCAGTGGAGGATTGGGCTTTGAATCGGCGCCTCGACGCCTGAGATCTCATCGCGGAAGTACCAGCCGTCGATCACAGACCTCTCTCGACGCCTCACCCGCCTGAGCCTCCTCTGCGCGGCCCTAGGCACCGCCTTGCCGTCGCGATGCTCAGCTCTCTAGGACGTCGCGAGACAGCTCTGGCTCGTCTGCGCACGAGCCGCAGCAAATCGTCGGCCTCCTCGTGACGCCGCCCACGACGGACGCGGCCGAAACCGAGCTTTTGAGCGTTCACACGGGGGGGTGTTATTCCTTCTGACTCTCAACCGGCCACACGCGCTCAACGCGTTGACTCCAACACTGGAGGCGGCCTACTTCGCGGCGCTTGCCGCAGCCGAGCGGGACCGCGACGTCCGAGCCATCGTGGTGACCAGCGGTGGGCGGGGGTTCTGTGCCGGGGCCGATCTATCCGGATCCCCGATAGAATTGCTGTCCGGCGGCGCACCCCTCCCCGACCGCAGCCCGGACAGGTATCCGCCTTCGATGAGCACCCCAGTGATTGCTGCCGTCAATGGTGCATGCGCCGGAGTTGAGCTTGCCATCGCGCTTCAGGCCGATGTGCGGTTCATCGCGTCGGAGGCCGAGTTGACGACAGCATTCACCCGCCGCGGACTCGCAGCGGAGCATGGAACCGCATGGCTCCTCCCCCAGCTGGCCGGTCGAGGCCGAGCCTTGGAGCTTCTCCTCAGTGGACGGATCTTCTCAGGTCGCGACGCACTCGACTACGGAATCGCCGAGTTCTCCATGGACGCCGATGACGTCCTCCCCGTTGCGATGGCTTACGCGTCGGAAATAGTCGCATCATGCTCGCCGACCGCGATGGCTGCGGTGAAGCGGCGGTCCGTGAGGATCGCGCGACCGATCCGTTCACCGCTCTCGAAGCGGCCGACGACGTCACGCGCGGGTCTTTCGCTTGGCGGGCATGCTCGAGGGCATCGCCGCATGGCAGGAGTCGAGGGATCCCACATTCCCGCCCTTCGACACCGCTGCCCTGTCCAAGGCGACCTCGACGTACTCACAACTCATGGTCGGAGGGATCGAGGAGCGAACTTGAGTCCCCGATAGTGGTGTAACGCGGTCGCCGAGTTCGCCGATGTGATGGGCATGAATAGAGGTCGCACGTGATTCCTCGAGTGATTCTCTTGCAGAACCCTCGAACGGAGTCGTCACGATGACCGCACCACGCGTTGTCGACCCTCCCCCCATTCTCATCCCTCAACGCAGCGACGAAGTCGCAGGCCCTCACACCTCTTGCACCGCGGATAGTTGAAGGCTCAAGTGATGGCCACGGGCCGGTTCTCGGTGACCTTGCGGTCACGTGATGTCGCTGCACAAGCTGACGGCCGGGTCGGGATATGAAGGCCCTGCTCGACCCGGAGAATCCAAGCCTAGGCTGGGAGCTGCGGCACAGGCGCGCCCCAGACACTAAACGCGTCCGGTCCCGGTCGCAGGCACATGAACCCATTGTGCCGATGCACGTCTTCATCGAGGCGCAGAGTGTGCGAGCAAGGCGAGCAGGTGCAGGCCGCAAGACGGAACGGAAGAGGGCGACAAATTCGTCGTATGTCGCCATCTTCCGCGGCTTGATTCGATGCAACCTCTGCGGACGCAAGATGCACCCGTTCCGCAAGAACGGCACCACCAGGTATCAGTGCCGCGCGCGCGATGTCGCTCCGGGCTCGGCCCTTCACGCGGAGCACCCCGTGACGGTGAACATTCGTGAAGACGCGCTCAAGAAGTGCGTGGACATCGAGTTGCTCAAGCTTTTCGCGTCAGAGCACCGCGACGAGACGCTTCGCACGCTTATCGAGTCCCAAGACCCGCCAATCATCGACGAGTTGCAACGTCGACGAGAACAAAAGGACATCGCCGACGCCCAACGAGATGCTCGCAATCTCGTCGAGGCAGTGACCAAATCGGGTGGCTCGCAAATGCTCCTTGAAGCCCTCGCGAAGGCCGAGAAGCACCTAGCAGAGCTCATCGCGAACCAGACACCGGAGGCCGAGACCGATCTGCTGGACGAGCCAGAAGTTGCATCGTGGCTGGACCAGTTCGACTTCGACATCGAGGAGATGCTCCGCACCGCGGAGGCCGCCGATCTCTACGAGCTACACCAGGCGATGAACCTGACTCTCAACTATGACGCCAACGATGAACAGGTCGTCATGAGCGTAGGACCAAAAATACGGTGGTCCCCCGATCTCGCGGAGAACCACCGTATGAATAGTGAACGTGTCCGAGGGGGGACTTGAACCAGACGACTTTCGCTGGGATTGCAGGCATTGTCAGATCCTCCCTGCGATTCCAGGGCCAGTTGCCTAAGGTTGCGTCCCGTTGCACCCGAAGTGTGCCTCCTGGGGGTGCACCGATCTGCAATTGTGTCCGACCATCGTAAACCCGAGCTGGACGGCGGAAAGAGGCCACCGGTCTGACCCCTCCGCATGGTCAGGACAGGTCGGCAAGAACGAGCTTGAGTTGACCGATCAAGGTCGGCAGGTCGCCCGCAGTGTGTCCAGCAGGATCTGAAGATCGGCAGACCAGCAACCGTGCACGACCCTGTCCCGCATGGCGATGGGCTTGCGCCAAGCCATAGCCCGGAAGTGTTCGTTCTGACCAAAGTGTTTGACCTCTTCACCGAGCACGGTGAAGTTCCACAGGACGGCATCGAGAGTGCGCTCATCGGCTTGTAGGGCTTCGGCCGTCGCGCCTTCGATCAGGTTGACGATCCTCTCAGCAGCGTGAATGGCTTCGCTGGGAAACAGCACATCACCCTGCAGGGGCTTGACCTCGACAAGCTCGGCTTGAACCGAGTCATCGCCATAGGGAAAGTCTCGCGGCGGAATTCCGTCCGCGCTGGTGGCGGGACTCGTGGCGGTCCGGGTGGGACGTTGGGCACTAGGTTCCCCGGCTCCCCCGGCGGACAGTCGGAGTGCACGACGGCCACGCTCCTCGGTGCTGGTCCCGTCCCCGAGGAAGGCCACCATGCCCACCATCGATGCTCGCCGCAAGGTGGCAGCCCGCACTGTCGCACTCACGAAGGTGTACGGCACCGGACCCTCCGAGGTCAGGGCCCTGGACGGCGTCACGGTGGCGATCTTCCAGGGCGAGTTCACCGCCGTGATGGGCGCATCCGGTTCGGGCAAGTCCACACTGATCCATTGCATGGCGGCACTCGACACCCCGACCGACGGGCAGATCTATCTCGGGGACACCGAGCTGTCCCCGCTTCACGACAAGGTGCTGACCCAGCTGCGCCGCGACCACATCGGCTTCGTGTTCCAGTCGTACAACCTCGTCCCGACCCTCACGGCCGAGGAGAACATCCTGCTTCCTCTCGCGATCGCCGGACGCAAGCCGGACCCGGCCTGGTTCGACACGGTCGTCGACGCGGTGGGGCTGAGGGACCGCCTGAGCCACCGCCCCGACGAGATGTCCGGCGGGCAGCAGCAACGTGTCGCCTGCGCCAGGGCGCTGGTCGGTCGGCCGTCGATCGTCTTCGCGGACGAGCCGACGGGCAACCTGGACTCGATCGCGAGCGCCGAGATCCTGCAGTTCCTGCGACGCAGCGTGCGCGAGTTCGGCCAGACGGTGGTCATGGTGACGCACGACCCGGTCGCCGCCTCGTACACCGACCGGGTCATCTTCCTCGCCGACGGCCACGTCGTCTCGGAGCTGTCATCGCCGACGGCCGGGTCCGTGCTCACCCAGATGGCGGCGCTGCACCACGAACTGGTCACCGTCTGATGCTGCTGTTCTCGCTGCGCAACCTGCTCGCCCGCAAGGGTCGACTTCTCCTCAGTGCGTTCGCCATCGTGCTGGGCGTGGCGTTCCTCTCCGGGTCCCTGATCTTCACCGACACGATCGGCAAGGGCTTCGACAACATCGTCAGCGGCTCCCTGTCGGACGCCTCGGTGCGTCTCACCGGGCTCGACACCGACACCATGGGCGGCGGGAACGCCGACGAGCGACTCGTCCCGGCTGCTGTGGTGGCCACCCTCGCCGGAGCGCCGAGAGTGGCTCGCGCCGACGGAAGTGTCGAGGGCCAGGGCCTATTCGTCGTGAAGTCGAACGGCAAGCTGCTCGGCGGGACGGGCGCGCCGACCATCGCGCTCAACTACACCGACGCTCCCAACACCGCAGGTGACCCATCGGTGAGCATCGCGTCAGGCCGGCCGCCCGAGAAGACCGGCGAGGTGGCCCTGGACCGGCGGTCGGCCGACCTGGCCGGCTACACGCTCGGCGACACCGTCGCCATGGTCACGGCGGGCAGCACGCCGACGCTCTCGGCCCTCCTGGTCGGGTACGCAGACTTCGCCGGCGGTGGGCTCGCCGGCGCGACCCTCGTCCTGTTCGACACCACCACGGCCCAGGACCTCTTCCTGGCCGGGCAGGACGGGTTCAGCAGCGTCGGGCTCACTGCCGCTCCCGGTGTGAGCGAGGAACAGCTGGTCCGATCGGTGACCCCGTTGCTCCCGGCCGACCTGGAGGCGGTCACGGGCACCCAGCTGGCCGACGAGATCCGTACCGTGGTCGACACCGTCCTGGGATTCCTCAACGCCTTCCTGCTGATCTTCGCCGGCATCGCGCTGGTCGTGGGCAGCTTCCTGATCATCAACACCTTCGCGATCCTCGTGGCGCAACGCAGCCGGGAGCTCGCCCTCATCCGCGCCCTCGGCGCCTCCCGCCCCCAGGTGCTGCGATCCGTGCTCACCGAGGCAGCCGTCGTGGGACTCGTGGGAGCGACACTGGGGCTGCTACTCGGCGTCGGACTCGCCGCGCTGCTGCGCACCGTGTTCGCCACCTTCGGGCTCGACCTGACGGGGACGTCGCTGGTGTTCTCCGCCCGGACCGTCCTCGCGTCCTACCTCGTCGGGATCCTCGTGACGATGTTCGCGGCCTACCTTCCCGCCCGACGGGCCGCCCGCGTCCCCCCTGTGGCTGCGATGCGGGAGGACCCGTCCTCGACCGAGGGATCGCTGCGTGGACGCCTGATCGCCGGCGGCGGGTTGGCCGTCGTCGGCGTCGTCCTGATGGCGACCGGTCTGCTGGGCGACGGGACGGACGCGGCCGTGCTGGCCGGAGCGGGCGTCTTCGCGATCCTGATGGCGGTCGCGGCACTGAGCCCGGCCCTGGCCGTGCCGGTGCTGACCGCTGTGGGATGGATCTACTCACGAACCTTCGGTGAGGTGGGCCGGCTCGCGACGCAGAACTCGCTGCGCAACCTGCGGCGCACTGCCGCCACCGCCTCGGCGCTCATGATCGGACTCGCTCTGGTCACCACCATCTCGATCCTGGGCTCGTCTGTCAGCTCGTCGATCGACGTGGCCATCGACGATCAGTTCACCAGCGACTTCCTGGTCTCGAACGCGATCGGCCAGTCGTTCTCGCCCACGATCGCGGAGGATCTCGCCGCCGTCGAAGGTGTTGGTGACATCGCGGCCACCCAGCGGACGTCCTTCACGGTGGACGGCTCGTCCGTCACCGCGACGGCGACCGATGCCGCAGCCCTCGACCGGGTGCTGCCGATCCACTTCGTCAGCGGATCGGCGGCGTCCACGGACGGCCAGATCGCCCTGTCGGAGGACACCGCACGCTCACTCGACGCACGGCCCGGCGACGTGCTCGTCCTGCGCTTCGCCGCCGGGGATGTCCCGTCGACGGTGACCGGTGTCTACACGACCACCTACCTCGTGGCCGGCGCCATCGTGCCGTTCTCGACCGTCGCCGCCGGCCAGGTGCAGCGAGCGGACTCGACCGTCTTCATCGATGCGGCGCCGGACGTCGACAAGCGGCAGCTCGGCGAACGGCTCGACGCGGCCACGCTCGACGTTCCCACAGTCACGGTGCAGAACAAGGACGACTACTCAGCATCGCAACGCGGGCAGATCGACCAGCTGCTCTACCTGATCTACGCCCTACTGGGACTGGCGATCATCATCGCCGTCCTGGGCATCGTCAACACCTTGGCGCTGAGCATCATCGAGCGCACGCGCGAGGTCGGTCTGCTGCGGGCCGTCGGCCTGTCCCGCCGTCAGCTGCGCCGCATGGTGCGGCTGGAGGCGATCGCGATCGCACTGCTCGGGGCAGTGCTGGGCATCAGTGCGGGCCTGCTGTTCGGCGCCGTGCTGCAACGGGCCCTCGTCGACCAGGGCATCACCGATCTGACCGTCCCGTGGGCACGAATCGTGCTGTTCGTGCTGATCGCGGCCATCGTGGGCGTCCTCGCCGCCGTCCTTCCGGCGCGGCGCGCGGCACGATTGAACGTCCTGCAGGCAATCACCGGACGATGACATGACGCCCCACGCTGACCTCTACTGGCTTCCACTCGGCGCCGGTGGCCACGTGGTCCGGCGCGTGGGACAACTCTACGAACGCATCGTGGCCGCGCGGGGGGACCGCGCACCGCGCGAGCTGTTCCACACGGCTCTGGTGGTCCGGCTGCCGGATGGCGACTTCGTCATCGAGCAGGTGCCGGCGAGCTGGCACGGCGCCAGCCGCGGCGTCGTGTGCACGGGCCCGGTTGGCGTGCGGCCGACACGTTTCCTACCGTTCCCCCGGTACGAAGTGCACTGCTGGCGCAACGGAATCATCGCCGACGTGGCCGATGCCGTCGCGAGTCCCGTCCGGGTGACGACCGACGCGGACGTGTGCCGCCGCATGCTGGCCTGTCTGGCGGAGCTGCCGACCCCCACCTGGGGACGGGACGAGCTCGGGACCGGCGAGATGTGGAACTCCAACTCGGTGACGGCCTGGGTGCTCGCCGCCGGCGGGGTGGACGGCGCACGGATCGCCCCTCCCCGCGGTGGCCGGGCACCGGGCTGGGCGGCAGGACTGACCGTCGCGGACCGCGATCGGGTGGCGTCGTCCGGCTGAGCCACACCGTGCGTCACCCGTCGGGCAGCACTCCGGTGGTGACCGAGCCGGAGGCAGCCGTTCCCGACGAGACGCTCGCTGCCCGTGCCGACCGTCGGGCCCGGGCCAAGGCGGCGCGAATCTCGACCGCGTCGAGCGCTGCGTCGTCCAGGCGGGTGCTCATGCGCAGGGCCACCGCTTGTCCCAGTCGCTGCGGAACGACGGTGAAGCCGACGTCGGCGAACACCTTCAGCATCAGGTGGTTGGCCTGCAGCACATCGGCGACGAACCACTCGATGCCGCCCCCCGCGCATCCCGGGCGGCCCGTTCGAGCAACAACGTGGCGACACCGCACCCGTGCATGTCGTCCGCGACCATGAACGCGATCTCAGCCGACTTCCCGTCGGGCAGCAGCTCCACGTCCGCGACGCCGACTGTCCGTTCTTCCGTGGTCACGACGTAGGTCACGACCGACCGGTCACCCGAGAAGAGATGGTCCAGATGCTTCCTGATCGGGGCACGACCGACGCCGAAGAACCGGGTGTACAGGTCCTCCGGGCTCGCCGCGTCGAACAGCGCCTGCAACCCAGGACGATCGTGTACCTCCAGAGACCGCACGACGGCGTCCCTGCGGTCTGCGAGCACCACCGCTTCCGCGCGAAGAACGGCGGTAGTGCCGCTCGACCTCACCGCGCAGTCGTCCGCGACGCACGACGTCGGCGCACGAGCTTCTCGACCGCGACGACCGGTACGACGACGAGCCCGGCCCCGGCGGCGGCAGCCCACTGCCCGACGGTCAATGCGCTCGACCCGAAGACGTCCTGCATGAACGGGACGTGCACGAACCCTGCCTGCAGCGCCACGACGGCAACGATGCCGGCGAAGATGTAGCGGTTGCTGAAGAAGCCGATCGTGCGGATGGGCTCGCGCAACGTGCGGCAGGTCAGCAGGTAGAACACCTGGAAGAACATGAGCGCGGTGACAGCCAGCGTCTGCGCCTCGGCCAGGGCGGCGTCACTCGGGACCGAGGCGCCCGCCAGGAACTCGCCCGAGGCGTCCAGCGAGACCAGGAACGCCCCCACGGCGACCGCGCACATCAAGACACCGACGTAGGCGGTACGCACCAGGACGAATCGAGACAGCAGCGGTTCGCCAGGATCCCGTGGCGCGTGGTTCATCAGCCCCGCCTCCTTGGTCTCGAAGGCCAGGGGCAGGGCCAGCGAGACGGTGGCGATGAGATTGATCCACAGGATCTGCACCGGCTCGATCGGCAGGATCGGTTGCCCGCCGACCACGGGGAACGTCAGCACCGCGACCAGGATCACCAACCCTTCGCCGAGGTTGGTCGGCAGCGCGAACGCCAGTGCCTTGACCAGGTTGTCGTAGACGCGGCGTCCCTCCTCGATGGCCGACCGGATCGTGGCGAAGTTGTCGTCGCCCAGGACGATGTCCGCGGCCTCCTTGGCCGCCGTGGTGCCCGCGATGCCCATCGCGACGCCGACGTCGGCCTGCCGCAGGGCCGGTGCGTCGTTCACCCCGTCACCCGTCATGGCCACGATCGCGCCGCTGGCCTGCAGCGCCCGGACGAGCCGCAGCTTGTGCTCGGGGGCGACGCGGGCGAAGACCGCGGTGCGCCCTGCCCGCTCGAGCAGCTCGGCATCGGTGAGGGCCGCGATCTCCGGCCCGGTGAGCACGGGCAGCTCGCCCACTATGCCCAGCTCGCGTCCGATGGTTGCAGCGGTCGCAGGGTGGTCGCCCGTGATCATCTTGACGGCGATGCCCGCGCGATGGCACTCGGAGACGCTCTCGGCCACGCGGTCACGCGGCGGGTCGATCATCGCGACGAGTCCCAGCAGCTCGATCGGGTCGGCCCAGGACGCCGCATCGGTGACCGCGCCACGGCGCCGCGCGAACGCCAGCACACGCATGCCCTCACCGGTGTATCGCGCGAGCGCCTCGCGAGCAGCACTCGCCACCGCCTCGGGACAGTGCTCGAGGATCACCTCCGGCGCTCCCTTGACGTACGTCATCGGCTCGACCACGTCGTCAGGTGTCTCGAACACGCCGGCCATGTAGCGCCGGTCCGCGTCGAACGGCAACAGATCGACGCGCCGCCGCTCCCCCAGCGCGCTGCGCGACAGCCCGGCCCGGTCGGCCGCCACCAGGAGAGCACCGTCGGTGGGATCGCCGACGACGTCGCGCGACGGCCCGTCCCCGGTGAGTCGACCCTCGTTGGCCAGCACCGCGGCGACCAGGAGGTCCTCGAGCGGCCCGGGCAGGTTCGCGACGACCACGCCGTCCCGGAGGACACGGCCCTCGGCGGCGTATCCGTCCCCCTCGAAGCCCACCTCGCCGTCCGGCGTCCAGGCCCGCCGAACGACCATCTCGTTGCGGGTCAGGGTGCCCGTCTTGTCGGTGCAGACGATGCTGGTGGCGCCCAGCGTCTCCACGGCCGGGAGCTCGCGGACAATCGCTCGCTGCCTGGCCATGCGTCGCACGCCGATCGCCAGAGCGATCGTGACGATCGCCGGCAGGCCCTCGGGGATGGCCGCGACCGCCAAGGTGATCGCGGCCAGTGCCGCGTCGGCCAGCGGATAGCCGCGCAGCAGGGCGACTCCCAGCAGCACGACGGTCACCACGGCGATGGCTCGCGTCACCCGCCGGCCCAGCAGCGCGATCGATCGCGTCAACGGCGTCGCCGTGGGCTCGGCCCGGGTCATCAGGCCGGAGATCCGGCCGAGCTCGGTGCCGTCGCCCGTCTCCACCACGACGCCCTGCCCCATGCCGCTGCTGACGATCGTGCCGGCGTGCAGCACCGACGACCGCTCGGCGAGCACGGTGTCGACCGGCACGCTGCGGGACGACTTGTCGACCGGCACGGACTCGCCGGTCAGCGCGGACTCGTCCGCCCGCAGGCCGTGGCCCTCCAACAGGCGCAGATCGGCCGCCACTCGGTCACCGGACGACATCTCGACGACATCGCCGGGCACGAGACGATCCGCGGCGATCTTGGTCCACTCCCCGCTGCGCAGCGTGCTGGCGGGCGTCGCGACCATGTCGGCCAATGCACTGATGGCCCGGCCGGCGCGGAACTCCTGGACGAATCCGATCGACGAGTTGAGCACGACGACCGCCAGCACCACGATGCCGTTGACCACCTCACCGAAGGCGAAGGCGACACCGGCCGACGCGACCAGGGCGTAGATCAGCGGGCTCGTGAACTGACGGGCCAGTACTGTCCACCACGGCGCTCCGTCGTCGCGCTCGATCGCATTCGGCCCGTACACGTGCATCCGCTCGTCCGCGTCCTCCGTGGTGAGCCCGCCGGCCTGGGCCGAGAGCTCCTCCAGAGCGTCCGCGACGTCCAGGTCGTGCCAGCTCGTGCGGGTGCCATCGGTCGCCGTCACGGCCGCAGCTCGACGCCGTCGGCGTCCGTGGACACGACCGTGCCCGCCGTGCCGGCGAACATCTTGTTGATGTCGCGCAACGACCCGATCACCGCGTGCTTGCCGGTCTCGCGGGCGAACTGCGCGGCTGCGCGAACCTTCGGTCCCATCGACCCGGCCGGGAAGCCCGCGGGGTCCAGCGCGTCGGGGTGCGCGCGGCCGACGAGCCGCTGATCGGGTCCGCCCCAGTCGAGGTACACGCCGTCCACGTCGGTCGCGATGACCAGCAGGTCAGCCCCCAGGTCGCGCGCCAGCACCGCGCTGGCCAGGTCCTTGTCGATGACGGCCTCGACACCGACGACGAGATCGGTCACCGGGTGGCGGGTCGTCGGCACCCCACCGCCACCGGCGCAGATGACCACGCCCCGGCGGTCCAGGATCCACTGGATCGGCTTGGTCTCCAAGATCCCGAGCGGTGTGGGCGACGGGACGACGCGCCGCACGTCGGCGCCGTCGGCCTTCATGACCCAGCCGCGCAGCTCGGCCAGGGCAGCGGCCTGGTCGGCGGTGTAGACCGGTCCGACGAACTTCGTGGGCTCCTCGAACGCGGGATCGGCGGGGTCGACCACCGTGCGGGTGACCAGGGTCGCGATCGCCCGGTCGTTGCCGAGCCGGTTGCCCAGCTCCTGCTCGATCAGATAGCCCAGCATGCCCTCGGTCTGGGCGCCGAGGACGTCGAACGGGTACTCGCTCACCTCGTCGTACGCGGCCGCCTGCAGTGCCAGCAGCCCGACCTGCGGGCCGTTGCCGTGCGACACGACCAGGCCGTGCTCGGCGGCGATCTGGGCCAAGGGCACGCAGGCATCCGCGATCGAGGCGCGCTGGTTCGCCACGGTCATCGGCTGTCCCCGACGCAGGATCGCATTGCCCCCGAGGGCCACGACGACCAGCACGTCAGCGGGTCTCGAGCGTGGCGACGAGGACGGCCTTAATCGTGTGCATCCGGTTCTCGGCCTGGTCGAACACGATCGAGGCCGGTGACTCGAACACGTCGTCGGTGACCTCCAAGCAGGTGCGCCCGGTGCGCTGGAAGATGTGCTCGCCGACCTCGGTGTTGCGGTCGTGGAAGGCCGGAAGGCAGTGCATGAACTTGACGTCTGCGTTGCCCGTCAGGGCCAGCAGCTCGGCGTTGACCTGGTAGTCCGCGAGCAGGGCGATGCGTTCGTCCCAGGCGGCCTCCGGTTCTCCCATCGACAGCCACACGTCGGTGTAGACGAAGTCCGCGCCGAGCACGCCCTCGGCGACGTCGCTGGTCTGCGTGACGCTGGCGCCCGTGGTGGTGGCGATGCCGGTGGCGATGTCGACGACCGAGTCGGGGTTGCGCAGCGCGGCCGGCGACACCATGCGGACGTCCATGCCCATCATGGCGCCGGCCACCAGCAGTGAGTTCGCGGTGTTGTTGTGCGCGTCACCGACGTACGCGAAGCAGATCCGGTCGGCCGGCTTGTCGGTGTGCTCCAGCATCGTCAGCATGTCGCACAACGACTGGGTCGGGTGCCATTGATCGGTGAGGCCGTTCCACACCGGCACCCCGCTGGAGGCGGCCAGCTCCTCGACGCTCGTCTGCGAGAAGCCGCGGTACTCGATGCCGTCGAACATCCGTCCGAGCACCCGTCCGGTGTCCTTCACGGACTCCTTGTGCCCCATCTGCGACCCGGACGGGTCGAGGTACGTCACGTGCGCGCCCTGCTCGTGCGCGGCGACCTCGAAGGCGCAGCGCGTGCGCGTCGACGACTTCGCGAAGATCAGCGCCAGGTTCTTCTCGCCCAGGCGCTGGTGCTCGTGCCCCGTGGCCCGTTCGGCCTTGAGCTCCCTGGCGAGATCGAGCAGACCGTGCCACTGACGGACGGTCACGTCGAGCTCCTTGGTGAAGCTGCGCCCGCGCAGCCCCAGGTCTGCGGTGTCGACCGGTCCGGTCGCCGTGCTGTCGAGCGCGGTCATGCCGAGACTCCGTCGCGGACGATGGGGCAGGTCATGCAGCGGGGCCCGCCGCGGCCACGCCCGAGCTCCGAACCCACCACCGGGATGACCTGGATGCCGTTCTCGGCGAGGTAGGCGTTCGTGGTGGTGTTGCGCTCGTAGCCCATGATGACGCCCGGCGAGACGGCCAGGAAGTTGTTGCCGTCGTCCCACTGCTCCCGCGCTGCTGCCATCCGGGTGGTCGGGACCCGCAGCACCCGCAGCTTGTCGACCTCAATGGCCTCGGCCACCGTGGCGAAGAGCTCCGCGTTCTCGGCGACCCGGTAGGAGCCCTCGCCGCCGTCAGGCGTGAGCGTGAAGGACCGCAGGTCGTCCGGGAGGTACGGGTAGACGCAGAACGCATCCTTGTCGACCATCGTCATGGCCGTGTCCAGGTGCATGAACGCCCGGGACTTCGGCAGCTCGACGACGATGATCTTCTGAGCCGTCTGGGTCTCGAACAGTCGGCGGGCGAGCACCTCGACACCCTGCGGGCTGGTGCGTTCCCCCATCCCGATCATGACGGCGCCGTTGCCGATGACCGTGATGTCTCCACCCTCCACCGTCGCCGGCTCGTGGACCAGCGCATCGTTGCCGTAGAGGTACGTGAAGTCGGCGGTGGCGAACATCGGGTGGAAGTTGTACATCACCTGCGAGTTGATCGTCTCGCGCTTGCGGGCCGGCTTCGACATCGGGTTGACCGATACACCGCCGTACATCCACGCCGAGTTGTCGCGCTGGAACAGGTGGTTGGGCAACGGCGTGAGCAGGAAGTCCTCGTCGTCCAGGTACTCCATGAGCAGGCTGGACACCTTCAGCCGCGAGGCGATCTCACGCTTGAGGACGCCGCCGATCATCATGTCGGCCAGCTCGGCTGCCGGCGTCTGGTTGACCAGGTCGTCCAGCGGCGCGTCGAGCGCGGGACCGAACCGGGTCGCGGTCGTGAGCTGGTCCTGGAGGAACTCCCGGGCGCCCGGCTGCTCGATGGCCGTGGTGAGCAGCTCGGAGAAGTAGTGCACGGTCGTGCCGCGGGCACGGAGCTTGGCGACGAAGCCGTCGTGCTCCTCGCGGGCCCGTTCGGCCCACATCACGTCGTCGAACAGGAGCTCGTCGACGTTGGCGGGGGTGAGTCGTGACAGCTCGCTGCCGGGGCGGTGCACGATCACTTCGTGCAGCTCGCCGACCTCTGAGTCAACGTGGAACGTCATGGTCATTCTCCTTCGGTATGTGGATGGGGCGGACCGACGGCTCTCAGACCCTCGATCCGATCGAGATGAATGCGGCGCAGACGACCACCAGCACGAGCAGGAGGGGGGCGATGAACCGCAGGTACTGGTCGTAGCGGACCTTCGCCAGGGCGAGCCCGCCCATGACGACCGCCGAGGTCGGGGTGATCAGGTTGACGATCCCGGACGCGGACTGGAACGCCGTGATCACCATCGCCCGCGACACGCCGGCGAAGTCGGCGAGCGGGGCGAGGATCGGCATGGCCACGGCTGCGTGCCCCGAGGTGGACGGGATCAGGAAGGCCAGCGGGATGTTGATCAGGAACATGAGCCCGCCGAACACCCCGGCCGAGCTGTTGCTGACGACGTCCTCCATCGAGTGCAGCACGGTGTCGGTGATCTGCGAGTTGTTCATGATCACCGTGACGCCGCGGGCCAGCACGATGATCAGGCCCACACCGATGAAGTCGCCGGCGCCGCGGACCAGGGTGTCCGTCAGGCCCTTCTCGCCCAGACCGCCGATGAGGCCGACGACCACGGCCATCACGATGAACAGTGCTGCCAGCTCCGGGAAGTACCAGTCGAGTTGCCAGGCGTAGCTGGCCGCGTCAGGACCGCTGATGACCTGGGCCCACGGGACGATCGCGAAGATCATGAGCACGAAGGTGAACCCGACGATGGCCAGGACGATCTTCTGCTTGCGAGTCAGCGCCGCCGCGTCACCGACGCCGAGGGCCACCAGCTCGGCATCGCCTTCGTGCGTCCCCGCCAGCGATCGGCTCGGATCGGCCTTGACCCGGCGGGCGTACCGCAGGACGAACAGGATGCCGACCGGGACGAGCACGACGTACATGAGCAGCCGGAAGCCGATGCCGTTGCCGATCGACGTGCCGGCCGCCTCGGACGCGACCCCGGTCGCGAAGGGGTTGACGGTCGAGGCGAGGACGCCGATGCCGGCGCCGATGAGGATCGTGGCGGCGGCGACCATGCGGTCGTAGCCGAGGGAGAGCATCAGCGGGATCACCAGGGCGTAGAACCCGAGCGTCTCCTCCGCCATGCCCTCGGTCGTCCCCCCGAGGGAGAACAGCACCATCAGCAGCGCGATGACGATCACCCCGTGCGAGCGGAAGCGCGTGGCGACGCGGGCGATGCCGGCGTCGATCGCGCCGGTCTTCATCGACATCGTGATGAAGATGCCGATCGCGAGGACGAACATGAAGACCCCGACGGCACCGAACAGCTCGCCGGTCTCGTACGGGCCGATGAAGCCGCCCTCGGTGGCCTTGACCCCGTACAGGCCGTTGATGGGCGCCATGAACAGCTGCATCAGCCGGTCGCCGAAGCTCAGGCCCGCGTCCACCCCGCCGTAGCTGCCCGGGATGGGCGCGCCGGCGTCGTCGAGCTTGTAGGCGCCCGTCGGCACGACGAAGGCCAGCAGCCACACGGCCACCGTGACCCCGAACAGCACCGTGAACGCGCTGGGGAACCTGAAGCCGCGCTTCGGCGGGTCAGCCGGCGGCGAGGGCTTGGTGCGAGTCGTGGTCGACATGCGCGTTCTCCGATGAGAGATCCGGTGGGGGTGCTGCTGTGGTCACCCCAGACTCCGCGAGCAGCGCGCGAACACCTAGGCCCAGAGGTCCACGCCATCAGGGACCTAGGACCATGGGCCCGGCGCCAGCCAGCCGCCACAGTCGGAGCGTGGACCACTGTGAGAACTGCCCCCCGTGCCGCTGACCTCCTCCGCCGCAAGCACCAGCGGCCTCACGGACGCCGAGGTCCTGCACCGCCGGACCCGCGACGGCGCCAATGTCCTGCCGGTGCCGCCGCGAACGCCCGCCTGGCACCTCCTCCTCGCCCAGATGACGCACTTCTTCGCGGGCATGCTGTGGATCGCCGCGGCGCTCGCGCTCCTGGCCGGCATGTTCGCCCTGGGGGCGGCCATCGTCGTGATCGTGCTGCTGAACGGGGCGTTCGCCTTCGCCCAGGAGTACCGCGCCGACCAGGCGGCCGAGGAGCTCGGCTCGATGATGCCGGCTCGCGCCCGCGTGCGACGAGGCAGCGGAACGGTCGAGATCACCGCGAGCGAGCTGGTGATCGACGACGTCGTGATCCTCGCCGCCGGCGACAAGATCGGCGCCGACGTCCGGATCACCCAGTCCTCTGGCCTGTCCGTCGACGAGTCCATGCTGACGGGCGAGAGCGTCCGGGTCCGCCGGGCCCCCGACGACACCGTGTTCGCGGGGACGTTCGTCGTCGAGGGGGACGCCGAGGGCGTGGTCACCGCCGTGGGCGCCTCCACGCGCCTGGCCGGCATCGCCTCGCTCACTGCGACCGCGGACCGTCCCCGCAGTCCCCTGGACACCCAGCTGCACCGGCTCGTGCTGGTCGTCGCCGCGATCGCCGTGACGGTCGGCGTGCTCCTGTCGTCGGCCTCGCTGGCGCTCGGCTCCACCGTGACCCAGGCGATGCTGTTCGGCATCGGTGTCATGGTGGCCCTCGTGCCGGAGGGCCTCCTCCCGACCGTCACGCTGTCGCTGGCGCGCGGCGCCCAGCGCATGGCGTCGGAGAATGCTCTGGTCCGTCGGCTGGAGGCCGTCGAGACACTCGGCGCCACGACCTTCATCTGCACCGACAAGACCGGCACGCTGACCCGCAACGAGATGTCGGTGGTCGAGGTGTGGACGGCCGACGGCATCGTCACCGTGACCGGGGCCGGCTACGACCCGACGGGGTCGGCGAGCGGGGGCGCCGCGGCCCAGCAGCTCGCAGCCGATGCGGCGCGTGCCGCGGTCGCGTGTGTCGTCGGTCGCGCGGTCCGCAAGGACGATGCGTGGACGTCCGACGGCGACCCCATGGATGCCTCGCTCGACGTGTTCTCCCGCCGTATGGGTGACGACGCGTCCACCCGGGCCACGCCCCTCCTCCGGCTCCCGTTCACGTCCGAGCGCATGTGCAGCGCCGCGGTGCTCGACGACCGGGCCGTGGTGCTGGGCGCCCCCGAGACGATCCTCGCGCGATGCGTGGGTGTCGACGGAGTACGCGAGCCGGCCGCGCTGGCCGACATGTCGGCGCGGGGACGACGCGTCGTGGCCGTCGCTCGGTCACGCACAGCGCACACGGACGCGACGGAGGCCGGCCTGACCGTGGCCATCTCCTCCGATCTCGAGCTGCTGGCGCTCATCGGCATCCAGGACCCGCCCCGCGCCGACGTCGCAGACGCCATCGCGACGTGCCGGCGAGCCGGTATCCGGCTGGCCATGGTGACCGGTGACAGCGCCGCGACCGGGGCGGCGATCGCGACGGAGATCGGGCTGCTCGGCCCGACCGGCACGGTCGTCGAGGGCAAGGACCTGCCCGCGGACGACCCGGCCGTCGCCGAGCTGCTGGACCGCGAGGACGGTGCGGTGGTGGCACGGGTGACCCCGGCCGACAAGCTGCGCATCGCTCGCGCCCTGAGGTCCCACGGACACGTCGTGGCCATGACCGGCGACGGGGTCAACGACGCGGCTGCGCTGCGGGAGGCCGACGTCGGCGTCGCCATGGGCCGCTCGGGCAGCGACGTCGCTCGTGAGTCGGCCGATCTGGTGCTGCTGGACGACAACTTCGCCACGATCCCGAAGGCGATCGAGCTCGGCCGCGGCACGTTCGCCAACATCCGTCGCTTCCTGACGTTCCACCTCACCGACAACGTCGCCGAGCTCGTCCCGTTCGTCGCCTGGGCCATGACGGGCAGCGAGATCCCGTTGGCGATCGGGGTGCTGCAGGTGCTGGCCCTGGACATCGGCACCGACATGCTGCCGGCCCTGGCCCTCGGCGCGGAGCCGTCGAACTCGCGCACGATGAGCGGTCCCCCGCGCACCACCGACGTGGTCGACGGACCGCTGATGCGCCGAGCGCTGCTGATCCTCGGCCCCACCGAGGCGGCGCTGTCGATGGGTGCCTTCATCACCGTCATGATGCTGGGCGGCTGGACGTACGGGGCCGAAGCCTCCGACCAGCTGCTCGCGGTGGCCTCCGGATCGGCGTTCGCGGTCATCGCCGCGGCGCAGATGGCCAATGCCTTCGTGTGTCGCAGTGAGACCCGCGCAGCGTGGACCATCGACCCGCGCCGCAATCCCCTCGTACTGGCGGCGATCGGCGTCGAGGTCGTCCTGCTGCTGGTCTTCCTCGGGGTGCCCTGGCTCGCGGACCTGCTCGGCGGGGCATGGCCGTCCACGACCGGCTGGCTGTTCTGCCTGCTCGCCGTCATCGTCGTCCCCGGGGTCGACGCCATCCACAAGCAGCTGCTGCACCTGAGGAGGACACGATGATCGTCGGACCGCGCGGATCGTCCATGGGCGGGCGACTGACCCCACCCGGTCGTGGTCGCGTACCACGAGATGCGCAAGCAGAACCTCCAGCTGAGGGTCGCGGACGCCATCACGTCGTTCGCCGGCTCGATGATCTTCGTCTATCTCCATGCGGCGGCGTTTGCCGTCTGGATGGTCCTGGCCGAGTCGAGCCCGTGGCCCACGCTGACCCTCGTGGTGTCGCTGGAGGCGAACTTCCTGTCGACGTTCGTCCTGATCGGCCAGAACCGTCAGGCGGCCTTCCAGCTCGCGAAGGCCGACCACGACTTCGTCCAGCAGGAGCTCGAGCTCCAGACCAACACCGATCTCACCCGGGCCATCCACGTGATGACCACCGAGCTGCACCGGCGGGCGCTCGAGGCTGAGAACGACGACCGCTGAGATCTCGCCGGGCGGTGCTCAGACCGCGACACCGGCGGGCGGGACCACGACCGGGCGGTAGTCCGCCGGCACGATCGCGACGGCGCACCGTGCCTCACGCAGCACCAGCATCGCCACGGGCCGGGTGAGCGCGAACGAGTGGGCGTATCCGTGGGGACGGCCGATCACCAGCAGCGACGCGTGCGCGGTGGCCCGGATGCACTCGTGCAGGGCGTTCCCGGTGGTCAGCGACAGGAGCACGCGGACGTCGGGAGTCTGCGCGTTCCACTGGGCCACGTCACGCGCGACCTTCGCGGTGAGCGCGGCCGTGTCGCCGGCTGTCGTCGCGACGGGCACCGCGTGGAGGACGTGCAGGTCCTCGGCCCTGAAGTCGGCCTGCTCGAAGCCGTACCGCAGCGGCCCGGCCGATGACGTGTCACCGTCGAGGGTCACGACGACTCCGTCGACCGGTCCGTCGCCGCGCAGGGCGTGCGGGACGACCACGACCGGGCAGGCCGCCCTAGACGCCAGGTGCCCTGACACGTCCCCGCCCAGCATCCGGTCCAGCCAGCCGGCGGCATCCGCGACGACGACGACCAGCTGGGCGTCCTCGGCCTCGGCCAGCAGCAGGCTGGCCGGATCGCCGCGCTCGAGCACGTACTCCACGTCGACGACCTGCCCGGAGGCCTCGACGACCCGACGGGCCTGGTCGAGCACCTCGGACCCGGACTCCTGCATCGGCCCATCGGGGTCGGCCCCGAAGTAGACGTCCCCGGCCAGCACCGCGTAGCAGCGCACCACCCGGACGCCGGTGCCCAGCCGAGCCGCTTCGCGCAGTGCGTACCGGACGACGGCCGGTTGGTGCGCCGCGACGCCGGCGACGACCGGTCGGACGAGCGGAGCTTCGCGTGAGGTCATGAGGTGCCCTCAGGCCCGCCCGTAGTCCAGCGGCACGACGGCGACCGGGCACTGCGCCCTGCGCAGCACGGTCATCGCGATCGGGCGGGCCCGGGCGAACGGGGTCGACCGGCCGTGATGGCGCCCGATCACGACGAGCGAGGCCTGTGCGGTGGCCTCGATGCACTCCTCCGCCGGAGCGCCCTCGGTCGTGGACCGGTGAACCTCCACGTCCGGGTACTGCTCCTGCCATCCGGCCACGACCTCGGCCAGATTCGCGTGGTGACTCTGGAAGTCCGCGCTGAGCGTCGCCTCCGGAGCAGCGTGCAGCACGTGCAAGGGCTCGTGGCGCGCATCGGCCTGCTCGAAGGCGTACCGCAGCGGCCCGGCTGCCGAGGTGTCGCCGTCGATCGTCACGACCACCCCGCCGGCGCCCGTCCCGGGAACCGTGCGCTCGGGCACCACGATGACCGGGCACGCCGCGGTGCGGGCCAGGTGGCCGGCCACCTCTCCGCCCAGGAAGCGCTCGAACCACGGGACGTCGTCCGAGCCGAGCACGAGCGCGGCAGCGCCATGCGCCTCCTGGCTCAGGATGTTCGCCGGTGAGCCGTTGACCATGTCGTACTCGACCTCCAGCGTCGGCGCCGTCTCGGCAACGACCGCTCTCGCCTCGTCCAGCACCAGCTCACCGTCAGCGCGCATCGCGTCGACCGAGACGGCGTCCAGGTAGAGCTCGGCCCCTCCCGCCGGAAGCGCCCAGCAGTGCACGACGCGCAGCGGGCGCTGCAGTCGTGCGGCCTCCGCGACCGCATAGGCCACGGCCTCCGGCTGCTTGTCGGCGACGCCAACGAGGACCGGGAAATGATGTCTGTGCATGGTTGCTCCTGGGGTCTCGGATACCTCCACCCTCGCGCCGTCCGCTCGACCAGCACACCGTCGAACGGCGGTGCTGGAGGGGACCATCGTCCCGGCGGCGATCGCGACCCGGTGATGCTCGGGACCGATGGGCGTACTGTGGGCAGATCCTCCAGGCACGATCCTTCCAGGCACGTCGAGGAGCGATTTGCCCCACCACGCACCCGCCCGCGCATCCGATCTGGGTCCCACCCTCGAGTTCGAGGCGGTCCTCGGCCAGCTCGTCGAGCGCGCCGAGCACATGAGGCGTTCCCAGAGCCGGCTCCGTGACCTGATCCGGGTCAACAACGACCTGACCAGCAATTTGGATCTCGAGACACTGCTGCGCAAGATCGTCGAGATCGGCACGGAGCTCATCCATGCGGAGTTCGGGGCCATGGGTGTCATCGGCGACGACCAGAGCATGGAGCAGTTCATCACCATCGGGATGGATGCCGAGACGATTGCGCGGGTCGGCGAGCTGCCGAAGGGCGAGGGCCTGCTCGGAGCGTTGATCGCCGAGCCGGTGCCCGTCCGGCTGGCAGCGATTGCCGATGACGCCCGCTCGAGCGGATTCCCCCCGCACCATCCACCGATGAAGAGCTTCCTCGGCGTTCCCATCCGCGTGCGTGACGCGGTCTACGGCAATCTGTACCTCACCGACAGCCGCAACGGCGAGTTCTCGGCCGACGACGAGGAGCTGGCCGAGGCGCTCGCCGCGACGGCGGGGATCGCGATCGCCAACGCCCGCCTCTTCGACGATGCGAAGTACCGCGAGCGGTGGGCCTCCGCGCTGGCCGAGACCGCGCGGCGCCTGATGAAGGACGAGGACGAGGACGACGAGCACCTCGGCTTCCTGATCGACCGGGTCACCGAGCTGGCGGACGCGGACCTGGTCTGGATCGGCCTCGTGACCCCCACGGGCTCCGACCTGATCGTCGACCGTGCCGTGGGCGTCGGCGCAGAGGAGCTGACCGGCATGTCCTTCTCGCTCGCGGAGGTGGCGGCGGGCGAGGCCGTCGCATCCGGCCAGCCCGTGGTGATCGAGGACGCCAGGATCCTCGAGGCGCACGGATTCGACGAGCAGACGCTGCTGGGCAACGCGATGGTCATCCCGTTCACCGTCGGCGAGGGACGGTCCGGGGTGCTCAGCCTGGCCCGGTTGAGCGGGCGACCCGAGTTCGGCGCGCGAGATCTCAACATGGGCAAGTCCTTTGCCGCCCACATCAGCGTGTCGATCGACCGGGCGGAGGCAGGAATGATCCGCCGGCGCGTGTCCCTGCTGGAGGAACGGACCCGCATCGCGCGGGACCTCCACGACCACGTGATCCAGCGGTTGTTCGCCGCGGGCCTCAGTCTGCAGGCCGTTGCGGCGACGTTGGAGCCGGAGTCGGCGGCGTCCGTCGTCGAGCAGATTCGCGAGATCGACGGCTCGATCGCCCAGATCCGCCAGAGCATCTTCGCCCTGCACCGTGACGCCGAGGTGACGTCGGTGAGCCTGCGCGCCCGGGTGCTCGAGATCGTCGACCGGGTCGACTCCCAGGACGTCAGCAGCCCCCGTCCGATGGTCACCTTTCTCGGCCCGGTGGACCTGATGGCCGACGCCGCCTTGACCGACGACATCACCGCGGTCGTGGCCGAGGCGCTGGCCAACGTCGTGCGTCATGCCCACGCCGCCAGGATCGAGGTCGTGATCTCTGCCGCGGCCGGACACGTCACGGTCGAGGTCACCGACGACGGGGTGGGCCCCGGGAGCAGCACCCGGCTCAGCGGCCTGGCGAACCTGCGGTCCCGTGCCGACGACCGGGGCGGCTCATTCGAGCTGCTGCCCGGGCCGTCCGGCGGAACCCAGCTCATGTGGTCGGTCCCGGCCTGAACCGATCCATGCCGGATCGTGGTTCCATGGAGTATGAGCTCCGTGGCCGCACGATCTTCCAGCGACGACATGGCCGCACGCGAGGCCGCCGCCGACGAGCGCGACCGGGTGGCCGATGAGCGAGAGGCCGACCTCGAGGTGCGCGAGTCGCGAGCAGAGGGAGTGCTCGCCGCCCGCGACGGCCGCGGTCTGAACGCCCGCAGGATCCTCGACGACGCGGACCATCGCGACGAGGTGTCGGACGCCCGCGATGCCGAGGCCGACGACCGTGAGGTCACCGCCTCGCGGGCGGCCTTCCTCGACCCGGGGGCCAGCGAGCACCAGCCGGACGTCCGCCGGGCAGCGGCGCTGGACCGCAGTCACTCCAAGTCCGACCGCACGTCCGCCGCCGTGGACCGGGTCGAGCTGGCCGGTGACCGTGGCGAGGACGTCCAGGATCTTCGTTGAGGCGGCCGATCAGCTGCTGAGCAGCCTGGTCGCGAAGACCGCAGCCTGCGTCCGGCTGACCAGGCCCAGCTTCGACAGCACGTTCGACATGTAGTTCTTGACCGTCTTCTCGGCGAGGAAGAGCCGTTCGCCGATCTGCTTGTTGGTCAGGCCCTCGGCGACCAGCTCCAGGATGCGTCGCTCCTGGGCGCTGAGGCTCTTCAGCTCCTCGGACTCCCCCGGGCCACCGTCGCGGAGCCGTTCCATGACCTTGGCCGTGACGCTGGGATCGAGCAACGATCCACCGGCAGCCACGTGCCGCACCGCGGTGAGGAGGTCCTGACTGGTGACCTGCTTGAGGATGTACCCGGCTGCGCCGCCCATGATGGCTGCGAACAGCGCCTCGTCGTCGTCGAACGACGTCAGGATGATGGCTCGCACGCTGGGCTCGGCCGAGCGGATCTGGCGGCACACCTCGATACCGCTGCCGTCGGGCAGCCTGGCGTCCAGGATCGCCACATCGGGCTTCAGCGCGGGGATGCGGGCGATGGCCGCAGCCGCTGTGCCGGCCTCGCCGACGACCTCGATGTCGCCACCGCTCTCGAGCAGCTTGCGCAGGCCCATGCGGACCATCTCGTGGTCGTCGAGCAGGAACACGCGAATCGTCACCCAGATCTCCTTGCCGACACCTCATGCCGGCGCTTCAGTATGCGCTTGTTCGACGCCGTGGTGAGGGCACAAGGTCCCGCAATCGGTGCCAAGGGTCCGTCGGGGCCGATCCCGGGCCCAAGGTCCCACGGATCCCGGGCTCGATGGCGCTGTCGGTCCCAAGCCCGTCCGATCAGTCTGGTGACGAACGTCCATCTGCCCTGCTGCCCGAGAGGTCCATCCATGACCACGCCCACCATCGTCGTCGGTGTCGACGGACACCCCGCCTCGCACTCGGCCCTGCGCGCTGCCATCGACGAGGCGGCCCTGCGCGGCGGCCGCGTCATGGTCGTGGCCGTGTGGTCGGTCGGGACGCGCCGCTTCGCCTACCGGCCCGACGGTCACCAGAGCGACAGCTTCGCCACGGCACGGATGATCGCGCACGACGCCATCGCGGCGGTGGCGGCCGACGACCACGAGCGGTCGATGATCGTCACGTCGGCCAGCGAGGGCGAGCCCGGCCACGCGTTGGTGCACGCCAGCCGCGACGCCGATCTGCTGGTCATCGGCTCGACGACGCGCGGCGCGGTGGCACGGCACGCGGGCAAGACGACGGTGGACCACTGCCTGCGCCACTCGGACATCCCGGTGCTCGTGGTCCCGTACGCGCCGACCGCGCTCGAGGAGAGCGACATCGACCAGGAGCTGCTCAGCACCTCCGGCGAGCGCGGCGTCGACATCTCGGCGCGGTACGAGCGCGGCACCCGCTGACGTCAGACGTCGTGGTCCGGGGGGACGACGGCCACCGGGCAGCTCGCCCGCTGGATGACCGCCCGGGCCAGCGATCGGTCCATCGCGGGGACCACGTGATGCCCGTGCGGTCGTCCGAGCACCAGCAGCCCGGTGCCCTCGAAGGACTCCGTCATGGCCAGGTCCGGCTCGCCCGAGATCAGCTCCGTGTCGACCAGGAGGCGGGGATAGGTGGCCTGCCACGCGTCGAGCACCCGTCGCATGTCGTGCCAGGGGCTCTCCTCGTCCCCGGAACCGGTCGGCTCGACGTGCAGGATGCGCAGCACGTCGAGGTGTCGCGAGGCCTGCTCGAAGGCGAAGCGCAGGGGCCCGTGTGCCGTGGTCCGTGCGTCGAGCATCAGCGTCACTCCCGTGCCCGAACGGCGGGCGCTCCAGGTGTCGGGCACCACGACCACAGGGCACAGCGCATCGTCCACCAGCCGGCGCGAGACCCGGCTCTGGAAGAGGCGCGAGTACCAGGGCACCGCGTCGTCCGGGCCCAGCACGACGAGGCGTGACGACGCCGACGAGGCCGTCAGGACCGTCGGCGCGGACCCCTGCTCGAGCACGGGATGGACCGTCACGTCGGCGTAGCGGGATGCCAGGAACTCCGTCGCCTCGGCGAGCACCTCACGCCCCGTCTCACGGAACGATCCCGGGATGTCGATGCCGTAGGCGCTGCCGACCACCTGGGGCGGCGCCGGCGGCACGGTGTACGCGTGCACCACTCTGACGTCGCAGCCGGCCAGGCGGGCTTCCTCGGCGGCGAACGACAGTGCTGCGTGCTGCTTGTCGGCGACGCCCACGGTGACCGGACGGCTGAGACCGGTCACGGGAGGGGCTCCGTCGGGGCCGTCGGCGCTGTCGGCGCTGTCGAGGCCATGAGCTGGGCGGCGATGCTGGTGGCCCAGTCGTCGACCGCCGTCCAGTTCCGGCGATCTCCGGACGACGCCCCGACCACCCGGACCACCAGTCGCTCCCACCACGCCAGCCGGGACGACTGGAGGCTGCCTGCGAACACCATGTGCTCGCGCGCTGAGCCCGACTCGACCAGCTCGTCGGCGGCGATCACCCGGGCGTTCTCGGCCGGCTCGTCCGAGACGGGTCCGGTGCTGAACAGCCACAGGTCCAGCAGCGGGGTGTCCTTCACCTGGTCGAGTGCCTTGACGGCCGGACGGAGCCAGTGCCCGAGGTAGACCGCACTTCCGAGCACGAGCGCGTCCGCGTCGTCGATCGCGCGCAGGTCCGCCAGATCGGCGACCTCGACCTGCCAAGGAGGTGACAGGTGCTGGCGCAGGGTCTGCTCGATCCGTGCGGCGATCTCGGTCGTGCTGCCGTGACGGCTGGCGGCCGCGACCAGGACGGTCCGCTCGGGGGTCTGGTCGTCCATGTCAGAACTCGAAGACGAGTCGGGCGAGCGCGGCCCCGGACAGGACGTCGGCCGTCGCCTGGTTGATGTCGTCGAGTTTGCGGCCCTCGGCGATGACCCGCGTGCGACCCTGCGCCTGGAGGTCAAAGACCTCACGGAGGTCCTGGCGGGTGCCGACGATCGACCCGATGACCTGCAGCCCCTTGACCACGGTCTCGAAGATCGGGATGTTCATCGTCCCCTGGGCGGGCATGGCCACGCACACCAGCCGGCCGCCGGGGCTCAACGAGGCGAGCGCCTGCTCGAACGCCTTCGGAGTCACCGCGAAGGCCAGTGACACGTCGGCGCCGCCGAGGGTCTGGATCGCCTCGACCGGATCGACCTCCAGCGCGTCGACCACGTGGTCGGCTCCCAGCGCGGTGGCCAGGTCGAGCTTGTCGCGGTCGATGTCGACGGCGACGACCCTGGCGCCGACGAGCCGGGCGTACTGGACGGCGAGGTGCCCCAGTCCCCCGACGCCGAAGACGGCAACGGTCTCGCCGGGACCGACCTTTGCCACCTTGACCGCCTTGTAGGACGTCAGGCCGGCACACGTCAGGGCCGCGGCGTCGACGGACTCGATCTGCGGCGGCACGGCGACGACGTACGTGGCGTCGGCCACCGCGTACTCGGCGAAGGCACCGTCGACGGAGTATCCACTGTTCTGCTGGCTCTGGCACAGCGTCTCGCGGCCGTCGACGCAGTACCGGCACTCGCCGCAGGCACTGCCGAGCCAGGCGATCGCGACCCGGTCACCCAGTGCCCGGTTGACGACACCTGCGCCCAGCTCGGTGACGATGCCGATGCCCTCGTGACCGGGGACGAACGGCGGAGTCGGCGTGACCGGCCAGTCGCCGTGCGCGGCGTGGATGTCGGTATGACACAGGCCGCAGGCCTCCATGCGGACCAGCACCTGGCCGGCGGCAGGTCGTGGGACGTCCCGTTCCTGGATCTCGAGGGGCTGGTTGAAGTCGGTGACGACGGCTGCCTTCATGGGTTTTCTCCTTGGGTCGAGACACTCATCGTCCGGCCGCGCGTCCCCCGCACACACCGTCGAAGGGCGCCGGTTGCTGGGACGAACGTCCCGCGACTGGCACCCCGAGGGGACCTGAGACCCGGCGGCTGGTGACCGATGGGCCTGCCGTCGCAGGGGAACGGGGTCGACGGTGAAGGTCAACGAGAAGAGACGACCATGAGCCACACGACCTATCCCGTCACGGCGACCGCCCAGCTCGATCCGGATGTGAGTCGCGGTCTGTGGCTGGTCAAGTGGTTCCTGGCGATCCCGCACTACCTGATCCTCGTGGTGCTTTGGGTGACGTTCGCGGTGCTCAGCGTGGTCGCTTTCATCAGCATCCTGTTCACGGGGCGCTATCCGCGCGGCATCTTCGACTTCAACGTGGGTGTGATGCGGTGGACGTGGCGGGTGACGTCCTACGCCTACGGCGCGCTCAGCACCGATCGTTATCCGCCGTTCACGATCGCCGACGTCCCGAGCTATCCCGCCCACCTGGACGTGATCTATCCCGAGCACCTGTCGCGCGGCCTGGTCCTGGTGAAGTGGTGGCTGCTGGCCCTGCCGCACTACCTCGTCGTCGCCTTCTTCGTCGGTGGCGGGATCTTCGCCGCCGACGCGACCTCTCGCGACGCGCAGCCCCTGCTGTGGGGCGGCGGGCTGATCGGGATTCTCGTGCTGGTGGCGGCCGTCGTGCTGCTGGTCACGGGCCGCTATCCCCGACCCGTGTTCGACCTGATCATCGGTCTGCAGCGCTGGGTCATCCGGGTCGCCGGGTATGCCGCGCTCATGACCGACACGTACCCGCCGTTTCGTCTCGACCAGGGCGGCGATGACGGGGCCGCCGCCGTCCACGAGCCCCCTGCACCGTTACCGGACAGACCCACCACATCGCTCACGGCAGCACCCGCCTCATCGTCACGACCCCCGGTCGTGCGGTACGTGGTGGGCGGGTTCGCGCTCCTGGTCGCGACAGTTCTCGCGGTGGTGTCCGCCGCTCTGATCGTGGCCGACCGCACGGTGCCCGACAAGGACGGGTTCCTGATGACACCTGACATGACCTTTCGGTCCGACAGCTATGCGCTGACGTCCGAGGCCATCGATCTGGGCACCGGTGACCTGGGCCGGTGGGCACCCGACGACGTCTTCGGCGATGCCAGGCTGGTCGTCTCCCCGAACGACGACGGTCCGCTCTTGTTCGTCGGCGTCGCGCCGACCGACCGGGTCGAGTCCTACCTCGACGGTGTCGCCCGGTCGACGCTGCTGACGGTCGAGCGGGTCGACGGCCAGAACGAGGCCACGTACCGCGAGTCGTCCGGTGGCCCGCCGCCCGCGGAGCCAGGACGGCAGAGCTTCTGGACGGACAGCGCCGAGGGACGCGGCGCACAGACGATCTCCTTCCCCATCGAGAGCGGCAGCTGGACCGTGGTCGTGATGAGGACAGACGGGTCGCGCGGCGTGTCAGCGGACGTCCAGGCCGGCGCGACGCTGCCGATCCTCGGCTGGGTCGTCGCGGTACTTCTCGTCGGGGCCGGCTTGTTCCTGCTGCTCGGGCTGGCGTTGGTCATCACCGCCGTGCGGTCGTCGCGACGGGCCCGGCGGGACCGCTCCCCCGGCGATGGTGTCCCCGAGCCCGAGCGCGTCCCCGCCATGCTCTGAGGTTCGGGGCGGTGCCAGATGTCCCGTGGGATCGGGACCGCAGACCCTGTGCCCGATCGCTGGCCGCCGTCAGGCTCGAGCCATGACCGCAACCGCATCCGACCGGCACGACCACCTGATCCAGGAGGACGTGATCGATGAGCTGGCCTGGTCACCGCAGGTGCAGGACGCCCACGTCGGCGTGTCGGTGCTCGGCGGCGTCGTGACGCTGTCCGGCGAGGTCGACACCTACGCCGAGCGCATTGCCGCCAAGGACGCGGCACTGCGCGTCACGGGCGTGACCGTGGTCGCCGACGACCTCCAGATCCGGCGCTTCGCGGGGATGGAGCTCAGCGACACCGACATCGGCGCAGCCATCGAGCATGTCCTCAAGTGGTCGGCCGAGCTTCCTCCGGGCACGATCCAAGCCGAGGTTCGCGACCGCGTCGTCGTGCTGGTTGGCGTGGTGACGTGGGACTACCAGCGCGCCGCCGCCGAGCGCCTGGTGCGCGGCATCGCCGGCGTCCTGCGCATCGACAATCGCATCACACTCTCGAAGCGAGCCTCGGCGACCGGAACGTCCCAACTCATCAAGAGCGCGCTCGTTCGCCAGGCCCTGCTCGACGCCCACGCGATCACGGTCGTGGCGGCCGGTTCCGAGGTGACGCTGACCGGCCAGGTCGGCACGTGGGCGGAGAAGAACGATGCGGCGCGTGCCGCGTGGTCGTCGCCGCACGTGTCGGCCGTGCACAACAAGATCCAGGTGCGGCCCTGAGCGGGACGGGTCCTGACCCGATGACCATCGAGAAGGTCCAGCAGTGCATCATCTCCGCGTTGATCTGCGCGGTCGCGTCGTTCCCCGTCGGAGCGCTCGTGGCTACCAGCGTCTCCATGGACCAGGACGACAGCGGGTCGGATGCCGTCGTGCTGTGCGTCATGGCTGTGGCCATCGGCGTGCTGGCCGTGGGCGCCGGTCGACTTGTGCACCGCATCGAGCCGCTCTCCCCCTACGTCCTGATGGGGGCGATTCCTGGTCTCGCGACCATCGCCTACATCCTCGCCAGGT
Organism: Aeromicrobium sp.; assembly: GCA_025965435.1. GTDB lineage: Bacteria > Actinomycetota > Actinomycetes > Propionibacteriales > Nocardioidaceae > Aeromicrobium. Next base: position 46,724 of record JAOPWZ010000107.1, read on the forward strand.
GACGCAGGCGTCGAGCAGGCATCCGGCCCCCCGACCAGGGGCTTGTGGCCCTGTCCGTCTCATCCACGTCGCATCAGACTCGGATCGTCGGCAGCGGTTGCCGGCACCGAGGAGAGTGACCGCGATGGCCGGCACCGCAGGACCGACAAGTCGGGAGCTGGCCCTGGAGATCCGAGACGTCCTGCGCGACCTGCCGGTCATGCTGACGTCGCCGCTCTACCGCCGTTGGCACCTTCGCTGGGGTGCGACTTCGGCCGAGGTCGCGTCGCGTCTGCCGGGCGACACGTTGGTGCCGCGCGCCCCGTACAACTCGACGCGGGCGATCAGCATCGATGCCCCACCGGAGGCTGTGTGGCCGTGGCTCGTGCAGGTCGGCTGCCTCCGGGCCGGGTGGTACAGCAACGATCTGCTCGACAACCTCACCCGTCCCAGTGCCACCACGATCCTCCCTGAGCTCCAGCACATCGAGATCGGTCATTGGGTGCCGATGTCACCAAAGCCCTCGGCCCGCTCCAGCCTCAGAGTGCATTCCTTCGACACGAACCGGCGACTCGTCTGGACCACCCCGGACAGCACCTGGGCCTGGCAGCTGGTGCCGACGGACCACGGCACGCGCCTGGTCGTCCGGATCCGCGCGCGGTACGACTGGGGGCACCCGCTGCTCGCCGTCCTGGGCGTTCTCCTGATGGAGCTCGGTGACTTCGCGATGCTGCGCAGGATGCTCAGAGGGATCAAGACCCGAGCCGAGTCCCTCGAGCACGACCGCGCGCAGCACGTGGGGACGACGGCCACGGCAGCACCGACGGCCGCGTGAGCCCGGGACCGGGGATGCCCCGAACCGCTCCGGCCATGGTGGCCGTGGGCGCCGGAGCGATCGTCTTCTCAGCGCTGTACTTCCTGTCCGACGTGATCGAGGTCGTCCAGGGTGGTTTCTCCGTGGCCCAACTCTGGTTGACCCTGGTTGCCGAGGCAGCCATCCCCGTCTTCGTGGTCGGTATCTCTATCATGTGTCGCGGACGCCTGGGACACCTCGGTCTCATCAGTGCAGTCGCGTACGCCTACTGCTATGTCGTGTTGGGACTGCCCAGCCTTTGGTTGACACCAATGGTTGACAATTTTCAGGCCGCGTCAGCGGCCATGTAGATGGTCTCAAACTCGATCGGGGTCAGCTTGCCCAGACCCCGTTGGCGAAGCTTGCGGTGATAATTCGTTTCGATCCAGGTCACCATCGCTAGGCGCAGCTCTTCGCGGGTCTGCCACCGCTTCGTGTTCAGGACGTTCTTCTGCATCAGCGAGAAGAACGACTCCATCGCGGCGTTGTCG
>JAOPWZ010000115.1 GCA_025965435.1 Aeromicrobium sp.
AGTCCATGAAGGGGCGCGGCGTCGGCATGGTGTTCATCACCCACAACATCGAGGAGGCCTTGAGCGAGGCGGACATGATCACGGTGCTGCGCGACGGGGTCGTCCAGGCCTCGAGGCGGGCGGCAGACATGTCGCGCGAGGACATCGTGCGCATGATGGTCGGTCGTGACGTGGAGTACGCGCGGCGTGCGCCGGGGCGCGAGCCCGATCCGGTGCCTCGACTCGAGGTGGACAACATCACGCTGGTGCCGACGGTTCGCAACATGTCGTTCTCGGCCTATGGTGGCGAGATCCTGGGCATGGCGGGCCTGGTGGGTGCCGGACGGTCCGAGAGCGCGCAGATCGTGGTGGGACGACACAAGCGTCGTCGCCTGCGCGGCGGTGAGGTGCGCCTCAACGGCAAACCGGTCCGGTTCCGTACGCCGCGGCAGGCCCGGAAGATGGGCATCGTCTACGTCACGGAGGACCGCAAGGCCGCGGGCATCTTCGGTCAGCTCTCGATCGCGGAGAACATCGCCCTCGGGCACATGTCGAGCGCGGCCCGGCTGCCGTTCTGGGCAGCACCACGCCGCCGCCGCAAGATCGGGGCCGAGTTCGTCGCGAAGTTCGGCGTGCGGACGCTGGACCCGTCCAGGGCCAAGCTCGAGGAGTTGAGTGGTGGCAACCAGCAAAAGGTCGTGCTCGCCAAGTCGCTGACCCGGCAGCCTGAGGTCGTCATCATCGACGAGCCCACGCGAGGCGTCGACGTCGGGGCGATCGATGAGATCCATGCCATGATCCGCCGCCTGGCGGACGAGGGTGTGGCGGTCATCATCATCTCCTCCTATCTGCCGGAGGTGCTCGCCTTGTCGGACCGGATCCTGGTGGCCCGACAGGGCCACATCGTCGCGGAGTTCAGCAGCGCGGAGGCTACCGAGGAGAAGATCATGTTCGCCGCCGTGCACTGATCGCCAGAGATCGACTTAGTGAACAGTGCATCACTAAGCAGCAGGCTCGTTCCGGGGTGGATCTCGTCATGCCCGGCCGGAGTGGGCAGCCGGCGCCGGAGCGTGATCGACAAAAGTTAGTGAATCTGGATACACTAAAGGGGATGTATGAGGCACAGAGCAACGATGCCGGGACTGCCGCGATGGTGACTGCGGCGGCCCCCTTCGTCGTGGCCTTCGGCGACACGTCCGACCCTCGGGTACGAGAGGCCGTTGCCGCGGTGGCGGCCGATGGCCTGATCCGCCCGCTGTTCGTCCTCGGGGCGGGCGATCCCGCAGCCCCCTCCGGTGTCGAGTCCGTCGCCGCCGAGCCGGGCGAGAGCGCCCTGGCCGGCCTGGCCCGCGTCGTGGCGCACGGTGCTGCCGACGCCGGGGTGGCGGGCAGCCTGAGCAGCAGCGCCGCCGTCATCCGTGCCGGGATCAGCGGTCTTCGACGCCGGGGACTGGTGTGCGGCAGCTTCCTCATGGACGTCGGCGGTGTCCGCACGTCCTACGCCGACTGCTCCGTGGTCCCCGACCCGACGGACGAGCAGCTCGCCGAGATCGCGATGGCGGCGGCGGACCACCACCGCGCCTGCACCGGGGACGAGCCCCGCGTCGGCATGCTCTCGTTCTCCACCGCGGGCAGCGCACATCACCCTGCCGTCGTGAAGGTGCGTCGCGCCACCGAGATCCTGCGCTCCAGACGACCCGACCTGGCCGTCGAGGGCGAGATCCAGTTCGACGTCGCGGTCGACGTGGCCGTGGGTACGCGCAAGCTCCCCGGCTCACTGGTCGCCGGACGCGCGAACGTCCTGGTATTTCCCAGTCTCGACGCAGGGAACATCGCGTACAAGGTCGCCGAACGGGTCGGTGGCGCGCGTGCTCTCGGCTCGTTCGTCCTGAATCTCAGCAAGCCGTGGGTGGACCTGTCACGCGGATGCTCCACCCGGGACCTCGCGGAGACGGTCAGGGTCCTCGCCGCGCTGAATCCCACGTCACCACCCGCCCCGAGGCAAGAGAAAGAGACGGCCAGGCCATGAGAGTTCTGAAGTCAACATTCGACCTGGGTTCAGAGGTCGCGAAGGCCAACCGGGAGGGCAACGAGGCGCACGTCGCCGAGCTCGAGCGCCAGCAGGCGATCGCCACCGCCGGCGGCGGGGAGCGGTACGTCGAACGGCATCGGTCGCGCGGGCGGCTGCTCGTCCGCGAGCGCATCGAGCTGCTGCTCGACCGCGATGCACCGTTCCTCGAGCTGGCGACGGTCTCGGCCTGGGGGACCGACTACGCCGTGGGCGCCAGCGTCGTGACCGGCATCGGTGTCGTGAGCGGGGTGGAGTGCATGATCGTCGCGCACGACCCGACGGTGCGGGGAGGCGCCTCGAACCCGTACACGTGGAAGAAGGTCCTGCGGGCGATGACGATCGCGCGCGAGAACCGCCTGCCAACGATCAGCCTCGTCGAGTCCGGCGGAGGAGACCTGGAGCGTCAGGCCGAGCTGTTCGTGCCGGCCGGTCGCCTGTTCCATGAGCTGTCGGCGCTCTCCGCGGCAGGCGTCCCCACGATCGCGCTGGTGTTCGGCAACTCCACGGCCGGCGGCGCCTACGTCCCCGGCATGTGCGACTACGCGGTCATGGTGCAGAACCAGGCCAAGGTCTTCCTCGGCGGCCCGCCGCTGGTCAAGATGGCGACGGGGGAGGACGCCGATGACGAGAGCCTCGGCGGCGCCGACATGCACGCCCGCACGTCCGGCCTCGCCGATTACCTGGCGCACGACGAGACCGAGTGCATCGCGATCGGGCGCGACATCGTCGAGCACCTTAACTGGCGCAAGCTCGGACCGGGCCCCACGATGCCGGCCGACGAGCCGATCCACGACGCCGAGGACCTGCTCGACATCGCGTCGGTCGACCTGAAGGTGCCATTCGACCCGCGTGAGGTCATCGGCCGCGTCGTCGACGGCTCCAGGTTCGAGGAGTACAAGCCGCTGTACGGCACGGCGCTGATCACCGGCTGGGCCTCGGTGCACGGCTACCCGGTGGGGATCCTGGCGAATGCGCGCGGGGTGCTCCTCAACGAGGAGGCCAAGAAGGGCGCCGAGTTCATCATGCTGTGCAACCAGACGGACACGCCGCTGATCTTCCTGCAGAACACAACCGGCTTCATGGTCGGGACGCAGTACGAGCAGAACGGCATGATCAAGGACGGCGCGAAGATGATCAACGCGGTGACCAACAGCAAGGTTCCGCACATCACGATCAACATGGCCGCGTCCTACGGTGCCGGCAACTACGGAATGTCCGGCCGGTCCTACGATCCGCGGCTCCTGTTTACCTGGCCCAACTCGAAGACGGCCATCATGGGCCCCGAGCAGCTCGCCGGCGTCATGTCGATCGTCGCCCGCGCTGCGGCCGAGACGGCCGGTCGGGTCTTCGACGAGGAGGCCGACACCCAGCGTCGTGTGGCGCT
>JAOPWZ010000138.1 GCA_025965435.1 Aeromicrobium sp.
CGTCCAGGCTCGTGCGTGCCCTCTGCACCGCCACGACGACCTGCCGGACCTCAGAACCGGTCAACGTCCACGGCTCGAGCGCAGCAAGATCATCTGTGAGGGTCGACAGCTGCTCGATGATCATGAGGCTCCGGAACGGGACTAGAACGTATGTTCGATTCTATCGATTCCCGGTGTGCGACGCAAGAGTCGGCACAGAGTAATTACCTGTGATTCCGGGTAAATATACATATGCGCCGAGCGTCAGGTGGCGTCCCGCTTCGCCTGCCTGCGGGCGCTCGCGGCCCTGCTCGACGCATCACGCCTGAGGCCTCCCGTGATCTTGCGGGCGCCGACCCCGGCGCTGGCTGCACGACGGTGGCGTCAGCTCAGCGGTTACCGCGGCCGCCACCGGCAAGCCCACGCTGCTGACGATATTTCGAGTCTCCATGGGTCACAGCAGACAGCATCCGACCGGCCCCACCAACCGACGGCGTCACGTCCCCTGGCCTGACTCCGCCGACCGCAACTCACATCATCGTGACGAGATTCGACAGGCCACTGGCCGCGTGGGTCGCCAACCGTGCGCGGGCATCGTCCAACGCCTCTGATCCGGCATAGTCAGGCGGGATCCGCGCGGGATCCAGCGCCACCCGGCTCGACCAGTCCTTGATGTCAGATGCCGACGAGAAGGCCATGGCGGCCCGGCTACCGAGGACGACCATCCTCACCCACTCGGCCAGCGAGTTGCCGTACGGCGACGGGGGGCACAGCCGGTTCTTCTCCCCGTCCTCGTCACGGGTCGCCTCGACGTAGCCGACCAGTGCCGCCCCGAAGCAGGGGAAGCCCGTCCGGATCGGCTGGAGGGTGACCAGGCCGGGACGCCAGACCGGTACGAGCGGAGGGTACTTCAGGCCGTCCGCCGCACAGTGGACGACGACAGCGTCATCGGCCACCTCGATCGATCCATCGGCGAAGTGGAGCTCGCCCTGGTCGACGGCTCTGAGGTGCCCTCGTCGGATGACGTTCTCGATCGTGCGCAGCTGGTCGAGCTCCCAGGTGGCGAGGGTGGGGGCCTTGGCCATGGTCGGCACGATCGTGCGGTCGATGCGCAGCATGACGCCGGCGTCCTCCAGCCGCAGGAACAGATCATCGCGCGAGGCTGCCTGTGCGGCGGCCTGCATGATGTCGGCGACCATGCCGGCGAAGATGGCCGGTTCCGGCTGGACCACGGCCCTGTTGAACATCCACGGATCGCGCGGCCGCACCCACGCGATGCGGTCCGGGTCGACGCCGCGCGAGAGCAGCCAGATGCAGGCGTCGGTCGCCGTCTTGCCCGCCCCGGCGATGACGTACTGGCTCGGGGCCCCATCGAGCCGCGCGAGGTCGTTGACCGCAAGCACACGAGCATCCTCCGCGACGTCGAACGGAGGCGGCGTCTCTGCGGGGATGTCAGGGGCCAGGTAGTGGGCGTCAACGATCCGGCACCGCTCGGAGACCCGAAGCTGCTCCCCCGAGATGTTCGAGACCACCGTGCGATCCGCGACGAGCTCGCTGTTGGGGAAGTGGTCCACCCGGCCGGAGTCGAGCATGCGCGTGAGCATCCGCGCGTAGTAGGCGCAGATCTCTGCCTGGGTGGCCCGCTCCTGCAAGCCCTTCTCGGGTCCGTCCTGCTGCAGTCGGCCCTCGCCGAGCAGGGTCGACGCCACGCCGTAGAAGGCCGACGCCTGGTGCAGGCGGACGAAGGGGTACGCCTCCAGCCAGTGCCCGCCGACGCCGTGGCGCCGATCGACCAGGGCCACGCGCACGTCGGCGTGATCGGTCAGGGCGTCCGTGAAGGCCATTCCCATGGCGCCCGCCCCGACCACGAGGTAGTCGGCTTCGATCGTGCGCGTCACCCGTCCAGCGTGCCACCGCCGAGACGATGGGTAAAGATCACCGAGGTACCGCGGCCCACTCAGGGAAGCGACCCTCAGCGCAGCAGCAGCGGTACCCGCGACCACTGACAGCTCGATCCACGTCGTACGGCCCAGTGCGCCGCAGGATCAGCCCTGAGTCGTCGCGGTGCACGACCGGGCACGCGGGCGCAGCGCGTCGTACGCCGACCTTTCGTCCTCGTCGACACCTCTGTCGTCGATCTGGACCGGTCGTCCCACTGTCTACGCCGTGGTCTCGTCCGGGTTCGCGCCCCGGTCGACCGCGACACGGCACTGGGCGTAGCGAACGACCTGGTCGCTGACCGAACCGAGCATCAGCCCCTTGAACCCGCCGAGCCCCCGACTGCCGACCACCAGCAGATCGACCTTCGGCGACGCCTCGATGAGCTTCCCGGCCGCGGCTCCGTGCACCACCGTGGTCGTGATCGTCACGTCCGGGTGCAGCTCACGGACCGGGCTGACGTCGTGCTCGAGCGCCGCCAGCGTCGACGCCTCGTAGTCCTCCAGCGGGGGCGTGTAGCCGGCAGTCCAGCTGTCGGGCCGGGGCGCGCTCGTCATGCTCCAGGCGCGCACCACCGTGACGTGCGTCTTGAACGCGCCCGCCCACGACGCGGCCGTGCGCAGGGCCGAGTCGGCGGAGGCAGAACCATCGTGAGCGACGAGAATTCCGCCCTGGACATCGATCGAGTCGGCAACAGTCATGCCCCGAGACTAGGCCCTGCCCCCCGGAAGGGCGATCGGGTCGCTGAGCGCGGTAGCATGGACGCAGTCCGGGCCGCCCTATCTAGCGGTCTTGGGCTCGACGTCCCCGGCCGCACCAACGGCGCGGGGACACTTTTTTCTCCGGCCACCCCCGGCTGCGACAATCCGTGTCATGGATCTCCAGGACGACCGGGAGCTCATCCGGCAGTGGATCACCACCTGGATGAGCATCCGCGACATCTCGGCGGACGAGGTCGACGGCTGGCCGCTCGTCCGCGTCGCCTCGCCCACCCGTGAGACCGAGCTCGTCTGCGTCGATCCCGGTGTCGACGAGCTCGTCGCTCTGACCCGTCACATCGCGGGTGACCCGCGGGCGATGTTGACGGTCGTGGCGTCCGACGTCGGCCCGTACCTGCTCGCTCCCCTGCCGGACGGTGTCCGGGTCGATCGCGACGACGAGACGCTGATGTCCGCGATCCTCGTCGACGCCGAGATCCCGCGCCTGGACGACGAGTTCACCTTCCGGTGGGCCGTCGACGGCTCCCGCATCACCTACACCGTGGAGTCCGGCGACCGCGTCGCGGCCGAGGGAGCGGTCGGCGTGCTGGGTGCCGCCGCGACCTTCGACGCCGTCGAGACGACGCCGGCATTCCAGCGCCGCGGACTCGGGCGGCACGTCATGGCGGCCTTGACGGCGCAGGCGATGGGCCGGGGTGCCACGCACGGCGTGCTGGCCGCGAGCGCCCAGGGCCGCCAGCTCTACACCTCGCTGGGGTGGCAGCCGCGCCTGGAGATGTTGTCGCTCATGGGCGCCTGACCCACCCGACGACCCGACGCAGCGCCCGCGGGCGGCGTATGGCACGACGTCGGTGAACGCAACATGACGGAAAGGTGAGCAATACCTCATCGAAACAATGACGCTCTCAGGCCGGGTTCAAGGTTCAATGACTGGACACCAGGCCGCTGCACCGGAGGACTTCAATGCCCCGCATCTCCCGTCGTACGTTCGTCGCTGCACCCGCTGAGACCGTCTGGTCCTTGGCCAACGACTTCGCACAGTGGCACCCCAAGCTCCGCATCTACACGAACGGCCCCGAGGCCTCCGCCGATCTGGTCGTGACGATCGTGGAGAAGGACGACGAGGGCATGACGCTGTCGTACTCGATGCCCGATCCGCCGTTCCCGATCGCGAACCACCGCGCGACGATCCTCGTCGAGGACGCCGGGCTGTCGGTCTCGTACGTCACCTGGTCCGCGGACTTCACCGCCAGCGAGGACGACCTGCAGGACCTGGAGGACTCCCTCGGCGACGACGTCTTCGTCCGCGCGCTGGACCACCTGGCGACGACGGCCCAGGACACCTTCGGTGCCCAGCAGGTCGCCAACGCCGGCTGAGTCCGGGCTCAGCTCCGCCAGTCGCGGAAACCGACGACGATCAGGCGCATCTGCCGCCTGGCGCCTTCCTTGATCTGCTCCTCGAGGTCGGGACGCCCGTCGGGCATCTCGACGACCTCCTCGGCGTTCGAGACCATGTTGCGCACGAACAGCCGCGACACCATCTGCACGTCGTCGAACGACCAGGTCTCGATGTTGGGAAGCCGGGCCAGCACGATGGCGAGCTCGCTGACGAACAGGTCGAGCTCGTGCCGGATCGCTCGTCGCACCGCCTCCGAGCCACCGACTCGTTCGCGGGCGACGAAGGCGAAGTGCGCCTTGCTGTGCTTGACCGCCTCGACCAGCACGTCCGCCGCGGCGTCGATGATGTTGTCGAAGACCTTCGGATCGCGCTGCGCCTCGCGGATCATGTGGCGCAGCGTGGAGAACGACTGCTCCACGAGCGCCAGGCCGAGCTCGTCCATCGACTCGAAGTGGCGGTAGAACGCCGTCGGGACGATGCCGGCGTGCCGGGCCACCTGACGCAGGCTGATCTGCGCGAAGCCGACCGTCTGCGTGAGCTCCAGCGCCGCGGCGAGGATCGCCTGGCGGGTGCGCTCCTTCTGCTCCTGGCGCGAGGCAGCGTGGGCGGACTCGGTCATCCTGACAGCGTATCGCGTCGATTTGGGTGAACACCTGTGTGCGTCGTGCGCCAGGTCACGCGGCGCGTCGGTTGCGCGCCGCCTCCGACTCGGGCAGACTTTGAGTGCACGCACGTTCACTCAAAGTCGGGGG
>JAOPWZ010000001.1 GCA_025965435.1 Aeromicrobium sp.
GGTTCGTCACGGTGCGGTGGAACGCCTCGATGTGCGGGATGTCGTTGAGCTCGAGCCCGGCCTGCTCGCTGGCGTCGTGGATGATCAACGTGCCGCAACCGAGGATGCGGTCGTTGAGGTTCTTCTCGAAGGCGACGTCGTTGACGCGGCTGAGCGGGATGACTCGTCCCGTCCGGGTCAGCAGACCCTTCTGCTCGACGATCCGCTTGTTGGTCAGCGTGTAGGTCCAGGTCAGCCACTTGAGGAACGGCAGCAGCGAGCCCCACAGGATCAGGATCAGCGCGAGTGCCACGATGACCCAGCCGACGACGTTGTCGCCCTGGTCGCCGATCTTCGCGATCAGGAAGCCGGCGGCTACGCACACCACGAGCAGGATCAGGAACGGCAGGAAGAGCACCTTGACGTGCGTGCGCGTCGTCGCGACGGTCTGCTCACCGTCGATCATCAGCTTGCGGGGAAGGCTCATGCGGCAAGTCTCTCACTCGGCGGGACGCACGTGGGTGACATCGCCCGCGCTGATTGCCCGGTCCCCGATCAGGAGCCGGCCCAGGTCGTCGATCCCGGTGGCTAGCCCGCGCAGCGGTTCGGCGTCGGGCAACGTCACGGTGACCTCCGAGCCGATCGTGACGCACCGCCGGACGTACGACTCGCGGATCCCGCCGCGAGGGTCGCCGCCCGACGCCGACCAGGCCCGGTAGAGCGCCTCGAGGTTGCGCAGCAGCGCCCGGATCACGATGGTCCGGTCGGTCTCGGTCGCACCCTCCAGCAACAACGAGGTGGCGGTCTCGACCGGCAGCTCGTCCCCCCGCATCGAGACGTTGAGCCCCACACCGATCACCGCGGCGGCGCCCTGCGGCGTCTCGACCCGCTCGAGCAGGATCCCGGCGAGCTTGCGGCCGTCGACCAGCACGTCGTTGGGCCACTTGAGGCCCGAGGCGACCCCGCACTCCTGCACCGTCGCGTCGACCGCCAGCCCGACCAGGAGCGGCAGCCACACCCAACGGGCCGCGGGCACCGCCTCGGGTCGCAGCAGCACCGAGACGATCGCGCCCGACCCGGCCGGCGCCTCCCACACCCGGTCAAGCCGGCCCCGTCCTGCGGTCTGCCGATCCGTCGTGTGGACCGTGCCCTCAGGCGCACCGGCACGCCCCGCTGCGGCGACGTCGGCGTTGGTGCTGCCGGTCTCGGCCGTCACCACGACGTCGGTCCAGAAATGTCCCGGCCCGGTCAGCGCTGCCCGCAGCGTCGTGGCGTCGAGGGGCGGGCGGTCGAGGTCGCGATAGGACATGAGAACAGCCTCACATATCGGATCCGGCCTCCGGTCGTTACTCTGACCTCCGTGAGTGAACACGAGATCGAAGCCAAGCCAGAGCTCCACACGACCGCGGGCAAGCTCGCCGACTTCATCGACCGGCGTGACACCGCGCTCGTCGAGATGGCCGAGCGCGCGCACGAGAAGCAGTCCGCCCGGGGTCGCCAGAGCGCCCGTGAGCGCATCGACCAGCTCCTCGACGAGGGCTCGTTCGTCGAGCTCGACGCACTCGCCCGCCACCGCGCGACCGACTTCGGCCTGGACAAGAACCGTCCGCTGGGCGACGGCGTCATCACCGGCTACGGCACGATCGACGGCCGCCAGGTGTGCGTGTTCAGCCAGGACTTCAGCGTCTTCGGCGGCTCGCTGGGCCAGGTGTACGGCGAGAAGATCACCAAGGTCATGGATCTCGCGATCAAGTCCGGCTGCCCCATCATCGGCATCAACGAGGGCTCCGGCGCGCGCATCCAGGAGGGTGTCGTCTCGCTCGGCCTGTACGGCGAGATCTTCAAGCGCAACGTGCACGCCTCGGGCGTCATCCCGCAGATCTCCCTGATCATGGGCGCCAACGCCGGCGGCCACGTCTACTCCCCCGCCGTCACCGACTTCGTGATCATGGTCGACAAGTCGTCCAACATGTTCATCACCGGCCCGGACATCATCAAGACCGTCACGGGCGAGGAGGTCTCGATGGAGGACCTCGGCGGCGCCCGCGCGCACAACACCAAGTCCGGCAACGCCCACTACATGGGTGCGGACGAGGAGGACGCGATCGAGTACACCAAGGCCCTCATCTCGTACCTCCCGCAGAACAACATGGAGGAGGCGCCGGTCTACGCCGAGGTCGCCGACCTCGAGCGCACCGAGACCGACCTCGCGCTCGACACCCTGATCCCGGACTCGGCCAACCAGCCGTACGACATGCACACCGTGATCGAGTCGATCGTCGACGACGGCGACTTCCTCGAGGTCATGCCGCTGTTCGCCCCCAACCTCCTGATCGGCTACGGCCGGGTCGAGGGCCGCAGCGTCGGCATCGTGGCCAACCAGCCGATGCAGCTCGCCGGCTGCCTGGACATCGACGCCTCCGAGAAGGCGGCCCGCTTCGTCCGCACCTGCGACGCGTTCAACATCCCAGTCCTGACGTTCGTTGACGTGCCCGGCTTCCTGCCCGGCACCGACCAGGAGTGGAACGGCATCATCCGCCGCGGCGCCAAGCTGATCTACGCGTACGCCGAGGCCACCGTCCCGCTCATCACGGTCATCACCCGCAAGGCGTACGGCGGCGCGTACGACGTCATGGGCTCCAAGCACCTCGGCGCCGACCTCAACCTCGCGTGGCCGACCGCCCAGATCGCGGTCGTCGGAGCCTCCGGCGCGGTCGGCATCCTGTACCGCAAGGAGCTCGCGGCGTCCGACGACCCCGACGCCCTGCGCGCCCAGCTGCAGACCGAGTACGAGGACACGCTCTGCAACCCGTACCTCGCCGCCGAGCGTGGCTACGTCGACGCGGTCATCGAGCCCTCGCAGACGCGCGCCGAGATCGTCAAGGGACTGCGCCTGCTCCGCACCAAGCGGGAGACGCTGCCGCCCAAGAAGCACGGGAACATCCCGCTGTGACGCCCGAGACGCCGGTTGAGCCTGTCGAGGCCCCGGTCTCGCCGGTTGAGCCTGTCGAAGCCGCGGGCTCGCCGGCCGAAGGTCACAAGCCGGTCCTGCGGGTCGTCAAGGGAGACCTGACACCGGAGGAGCTGGCGGCGCTCGTCGCGGTCGTCGCGGCCCGCAACGCCGCCGCAGCCCATGCGGCCGCGCGTACCGCGCCGGCACCCCGCAGCGAGTGGGGCCACCCAGCCCGCCAGGTGCGCCCGGCCCACACCTTCGGCCCCGACCAGTGGCGCCGTTCGGCCTTCGGCCGCTGACGACCCGCCCCAGGATGTCGGCACTCACGGACGGTCTCGGAGCCCGAAGACACCCCTGTGCGCCGACGTCCTCGGCGCGGGCGGCGCGATGACGCTGCGCCCCCTCACCGATCTGACGGCCGCCGACTGGTTCGTCCACGACCCGGCGCCCGCGGCCCTGCGGACGCACCTCGGACCGTCCGGCTTCGCGGCGTACGTCCGGGTGCTGCACGGCCCGACCGGGCAGGGCGACCGCTTCGAGGGGCACCTCGACGGCACCCTGCTCGCGGCCCTCGTCGACGTGCTGGCCCGGCACACCTCCGCGGCGAGCGACTGCTTCTTCGCCCTGTGGGAGGGCTACGGCGACATCCACGGCGGTGAGGCAGCCGGCTTCCTCACCGCGTTCTCCGGGCCCACCAGGTGGCCCGGCCGGATCTTCACCAAGGAGCGTCCCAAGGCTCCCCCACCGCCGGCCTTCCCGCCCGAGGTGATGGACGGTCCGCTGCTGACGGCCAACGGAGAGGCCCACTTCCTGTTCGCCGGTTCGCTGGCCGACGCGGGCCAGTGGGGCGCCGCGAGCTACGGCAGCGGCGTGCCGCGCGACATCAACAGCCCGAACCTGATGTGGCCCGCCGACCGGGCGTGGTTCGTCACGACCAGCATCGAGGGCACCTGGACCGGGGTCGGCGGATCCGAGGGACTGATCTCGGCGCTGCTGCACGACGCCCGCCTCGAGGTCGTCCGTCAGCGCTACGACGAGGCGGCGCTGCGATGAGGGTCGTCCTGGCGTCCCAGTCGCCCGCCCGTCTCGCGACCCTGCGATCGGCCGGCATCGAGCCTGAAGTCATCGTGTCGGGCGTCGACGAGGACATCATCACCTCGACCGATGCGGGCAACCTCGCGGCCGCCCTCGCCCAGCTGAAGTGTCGCGCCGTCGCAGCCGGGGTGGACGACGACGCGCTCGTGATCGGCTGCGACTCGGTGCTGGCCTTCGAGGGCGAGATCTTCGGCAAGCCGGGCAGCCCGGACGAAGCGGCCGGCCGCTGGCGCCGGATGCGCGGACGAAGCGGCGTCCTGCACACGGGCCACTGCGTGCGTCGCGGCGACGTGGAGCTCGTCGAGACGGCGTCGACGATCGTGCACTTCGCCGCCATCACGGACGCCGAGATCGATGCGTACGTCGCCACCGGCGAGCCGCTGCACGTCGCCGGTGCGTTCACGATCGACGGGCTGGGCGGCGCGTTCATCGCCGGCATCGAGGGCGACCACCACAACGTCGTCGGGCTCTCCCTGCCGTTGCTGAGGGACCTCGTCGGCGACCTGGGAATCTCCTGGCCCGACCTCTGGAACCGCAGGACCTGAGACCCATCCTGAGGCGTTCGTTGGTCATGCGCCCCCATAAGTGGGAGACTGGACCCAAGATGGCAACCACACCGCGGAAGCGCCGCTACCACGCATCAAGTCCCTTCCAGGCCGGTCCGGAGGTCGTGCACGAGGTGTACGAAGTCGGAGCTCGCGTCTCGCACGACACCTACGGCATGGGAACAATCGTGAGCCTGCAGGGCACGACGTCGGCTCAGGTCGACTTCGGCGACGGGCCCAAGCACATCCCGCTCCCCTGCGGGAAGATGTCCGCGCTGTAGCGCTGATTGCAGCGCATTGAGCCGCACCGCCCCTTGAGCCGCACCGCCCCTTGAGCCGCACCGCCCCTTGAGCCGCGCCGCCCCTTGAGCCTGTCGAAAGGCCGATCGAATCTGGGGCGTTTCGACAAGCTCAACGGGCGAGGTGGCTCAACAGGCGGGGTCGTTTCGACAAGCTCAACGGGCGGGCGGCGTCATTCGACCGGCAGGCCCAGGCCGCGGGCGATCAGCATGCGCTGGACCTCCGAGGTGCCCTCACCGATCTCGAGGATCTTCGCGTCACGGTAGAACCGCGCGACCGGGTACTCCTCCATGAAGCCGTACCCACCGAAGACCTGCGTCGCGATGCGCGTCGCTGTGACGGCCGCCTCCGACGTGTAGAGCTTCGCGATGGAGGCCGCCTGCTTGATGTCCTTGGCGGGCGCGCCCGCGTCCTTCATGGCTGCCGCCTGGTAGGTCAGCGCGCGGCCCGCATGGGCCATGACGGCCAGGTCGGAGATCTGGAACGCGACGCCCTGCTTGCTGCCGATCGGGACGCCGAACGTCGTGCGCTCCCCCGCGTACTGCACGCAGAGCTCGAGGCACGCCTGGATGCAGCCGACGGCGAGGGCCGCGATCGCGATGCGGCCGTCGTCGAGCGTCGCGAGGAACTGCGCATAGCCGCGTCCCCGCTCGCCGAGCAGGTGGTCGGCGGGAACGCGCACGTCGGTGAACGACAACGGATGCGTGTCGGAGATGTGCCAGCCGAGCTTGTCGTAGGGCGCCTCGGCCACGAAGCCGGGCGTGCCAGCGGGCAGGATGATCGCCGAGATCTCGGGCGAGCCGTTGTCCCGGGTGCCCGTGCGGGCGGTCACGGTCACGCACGAGGTGATGTCGCTGCCGGAGTTGGTGATGAACTGCTTGGAGCCGTTGACGACCCACTCCCCCGATGACGGATCGGTCTCGGCGCGCGTCCGGGTCGCGCTGGCGTCCGATCCCGCGCCGGGCTCCGTCAAGCCGAATCCGGCGAGCCGGCGACCCGCCACGAGGTCCGGGAGCCACCGCTCCTTCTGCTCCTGCGTGCCGTAGGCGAGCAACGGCAGGATGCCCAGACCCACACCGGCCTCGAGGGTGATGCCGATCGACTGGTCGACCCGGCCGAGCTCCTCGATCGCGACGCACAACGACGTGAAGTCACCGTCCGCGCCGCCGAACTCCTCGGGAGCCGTGAGACCGAACAGCCCCAGGTCACCCATCTTCTGGACCAGGTCGACCGGGAAGTGGTGCTGCTTGTCCCACTGGGCCACATGGGGAGCGACCTCGGCGTCGGCGAACTCGCGGACGCTGCGGCGGAAGGTCTCGTGCTCACGGGAGAGGGCGAAGGTCATCCCGGCATGTTAACAATCGTTAACCTCCTTCGTCATCCGGCCACCGGGTCGGCGCCGCGCTACCGTCGGGTAACCCACCTCACACGGAAGCCCTCACCACCAGGGCCTAGACTCGGCACGCATTCGTCGCAACAAGGAGAACAATTCAGTGAGCAAGCCCCTGGCAAAGGTCCTGATCGCCAACCGCGGCGAGATCGCCGTCCGTGTGATCCGTGCGTGCAAGGACTCCGGCATCGGCAGCGTGGCCGTGTACGCGGAGCCCGATCGCGATGCGCTGTTCGTTCGTCTCGCCGACGAGGCGTACTCGCTCGAGGGCTCCACGCCCGCCGACTCGTACCTCTCGATCGAGAAGATCCTCGCCGTCGCCGCGCGCAGCGGTGCCGACAGCGTCCACCCCGGCTACGGCTTCCTCGCCGAGAACGCCGAGTTCGCCCAGGCCGTCATCGACGCCGGGCTGATCTGGATCGGTCCCCCGCCCCACGCGATCGAGAACCTCGGCGACAAGGCCAAGGCCAAGCAGATCGCGCTGAAGGCCAACGCTCCGCTCGCCCCGGGCACCAAGGACGCGGTCAAGGACGCCGACGAGGTCCTCGCGTTCGCCAAGGAGAACGGTCTCCCCGTCGCGATCAAGGCTGTCTTCGGCGGCGGCGGACGTGGCCTCAAGGTTGCCCGCACCCTCGAGGAGATCCCCGAGCTGTACGAGTCCGCCGTGCGCGAGGCCGTCAGCGCCTTCGGCCGCGGCGAGTGCCTCGTCGAGAAGTTCCTCGACAAGCCGCGTCACGTCGAGACGCAGTGCCTGGCCGACTCGCACGGCAACGTCGTGGTCATCTCGACCCGCGACTGCTCGCTGCAGCGTCGCCACCAGAAGCTCGTCGAGGAGGCGCCGGCGCCCTACCTGACCGACGACCAGGTCGAGAGCCTCTACTCCTCGTCCAAGGCGATCCTCCGGGAGGCCGGCTACGTCGGTGCCGGCACGTGCGAGTTCCTCGTGGCCGCCGACGGCACGATCAGCTTCCTGGAGGTCAACACCCGCCTGCAGGTCGAGCACTGTGTCTCCGAGGAGGTCACCGGCATCGACCTGGTGGGCGAGATGTTCCGCATCGCGGCCGGTGAGGAGCTCGGCTACGACGACCCCGAGGTCCGCGGCCACTCGATGGAGTTCCGCATCAACGCCGAGGACGGTGGCCGCGGCTTCCTGCCCGCCCCCGGCACCCTGACGAAGTGGGCTCCGCCGTCGGGCCCCGGCGTCCGCCTCGACGGCGGCTACGAGGAGGGCGAGACGATCCCCGGATCGTTCGACTCCCTCGTCGCGAAGCTCATCATCTCCGGCACCAGCCGCGAGCAGGTCCTGGCCCGCTCGCGTCGCGCGCTCGACGAGTTCGTCGTCGACGGCATGCCGACCGTCATCCCGTTCCACCGCTCGGTCGTCGACGACCCGGCCTTCACGGCCGAAAACGGTGACTTCACGGTCTACACGACGTGGATCGAGACGGACTACGTCAACGAGCTCGAGCCGTACGCGGGTGCCTCCGCCGACGAGGAGCCGCAGGAGCGTGAGCGCGTCACCGTCGAGGTCGGCGGCAAGCG
>JAOPWZ010000014.1 GCA_025965435.1 Aeromicrobium sp.
CCGAAGCCCCACCTTGCCGGGCAGGCATGGTGGGGCTTTGGCGTTGTCCTGGTGTCAGAGCGCTGAGAAGTTCGCGGTGCCGGTCAGAACTTGATTAAAGGGGTCACCGGCCACGGTGCGGGTTTCGGGGACTGTCACCGTGCCGGCAACTGGTGCGATCGCCGCCGCGTAATGTCAGGTCGGCACCGCCCGCAGGTGACAAGTACTGGACTGCCCCGAAGAGGGGCACTCACAACCGGTTGAGGTGCTCGTCATCTGACCTGGATCGTGAGGGGGTCAGACGGGTCAGACGCCCAGCTGGCGCTTGACCTCGGCGGCGACGGCACCGCCGTCGGCCTTGCCCTTGACCTGTGGCGACACGATGCCCATGACCTTGCCCATGGCCTTCATGCCCTCACCCGCGGCTCCGGACGACTCGACCGCGGCCGACACGATGACCGCGATCTCCTCGGCGCCGAGCTGCGCCGGGAGGTACTCGGCGAGGATCGCCGCTTCGTCGGTCTCCTTCTGCGCGAGCTCGGGCCGGTTGCCGTCCGCGAAGGCCTGAGCCGCTTCGCGGCGCTTCTTCGCCTCGGCGCCGAGCACCGTCAGGACGTCCTCGTCGGTCAGCTCACGGACCTGCTTGCCCGAGACCTCGGCGTTCGTGATCGCGGTGAGCACCATCCGCAGGGTCGACGTGCGCAGCGCATCGCGCGCCTTCATCGAGGTGGTGAGGTCGTCGTGGAGCTGGTCCTTGAGAGCTGACATGGGTCCAGTCTCCCATCCCTGAGATGACATGCTGATCCCATGCGCCCCCTCCTCTGGCCGTTCGCCGCGGCAGCCACCGCACTGGCCTACTCCGTGGCCGAGACGCAGGCGTTCACCGTCCGTCACGCGAACGTCCCGGTGCTGGCCCCCGGCTCCGAGCCGCTGAAGGTGCTCCACCTCTCCGACACCCACATGACCCCCGACCAGCAGCGCAAGCAGCGGTGGCTGAGCGGGCTCGCCGACCTCCAGCCGGACCTCGTCGTCAACACCGGCGACAACCTCGCCCACCTCGACGCCGTCCCGTCGGTGCTGCGGGCGTACGGCGACCTGCTCGACCTGCCGGGGGTCTTCGTCTTCGGTTCCAACGACTACTTCTCGCCGATCCGCAAGAACCCGGTGAAGTACCTGACCGGGGGCACGGGCACCTCCAGCTCCGGCGAGGTCGAGCGCGAGAGGGACCTGCCGTTCGACGAGATGCGTGCCGCCTTCACGCAGCGCGGCTGGACCGACCTGACCAATCGCCACGACGACGTCGAGGTCGCCGGACGCCGGCTGGCCTTCGTCGGGGTCGACGACCCGCACCTGGAGTACGACGAGCTGGACGACCTGCCGGCGGACACCGCGGCCGACCTGGCCATCGGAGTCGCCCATGCGCCGTACCTACGCGTGCTGGACCGCTGGAACGCCCTCGGCTACCCCCTGATCCTGGCCGGGCACACGCACGGCGGTCAGTTGCGCATCCCCTTCCACGGGGCGCTCGTGACGAATTGCGACCTCGATCCTGCCCGTGCCCGCGGGCTCCACCGGCACCAGGTCGACGGTCACGACCCGTCATGGCTGCACGTGTCAGCAGGCCTCGGAACGTCCCCGTACACACCGTTTCGGTTCGCCTGCCGCCCCGAGGCAACACTGCTCAACCTGACTGGGATAGACTCGTCCGGTTCCCTCTCGTAGGGAGCGTCGGGCTGTGGCGCAGTTTGGTAGCGCGCGTCGTTCGGGACGACGAGGCCGCAGGTTCAAATCCTGTCAGCCCGACCAGTGGATCTCTCCAGAGATCGAAGACACCCGGATCTGCGAAAGCAGGTCCGGGTGTTCTTGTCCGTACCGACCGGCGTCTGAGGGGCCCTCTCCTGTCGCGCCTGTGACCTGACACACCTTGTGACAAACTGGCGGCATGGTCGACGAGCAGGATCCCGCCAAGCGGGTCGTCAAGCGGGTGGTCAAGAAGACGGTCGTGCGCCCGGCCGCACCGGCCCAGGCGTCGCCGCCGGTCCGCTACGGCCGCCCCGTCGCCACTGCCATCAAGCCGCAGGCCAAGGCCCAGCCGCGACCGGAGGTCACGGCACCCGGCGGCAAGGTCCCGACCGGCAAGATCGCCACCAAGGCCGCCCCCCGCCCGAAGGTCCCTCGCGAGCGTCCGAACGTCGACCTCGCGGCCCGCACTGCCGCAGCGCGTGAGCTGGCAGGCCGGGCGTGGTGGGCCACCGCCGACACCGTCTCTGGCGGTGCACGCACCGGGGGACGCCTCGTCGCCACGGCGACCCGCACCGCCAGCGCGTGGCGCCTGCCGCACCTGAACCCCTATCTCGCCTCGCTCATCACCGGCGCCGTGGTCGGCGTCGTCGCCGTGGCCCTCGGGGCGGGAGCGCTCGCGATCTTCCAGGACGTGCGCGGGGTGTCGTCCGGCGGCGGGCTCTGGGGCGGCCTGACGTTCGTCGTCGTCGCCGTGGCCAGCCTCTTGCTGGGCGAGGCGCTGCTCCGCGGCTTCGGTACCCACTCGGCCCGACTCACCAGCTTCTTCGCCGTGATCCTGACGATCATCGCGATGCTCGGCCTGTTCCCCGACCTCATCGACTCCTCCGGCGGCCTGCTGGTGGTGCCGGTGCTCGGTGTCGTCGCCTACGTCCTGTCGCACTGGCTCGTCGACCTGGCCGAGAACGCCCCCACCGTCGTCGAATGAGCGAGATCCTCTGGGATCCACCGCTCGACGGGCGCTCGCGCCTCGAGCACTTCATGGCCGGTCTGCCCGCGCCGGCCCCGTCCACCTACGACGAGCTCTGGCGATGGTCGGTCGACGACGCGGATGCCTTCTGGACGGCCGTCTGGCACTTCTTCGACGTCGTGTCCGACGGCGAACCCTCCCCGGCCTTGGCCGACGCCTCGATGCCGGGCGCGGTGTGGTTTCCGGGCGTCCGGCTGAACTACGCCGAGACGATGCTGCGATTCGCCGAGCGGGGCGACGACGACGTCGTCGTGGTCGCGCGGTCGCAGAGTCGCGACGACGTCCAGCTCACCGTCGCCGAGCTTCGCGACCAGGTCGCCCGGGCGCGGGCCGGCCTCGTGGCGGCCGGCGTCACGCAGGGTGACCGCGTGGCGGCCTACTCGCCCAACATCCCCGAGACACTCGTGCTGCTCCTGGCCAGTGCGAGCCTCGGTGCGATCTTCTCGTCGTGCGCCCCGGAGTTCGGCACGCAGAGCGTCATCGACCGGTGGCGGCAGATCGAGCCGACCGTCGTCCTGGCCGTCGACGGCTACGTCTACGGCGACAAGCCGATCGACCGCAGGTTCGAGGTCGAGCAGATCCGGGCCGCCCTGCCCAGCGTCACGACCCTGGTCTGGCTCCCCTACCTCGACGCCCGATCTCCCACGCCCGACGGCGCCATCACGTGGGCCGACCTCACGGCACAGCACGCACCCTTCGAGTTCGTGCGCGTCCCGTTCGCGACGCCGCTGTACGTGCTGTTTTCCTCCGGCACGACGGGCCTGCCCAAGCCGATCGTCCACAGCCACGGCGGCATCACGATCGAGCACCTCAAGTCGCTCGGGCTGCATCACGACCTCGGGCCCA
The DNA here is from genome assembly GCA_025965435.1 of Aeromicrobium sp. Lineage (GTDB taxonomy): Bacteria > Actinomycetota > Actinomycetes > Propionibacteriales > Nocardioidaceae > Aeromicrobium. The sequence continues at coordinate 3,596 of JAOPWZ010000014.1, forward strand.
CCGACCGGTTCTTCTGGTTCTCCACGACCGGTTGGATGATGTGGAACCTGCTGGTGTCGGGCCTCGCGGTCGACGCCTCGATCGTCATGTTCGACGGCAACCCGGCGCATCCCGACCTCGGCGCCACCTGGCGCATGGCCGCCGAGCTCGAGGTGACCTACTACGGCACCAGTGCGCCCTTCCTGCTCCAGTGCCGCAAGGCGGGGCTGGTCCCCCGCGAGATCGCCGACCTGTCGCGCCTGCGGGGCATCGGGTCGACCGGCGCACCCCTGCCTGCCGAGGGATTCCGGTGGGTCTACGACGCGGTGAGCCCCACCGCTCAGCTCGGTTCTGTCTCCGGGGGCACCGACACGTGCGCCGCCTTCGTCGGCGCAGCCCCCACGGTCCCCGTCTTCGCCGGGGAGATCTCGTGCCGGACGCTCGGGTGCGCGGTGGACGCGTACGACGAGCACGGACGTCCCGTGGTCGGCGCGGTCGGCGAGCTGGTCGTGACGCAGCCGATGCCCTCCATGCCCATCGGCTTCTGGGGTGACGACGACGGCTCGCGGTACCGAGCGGCGTACTTCGAGGACATCCCCGGCGTGTGGCGCCACGGCGACTGGATCACGATCACCGAGCACGGCACGTGCACCATCACGGGACGCAGCGACGCGACGCTCAACCGTGGCGGCGTGCGGCTCGGCACCTCGGAGTTCTACACGGTCGTCGAGGCGCTCCCGGGCATCCTCGACAGCCTCGTGGTGCATCTCGAGGACGCCGAGGGCGGGGCGGGCACGTTGCTGCTGTTCGTCGTCCTGGCCGACGACACGGCGCTGGACGACGCGCTGACGCGGTCGATCGCGACGGCCCTGCGCGGCCGGCTGTCGCCCCGCCACGTCCCGGACGCGGTGCACCAGGTGCCGGTGCTGCCCCGCACCCTGTCGGGCAAGAAGCTCGAGGTGCCGGTCAAGAAGATCCTGCAGGGTGCGGCGATCGACGATGCTGCGGCCAGGGGCGCCCTGACCGATCCGGGTGCGCTCGACGTCTTCGTGCGCATCCGCCAGAGCCTCTGAGGCCGAGCTGCTCGGCGCTCAGCCGAGGATGCGGGCCAGCTGGCGCGTCGCGAACTCGTAGCCGTCGATGCCGGCACCGACCACGACGACCTCCGCGATGTCCGACACGTACGAGTGGTGCCGGAACGCCTCACGCCGGTGGACGTTCGACAGGTGCACCTCCACGACCGGCAGCTCGGTGGCCAGGAGGGCGTCCCGCAGCGCGATCGAGGTGTGCGTGAACGCACCCGGGTTGATCACGATGCCCGCGCAGTCGTTGCGGGCCTCGTGGATCGCATCGATCAGCACCCCCTCGTGGTTGCTCTGCACCGCGCGCACCTCCAGCCCCGCCTCGCTGGCCGTGCCGGCGACGAGGTCCTCGACGTCGGCGAGGGTGTCGTGGCCGTAGACGTCGGGCTCGCGGGTGCCGAGCAGGTTCAGGTTGGGGCCGTTGACCAGCAGCAGGCGCTTGGAGGTGCTCACCTGCCCACGGTATCGGGTGCGACCGCCGCGGTCAGACCAGCAGCTCGGCGATCTGGATCGTGTTGAGCGCGGCGCCCTTGCGCAGGTTGTCGCCGCTGACGAACAGCACGAGGCCGCGGTTGCCGTCGACACCCTGGTCCTGGCGGATGCGGCCGACCAGGCTGGGGTCGTTGCCCGCCGCCTGCAGCGGTGTCGGCACGTCGACGAGCTGGACGCCCGGCGCCGACCCGAGCAGCTGGGTCGCCCGCTCGACCGTGAGCTCGGACGAGAACTCGGCATTGATCGACAGCGAGTGACCCGTGAACACCGGGACGCGCACGCACGTGCCCGAGACCCGCAGATCGGGGATGTGCAGGATCTTGCGGCTCTCGTTGCGGAGCTTCTGCTCCTCGTCGGTCTCGAACGAGCCGTCGTCGACGACGGAGCCGGCCATCGGCAGCACGTTGAAGGCGATCGAGTCGACGTACACGTCGGGCGCCGGGTACTCGACGGCGGAACCGTCGTACGCCAGCTCATCGGCCTTCTCGACGACGGCGAGCGCCTGGCCGTGCAGCTCGCGGACGCCGGCGATGCCGGACCCCGAGACCGCCTGGTAGCTGCTGACCACGAGCCGGACCAGGCCCGCCTCGTCGTGCAGCGGCTTGAGCACGGGCATCGCGGCCATGGTCGTGCAGTTGGGGTTGGCGATGATGCGCCGGTGGGCCTTGGCGACGTCCTCGGGGTTGACCTCGCTGACGATCAGCGGGATCTCGGGGTCCTTGCGGAACGCCGAGGAGTTGTCGATGACCATCGCGCCGGCCTCGGCGAACCGAGGCACCTGCACGCGAGACGTGGTCGCACCGGCGGAGAACAGCGCGATGTCGATGCCGGAGAGGTCGGCCGTGTCGGCGTCCTCGATGACGATCTGCTCGCCACGGAACGGCAGTGTCTTGCCGACCGAGCGCGGGGACGCGAAGAAGCGCACCCGGTCGGCCGGGAAGCTGCGCTCCTCCAGGATGCTGCGCATCGCGACGCCGACCTGGCCGGTGGCGCCGACGACGGCGAGAGTCAGTGGCTTGCCCTCAGCCTGTCGAGGGGTCATCGGCCGGTTCCTCCGTAGACCACGGCCTCGACCTCGTCGGTGCCGAGGTCGAAGGCAGCGTGCGCCGCGTTGACGGCGGCGTCGATCTGGTTCTCCATCACGATGACGGAGATGCGGATCTCGGACGTCGAGATCATCTCGATGTTGACCCCGGCATCGGCGAGAGCGCGGAAGAACTTGGCCGTGATGCCCGGTGACGAACGCATGCCGGCACCGACGATCGAGACCTTGCCGACGCTGTCGTCGTACTGCAGCCGCTCGTAGCCGACCTCGTCCTTGAGCCGCGCAAGAGCCGTCATCGCCGTCTGCCCGTCGGCGCGCGGCAGCGTGAACGAGATGTCGGTCAGCGCCGTGGCGGCAGCCGACACGTTCTGCACGACCATGTCGATGTTGATCTGCGCATCGGCGAGGGCCTGCAGGATCGCCGCGGCGAAGCCGACCTTGTCGGGCACGCCGACCACGGTGATCTTGGACTCGCTGCGGTCGTGCGCAACGCCGGAAATGATGGCCTGCTCCATGTGACTTTCCTTATCAAGTGTGGCCTCTGGGAGGACAACGTCGTCGGCCTTCACGACCCATGTGCCGACCTTGTCGGAGAACGATGAGCGGACGTGGATCGGCATGTCGTTGCGGCGGGCGTACTCGACGCACCGCAGGTGCAGGATCTTGGCGCCGTTGGCCGCCATCTCGAGCATCTCCTCGTAGGAGATGCGCGGGATCTGACGGGCGTTCGGCACGATGCGCGGATCGGCGGTGAAGATGCCGTCGACGTCGGTGTAGATCTCGCAGACGTCGGCGTTGAGCGCCGCGGCGAGGGCGACGGCGGTCGTGTCGGAGCCGCCGCGGCCGAGCGTCGTGATGTCCTTGGTGGTCTGCGAGACGCCCTGGAAGCCGGCGACGATCGCGATGGACCCCTCGGCGAGCGCCGCCTCGATGCGCCCGGGCGTCACGTCGATGATCTTGGCGCGGCCGTGCTCGGAGTCGGTGATGACACCGGCCTGCGAGCCCGTGAACGAGCGCGCGTCCTGCCCGAGCGTGCCGATCGCCATCGCGAGGACCGCCATGCTGATGCGCTCGCCCGCCGTCAGCAGCATGTCGAGCTCGCGGCCCGGGGGCAGCGGCGAGACCTGGTTGGCGAGATCGATCAGCTCATCGGTCATGTCGCCCATGGCCGAGACCACGACGACGACGTCGTGACCGGCCTTCTTGGTCGCGACGATGCGCTGGGCGACCCTCTTGACGCTGGTGGCGTCGGCAACCGAGGAGCCGCCGTACTTCTGGACGACAATGCCCACGAGTTCTGTCCTACCTGACGAAGACGTACGGACGCGCGACGCTGCGCGTCCCGAAGTCTACTAGGTCACGTTCCGGCGAGGGACCGGCATTCCGGGCGTGAGACGCCGGCACCTGCGCCGGCGACGTCTGCCGCGAGGTCAGCCGATCGTCGTGCGTCCCTCGAAGGCCCGGCCGAGCGTGAGCTCGTCCGCGTACTCCAGGTCGCCGCCGACGGGCAGGCCGCTGGCCAGCTTGCTGACCCGCAGGCCGTACGGCGAGAGCATCCGGATCAGGTAGGTCGCGGTCGCCTCGCCCTCGAGGTTGGGGTCCGTCGCGATGATGACCTCGGTGACGGCGCCGTCCTGGAGGCGCTGCAGCAGCTCCTTGATGCGGAGCTGGTCGGGACCGACCCCGGCGATCGGCGAGATCGCACCGCCGAGCACGTGGTACCGGCCGCGGAACTCGCGGGTGCGCTCGATCGCGATGACGTCCTTGGACTCCTCCACGACGCACAGCACGGTCAGGTCGCGGCGCGGGTCGGCGCAGATGCGGCACTCCGTGTCGACCGTGACGTTGCCGCACACCGAGCAGAAGTGGACCTTCGCCTTGACCTCGACGAGTGTCGCGGCGAACCGGCGGACGTCCTCGGGGTCGGCGTCGAGCAGGTGGAAGGCGATCCGCTGCGCACTCTTGGGACCGATGCCGGGCAGCTGCCCGAGCTCGTCGATCAGATCCTGGATCACTCCGTCATACACAGGGATCAACCTATGCGGTCGTGCCTAGGACGGATCAGCCGACGCGCGGTCGAACAGGGTTCCGCCCCCGAGGATGCGCACGAGCTGCTCGACCCGGACGTCCTCCTGCTCGGGGTGCGGGTGGACCGTCGCCATCAGCGCCTCGCCGTCGAGCATGTGCACGATCCCCAGGACGATGGTGTCGAGCTCGGGTGTCGGCAGGTGCGCGGCCAGAGGCAGCGTGTGCCCGATCTCGATGATCTCGCGGTGGTAGCGGGCGGCCAACGGCTCGAGACGCTCGCGCAGGTCGGGGTCGGTGCGGGCCGCGATGATCAGCTCGTACCAGGCGGCGTTGATGGGGGCCCGCGTCGCGCGGCGCAGCAGACGGACGCACTCGCCGAGGTCGAAGGTCTCGAGGGCGCCGAGACCCTCGCGGAAGCCTGCGAACTGCCGAGCCCTGACGCCGTCCGCGGCCGCCAGGATGACGTCCAGACGGGAGTCGAAGTGGCGGAACAGCCCGCCCTGCGAGACCCCGGCTCGCCGCGCGATCTCGGCGGTCGTCGTCCGGGCGTACCCGAGCTCACCGAGCGTCTCGACCGCCGCGTCGACGATGGCGGCGATCGTGCCCTCCCGCCGCTCGGCCTGCGTGCGTCGGGGGGTCGCGGTCACGGACCCTACTGTGCCACCAAGCGCTCCAGGTGCCGGACGGGCGTGACCGTGCCCCGCGCCTCGCCCGCGCGCAGGAAGCGGCCCGTCTTCGTCGAGCGTCCGTAGCCCTCGGCGAAGTCGCCCCGCCCGAAGACCAGCTCGCCCGTGACGATCGTCGCCGTCACCGCGGCGTCGTTGCGGTTGACCATGCGGCTCAGGTTGCCGAAGGCCGGCATGAGCGCCTCGTGATAGCTCTCGACGTCGTCGTCGAGGCCCGCCGGGTCGACGACCACGATGTCGGCCCGGTCGCCGACCGCGATGCGTCCGGCGTCGATGCCGTAGAAGTCGCCGAGCTCGCCGGTCAGCTTGAAGACGGCCTTCTCGACCGTCATGAACGGCTTGCCCTCGAGCTGGGCCTGGTGCACCCGGTTGAGCAGCTTGATGCCGTAGTTGTAGAACGCCATGTTGCGCAGGTGGGCGCCGGCGTCGGAGAAGCCGATCGTGATGCCGCGGCGGTTGATGAGCTTGTCCTGCACCTCGCGGCGCGTGTTGGCGATGTTGGTCTTCCAGCGCAGCTTGGTGCCGTGCTCGACGACGAGGTCGAGGTAGCAGTCGACGGGGTGCAGGCCCCGATCGCGCGCCACCTGTCCGATCATCAGACCGATCAGGCTGGCATCGGGGCACTCGGTGATCTCGGCGTCGTCGAAGTCGCGGTGCCACACCCTGGGCGAGAACCGCTTGTCGAAGTCGCGGCGGAACCACCGGCGATAGGCCTCGTCGCTGAGCAGCTCGTTGCGTCCCATCTCCTCGCGCAGGTGCAGCGCCTCTCGTCCGGACCCGAACTCCTCGAAGACGACCAGGTCGATGCCGTCGGCCCAGACCCGGAACGTCGTCGGCAGGTGCTGCCACACGAATCGTCCACGCCCGAGCGTGTTGGCGATGAAGGCGAGCGGGCCGAAGATGTGCTGCACCCAGGGCTCGGCCTTGGTGTCGGCGGCGGCCAGTAGCGAGACCTTCAACGGCTTGCGGAACAGCCCTGTCGCGGTGCTGAGGTAGAAGGCGACGTCGTACTTCTTGTTCAGGTTGGGCACGCCCTGCAGCACCCGGCCTCGGCGGCGGAGCACCCGGCTGATGCCGCGGAACTCCCTCCAGCTCGAGTACGTCGACGGGAGCGACCGGGACCGGTAGCGGTCGCCGTCGAGCTTGTCCCACGGGTTCGTCATGGTCGAGATGCCGAGGAAGCCGGCGTCCAGGGCGTCCTCCAGACGCCGCTCGATCTCCGCCTGCTCGCCCTTGGTGGCCTTCTGGTCGGGATCGGTCGACCGGCCCATGCCCATGACGCTCGCGCGGACGTCGGAGTGGCCGAGGAAGGAGGCGACGTGCGGGCCCAGCGGCAGCTGCTCGAGCGCGTCGACCCAGCCCTGGGGCGTGGACCAGGTCTTGGCGTCCTCCAGCGCCCCGAGCACGTGCGGGCGCGGCAGGGCCTCGACCCGGCTGAACAGGTCGGCGATGTCGAGCGGGGACGAGTAGACCGTTGACAGCGAGCAGTTGCCGACGAGCACCGTGGTGACGCCGTGGCGAACCGACTCGTTGAGGCCCGGGGCCACCTGCAGCTCGGCGTCGTAGTGCGTGTGCGCGTCGACGAAGCCCGGCATGACCCACTGCCCGGCCGCATCGACGACCCGCGTCGAGGGCCCTGTCGCGAGCGGCCCGGGCGTCACGGCCGCCACGCGCCCGTCCTTGACTCCGACGTTGGTGACGACCCCCGGCGCGCCCGTGCCGTCGAAGTACGTCCCGCCGATGATCACCAGGTCGAGCTCGTTCATGTGGCCTCCGTCACATCCAGGTGAGGGGAACATAGCGAGTCATCACTCGCTATGTAAAGGGTCCGGGACCGCCAGTGGTGCAATTCCCCCGCGAGCGGTGCAATTTCGGGGGACTCGCCGTCTCGAAATCCCGCAGTTGCACCACTCGCCGGAAAGGTGGCGTGGTCAGGGGGTGAGGAAGGTCTGGAGCATGTCGTGGCCGCGGGAGGTCAGGATCGACTCGGGGTGCATCTGGACGCCCTCCACCGGATGGGTGCGGTGCCGCACGCCCATGACGATGCCGGACGCGGTGTGGGCCGTCGCCTCGAGCTCGGGAGGCAGGGACCCGGCGTCGACGACGAGCGAGTGGTAGCGAGCGCAGACCAGGGGCGTGGGCAGGCCCGTGTAGACCCCTCGACCGTCGTGATGGATCAGCGACGGCTTGCCGTGCACGATCTCGGGCGCCCGGACGACTTTCGCGCCGTACACCTCGGCGATCACCTGATGACCCAGGCACACCCCGAGGGTGGGCGTCGTCGGGCCCAGCCGCGCGATCGCCTCCCGGCTGATGCCGGCATCGGAGGGGGCACCCGGACCTGGCGACACGATCAGATGGGTGAAGTCACCCCGCTGGCGGGCGGCGACGAGCTCGTCGACCGTCACGGCGTCGTTGCGCACGACCTGCGCGGAGGCTCCGAGCTCGCCGACGTACTGCGCCAGGTTGTAGACGAACGAGTCGTAGTTGTCGATGAACAGGACCTTCGCGCCCCGAGCTCCCCTCGCCCCTTTCGCTCCTTTCGCTTGTCGAAAAGACGAGGTCCCTCCTTTCGACGGGCTCAAGGAGCGGGTTGGGCTCAAGGAGCGGGAAGGGCTCAGCTCGTCACGGAGCCAGGCGGTCGTGCGGCCGGCGGGCCACTCCCCCACCCCCTCGCACGACAGGATCGGGACGACACCGCGCAGCGCGTTGGTCGCGAAGACCTCGGTGGCGGACGCCAGGTCGTCGAGAGTGAGGCGCCGCTGGAACACCGGCACCCCCGCTGCCCGCAGGATCTCGACGACGCGAGCGCGGGCCGTGCCGGGCAGGATGCGTCCGTCGGTCGCCGGGGTGAGCACGGCATCGTCGTGGACGACGAACAGGTTGGCACGGGTGGTCTCGAGCACCGAGCCGTCGTCGGCCACCAGCACCAGATCGTGGTCGGGTGGTCCGTCGTGCGCCACGGCGCTGCGATCGGCCCACTTGTGCTGGCCGAGACCGCCGGGAACCGCCCGCAGGCTCGTGGTCCAGGCCTCCCCGACGGGATCGAGCTCGCGCGTCGCGATGGTGACGCCGACGTCGTGGCCGGACGGCACGGCGTCGATGCGCAGGCGATGGCGACCCGCGAGACCTGCCGCCCGTCGCACCACGGCCTCGTCGAGACCCGCCCGGATCGTGGTGCCGTAGACGGCCCGCACGCTGGCGTCGAGCCGCGCCAGGTGGGCGTCGAGGTCGATGGCGTGGCCGTCGACCACCAGGAGCGTGTCGTAGACACCCAGTCGCTCGTCGACCCTCGGCGCCGGCGGCGGCTCGGCGGCCGGCACGACCAGCTGATCAGGAACGACGACGCCGGCCACCAGGTCGAGCGTCCCACCGATCGCCTCGATCAGCGGCCGGGCCTTGACCAGGCACTCGGCGTACTCGCCGTCGGGCGTCGAGTCGGCGACGATGCCACCACCCACGCCCAGCCAGATCGTGTCGCCGACGATCTCGAACGTCCTGATCACGACATTGAGCTCGAGCCCCGCGGCGGGACTGACATGGCCGATCGCGCCGGTGTAGGCCTCACGGCCCGTCGCCTCCAGCGTGTTGATGAGCTCCATGGCCCGGACCTTCGGTGCGCCGGTGACCGAGCCCGGAGGGAAGGTCGCCCGCAGCAGGTCCGAGTCGCGCACGCCGCGCCCGAGGTGGGCCACGACGTCGGACACGAGATGCCACACCGCGTGACGCTCGGCGCGCGTGACGGCCGGGACGCGCACCGAACCGGGCACGCTGACGCGTCCGAGGTCGTTGCGCATCAGGTCGACGATAATGATGTTCTCGGAGCGGTTCTTCGCCGACGCGACGAGCTCGTCGGGGTCGGAGTCAAGGGGCGCGGTGCCCTTGATGGGCGAGCTGAGCACCTCGTCACCGGTGCGGCGCAGGAACAGCTCGGGCGACAGGCTCACCAGGGCGCCGTCGGGGCTGTCGACGAAGGCCGCGTAGGCCGGGTGCAGCCGGTCGACGCCGGCGCAGAAGACGTCGAGCGGGTCGCCCGAGAACGGCGCCTCCAGCCGGACACACAGATTGGCCTGAAAGATGTCGCCCGCGGCGATGTGCTCCAGGACGGCGGCCACGGCGGTGCGGTGCTCCTCGGGTGACGGCGTCATCTCGAACACCCCGACGTCGTACGCCAGCGGCCTGGGTGCCGGCTGCGACAGGACGGCCAGGATGCGCTCGTCGCGCTGCGGATCGTGGGTCAGCGACTCGAGCCACCAGGTGCCGCCGCTCAGGCGCAGCACGTGGTCGTAGAACGCGATCCGGTGATCGGGCTGCTCGACGACACGGCGCGGTGCGGGCGGCAGCCGCTCGACCAGCCGTCCCAGCTGGTAGCCCCACGCACCGATCCAGCCACCCCCGAATCCCGGGACGTCGGACGAAAGGGGCTCGACGTCGATGCCGCCGAACGGGTCGCCGCCGAGCACCTCGGCGGGGTCGAACGCGATCAGCGCCTCCCCGTGGTGCCAGGCGCCGATCAGGGCGACCAGACGATCGCGGCCCCGAAATCGGCGCAGGACGTCGAGCGGATCGGCCTCGAGATCGAGCCGGACACGCGTGAGCTCAGTCGGAGCGGGACTCGTCAATGACCTTCGCGCCCAGCTCACGGCTGAGCAGCGCCTCCGGATCGAGATCCTCGACCTCGATCACCGGGTCGTTGCGATCGGCCGATGCATCGGGATCCTCGCGGGTCTTGGGCGTGTGGGTCTCGCGGAGGGCCTCGCGCACCGAGTCGGGCACGGCGACCGGCGGAGCCGTCTGGACGACCGGAGGGCGGGCGGCCGGTGGTGCGTGGTCGCCGTAGTCCTCGACGCCCGGACGGGCGCCGGGATCGACGATCGCCTCGATGCGCCAGGTCACGCCGAGCACCTCGTTGAGGGCCCGCTGGACGTACTCGTCGGAGCCGCTGCTGAGGAACGAGTCACGCGCTCCGGTGTTGATCAGCGCGATCGTGAGGACCTTGCCGTCCAGGGCCATGACCTGCGCGTTCTGGCTCAGCATGATCCAGGCGAAGCGGCGCATGTCCCGGATCTTGTCGAGGATCTCCGGCCACAGGCGCCGGACGTCGGAGATCGTCAGCTGCCCGGGCGCCGCTTCGGTGGTTGAGCTGGTCGAAGGGACGTCCGGCACCCTTTCGACAGGCTCAAGGGACGGGGCCGGCCTTTCGACAGGCTCAAGGGGCGGGGCCGACGTCGTCCAGGGTGCGGCCTGAGCGGGCTCGCTCCTTGAGCTTGTCGAAAGGACGTCCGGCTCGGGCTCGTTCCCTGAGCTCGTCGAAGGGACCTCCGGCACCCTTTCGACAGGCTCAAGGGGCGGGGTCAGCCTCTCAAGGGGCGGGGCCGGAGCAGCAACGGCAGGTGCCGGCGCACCGCCGTCCATCGAGAGCCGGCGCTCGACCCGGTCGAGGCGCGCCTGGAAGCCCTGTGTGGAGTTGTCGGCCCCAGGCACGAGGATGCGGGCGCACATGAGCTCGAGCAGGAGCCGCGGCGCGGTGGCCCCACGGAACTCCATCAGCGCCGCGTTGACGATGTCGGCCGCGCGGGTCAGCTCGGAGGGGCCGAAGCCGTTGGACTGGATCACGAGCCGTTCGGCCCGGTCGCCGGGGACGTCGAGCAGACCCTTGTCGAGCGCATCGGGGACCGCAGCGACGATCACCAGGTCGCGCAGCCGCTGCAGGAGGTCCTCGGCGAAGCGGCGGGGGTCCTGCCCGGTCTCGATGACCTTGTCGACGACGCCGAAGACCGTGGAGCCGTCGCTCGCGGCGAAGGCGTCGATCGCCTCGTCGAGCAGCGAGTCGGGCGTGTAGCCGAGCAGCTGCACCGCGAGATCGTAGGTGACGCCATCAGGACCGGCACCGCCGAGCAGCTGGTCGAGCACGCTGAGCGTGTCTCGCACGGAGCCCTGCCCGGCCCGGACGACCAGCGGCAGCGCGGTGGCGGCGAGCTCGACGCCTTCCGCCCGGCACAGCTGCATCAGGTAGTCACCGAGCGACTTGGGCGGGACCAGGCGGAACGGGTAGTGGTGCGTGCGCGAGCGGATCGTGCCGATGACCTTGTCGGGCTCGGTCGTCGCGAAGATGAACTTCAGGTGCGGCGGCGGCTCCTCGACCAGCTTGAGCAGCGCGTTGAAGCCCTGCGGCGAGACCATGTGGGCCTCGTCGATGATGTAGACCTTGTAGCGGCTGCTGACCGGGGCGAAGAAGGCCCGCTCGCGCAGGTCGCGGGCGTCGTCGACGCCGCCGTGGCTGGCCGCGTCGATCTCGATGACGTCGATGCTGCCGGGCCCGCCGCGAGCGAGATCACGGCAGCTCTGGCACTCACCGCACGGATCGGAGATCGGCGCCTTCTCGCAGTTCAGGGCGCGCGCCAGGATGCGGGCGCTGGTGGTCTTGCCGCAGCCGCGCGGACCCGAGAACAGGTAGGCGTGGTTGACCTTGTTGGCGGCGAGCGCGTGCCGCAACGGGTCGGTGACGTGCTCCTGACCGATCACCTCGGCGAACGTCTCCGGCCGGTAGCGGCGATACAGCGCGAGGGGGGCATCCACACGTAGAGACTAACGACCGCCGACGACAGCGGGAACCGGCGTCGGGCCGTCGCGGCGCGCAAGGTCGAGGGCTCGCCCAGCGGCCGGTCAGTCGGTCCGGCCGAGACCGGCTTCACGCGCCCTGATGATCGCCTCCGCGCGGTCGGCCGCGTGCAGCTTGGCGTAGATCGACGACACCATGTTGCGGACCGTCTTGGGCGACACGAAGACATGGCGGGCGATGTCCTGGTTGGAGCGGCCTGCCGCGAGCAGGTCGAGCACCTCCCGCTCCCGCTCGGTCAGCTCCGGGAACGCGATGTCGGCCGCCACCGGCCGGGCCGAGAAGAAGCCCGCCACCCGGGCGGCGATCGAGGCCCCGAACACCATCCCGCCGGACGCCGCCGCGGCGATCGCCCGGGTCACCTCCATCGCATCGGCCCCCTTGAGCAGGTAGCCGCAGGCACCGGCACGGATCGCGGTCATGATGGTGTCGTCGTCCTCGTTCATCGTCAGCATCAGCACCTTGGGGTGGGGCTGGGTCGAGGTGATGTGCCGGGTCGCCTCGATGCCGTCCAGGACGGGCATCTGGATGTCCATGACGACCACCTCGGGCGACACCTCGGCGACGACGTGGATCGCGTCGCGTCCGTCGACCGCGCTGCCGACGACCTCGATGCCCTCGAGCGCGTCGAGCAGGGCCACGAGGCCTTCGCGGACGATCTGGTGGTCATCGACGACGACGACCGAGACGACGGACTGGCTCATGACGGGCTCCTCAGCGGAAGTCGGGCCCGGACGGTCGTCCCACCGCCGGGAGGGCAGATGATCTCGCTGCGGCCACCGAGCTCGGCGACCCGCTCGCGCAGCGACAGCAGGCCCACCCCCACCTCGGCGTCCGGCGGGATGCCGTTGCCGTTGTCAGCCACCTCGATCGACAGGTCGTCGTCGGCCAACCGCAGCACGACGCGCCCCGTGGTCGCCTCGGCATGACGGGCGATGTTGGTCAGCGCCTCGCCGATGATGCGATACGCGGCCACCTCGACCGCGGCGGACAGCGCGCCGACGTCCTCGGCGTGCACCGTCACGTCGACACCGGCCGCGCGGACCGTCTCGGCCTGCTGGGTGACGGCACCCACGAGACCGCGGTCGTCCAGCGCCGGAGGTCGCAGGTCGTGCACGAGGCGACGGATGTCGGCGACGACGTCCTTGACGTGGTCGAGCGTCACCGCGAGGTGCTGTTGTGCCGCCTCCGGATCGTCCGCCACCAGGAGCCGCGCGGACTCCAGCCGGAAGACCACACCGCTGAGCGCCGGGCCGAGCCCGTCATGCAGGTCACGGCGGATGCGCCGGCGCTCCTCCTCGCGCGCCACGACCAGGTGCTCCCGGCTGTCCTGCAGCTCGCCGGCCAGCCGCGTCGCGCGGGCGGCGGCGGCCGCCTGCCTGACCAGGTCGCCCAGGAGCCGCTCGTCACGCGCCGAGAGCTTGGCCCTCGCCCCGTGCAACGGCAGGACCAACCGGCCCACCTCGGTGTCGCGATAGGTGATCGGCAGCACCCGCGTCTCGGCCGGACGTGCACCGTGCGTGGCGACCAGCCGCTCGCCACGGCTCCGGTCGACCTCGACGCTGACGAACGGCACGCCGAACGCCGCCGCGACCGCGGAGGCGATCGTGGCCAGCTGCCCCGGGCCCTCGTCGGCGGTCTCGAGGCTCGACGCGAGGCCCGACACGACGCCGTACGGGTTGCCGCGCTCGCCCAGCATCGCTCGCCGCACCCACTGCTGGAGGCGCTGGCGCAACGGTCCGTAGACGACAGCGGAGAGCAGGAGCACCACCAGCACCACCTGCCGCTGCTCGAGCGAGTCGTCCAGGACCGTCGTCACCAGGGACAGCGCGGCCAGGTCGACGGCCACGATGCCTGCGGTGAGGGTGCCGTAGAGCGCGGTCGTGCCGAGCAGGTCCTCGATCGGGACGATCCGCGGGCTGACGATCGCGATCGTCATCGCGACACCCGGCAGGACGGTCACCAGGAAGAAGGCGAGGTTCGAGGCGAGCGCGGAGTCCAGGACGACAGCGATCCCCAGTGCCAGCACGATGACGATGACGGCCCACAGCAGCCACCGCAGGCGGTCACGCTCCAGCCCGCTCGACCGCAGGTACCGGACGACAGGAGTCGCCAGCGGCACGACGAACAAGGCGATGCCGACCAGGAACAACGCACGCCCGGCGCTGCCGATCAGGGCGATGTCGGGCAGCGAGGCCGGATTCGGGTCGACACCTGGCGGCAGGTCGTCGGGAACCTCGCTCGCAGGCAGGTACGAGATTGTCAGCACTGCGATGGCGAGCAGCATCAGCGCCACTGAGACCCGGCCCGCGACGCCCCAGCGACCGGAGAGCATCCGCCCGGTCGGGAAGATCAGCAGCAGGACCGCGGCCCCCACCGGGAGCAAGCCGGTGATGCGGGTCAGGAACCACAGCACGGCCGTCATGGCGGGCCAGGCAGAGTCGGCCGTCAGGCCCGTCCGGACGTACGACTGGGCCATGCCGTCCAGGACCCACAACAGCCCGAGAACGGCGAGTGCCCAGCCGAAGCGCTGGGTGGGCTGCCACCACAGGACGACGACGCCCAGCGCCGCCAGGATGACGCCGGTCAGGGCATAGGTCCAACCGGCCTCCGCAGCGAACGCGTGCCCCGGGCCGCTGGACGGGGCGCGGACGTCCCAGGCGATCGAGAGACCCAGCCCGGCCAGACCGAGAACAGGCAGGAGCAGGACGAGCGGGTGGCTTCGCCGCGAGGAATGGTCCGGGATGACACTGTCCTGCATGACGACATTGTCACGCCGGCCCGGGCCCCATGGGCCCGAACCGGCATGACTGGCGCGGATCCGCGTCATCGACGCGTGCGATCACCCGCGAGCAGGCCGACGGCGGTGATGAGCAGCCACAGCGCGCCGGTCAGCCCGGCCATGTACTGGACCGGGGCGATGCCGACCAGCAGGGTCAGGCCGCCGAGGACGAGCCCGACCAGCCCGAGCCAGCGAGCGACAGCACCCTGGCGTGCGGCGGCGAACATGGCGAGCCCGCTCAGGCCGATCAGCACCCACACGGCGGGGATCGTGCCGATCCAGTGGTTGTAGAGCGCGGCGTTGGCCGGGTTCACGAGATCGTCCTCGGCGACGCCGAAGATGAACTCGGTGTCCAGCGAGCTGCCCATCACGAGCACGACGACGGTGCCGAGCACACCGGCTGCCGCGATGCCGGGGACGAGACTGCCGGCCGGCAGGCTCTCCCGGAGCCGGCGGTGCAGCCCGAGGCCGAAGACGACCAGCAGCAGGGCCCCGACGACGCTGAGGACGTGAAAGGCCGTCATGAGGCCGGTCTTCTCCGACAGCGACGCGACGATGCCCTCCGGGTCACCGACCAGCGACTCGTCGTAGACGGCGTCGATCATGACGGCGACCGCGCCGGCGGCGATCGAGCTGAGGGCGCCGACGACCCCGGCGAGCGCCCAGCGGCGGGATGTCTCGGCAGGTGCCGAGGACGTGGACGATCCAGGAGCGACGTCGTCGCGGACGGGGTTGCGGGTGGTGACGGTGGTGTTCATGGTGGTTCCTCTCTCACGGTGGTGGGTGTCACCACTGTGTGAGGAACCGAGTCCCGTCCGGCAGGGACAGGAACCCTGATTCGGTCCCGTCCCCGGTCCGGTCCGTCAGGACACGAGGAGACCCGTGGCCCTCAGCCAGGTGTCGACCGCGGCGTAGGCGGCCTTGCGCGGCTCGTCCTTGGAGATGAAGACGTCGTGCCGGGCCTTGTCGATCGGCACGACCGAGACCGCGTCGCCGAGGCACCCGGCCCAGCGGGCGATCTGCCTGACGTCAAGCACGGCATCCGCCTCGTCGACCGCCGGGGAATAGGTGCGGGCGAACCTCGTCGTCGTCGAGCGCAGGACGAGCGACGGCACGCCGATGTCGAGCCCCTTGTGGAGCTTGGCGTGGCCGTTGCGGATGGCCGTCAGCCATCCGTACGAGACCGGGAAGCCATTGAGGGGCTTGAAGACGGTGTTGAACTCCCACTCGCCGTGGCCGCTGACGTGCAGGCTCGTGCCGTACGCGTCCGTCTCGGGAAGCTTGACCAGCGACTTCGGCTTGACCTTGGCGACGGCCGCGATGCCACGGGTGCCCACGGTCCGCATCCACGGCTTGCCCTGCAGGTCGAACCAGGGGCTGTTGAGCACCAGGCCGGCGATGCCCGCGCCCTTCGTCCCGCCCGGCCGGCGGTTGAGGCGGTCGAGCCACAGCGGCAGGATCAGGCCGCCGGTCGAGTGCGCCGACAGGAGCACGGGCTGGTCGCCCGTCTCCTCACGGACGATCGCCAGCGCCTCATCGAGCTCACGGTCGTACAGCGCGAGATCGGAGACGTAGTGGCCCGTCTGACCCTCGCGGCGCGAGCGCCCGCACTTGCGCAGGTCGAGCGCGTAGAACGCGAAGCCGCGGTCGGTGAAGAACTCGGCCATCTCACGCTGGAAGAAGTAGTCGCTGAAGCCGTGGACGTACAGGACGGCGGCGCGCGGGCGCTCCGGTGCGGTGTGACGCACGAGGGTCGCCACGATCGTCCCCTCGCCGTCGGGATCGGTCCCGAGGGGGATCGTGCGCTGCTCGTAGCCGTCGCCGAGCTCGTCGGCCATCCACTCAGTCATGTACATCTCCTGCGTTCACGGGCGGTCAGCGGAACCCTACGCCGCACGGCCGGGGACCCGGTTGGGTGCGTCAGCCACGGCCTCCATGATGGGGGGTGTGACGACTTCACGGCAGACCCAACAGATCCTCGACCTGGCCCTGCGGGTCGGCGAGATGCTGCTGTCCAACGGTGCCGGCGCCGCTGACGTCACGGCCACGATGTCGTCGGTGGCCCACCATCTGGGCCTGCGCCAGGTGCTCGTCGATGTCACGTTCACGACGCTCAACCTGAGCCACCAGTCCTCGGCGGACGAGCCACCGGTGTCGCTGACCCGCCACGTGACGCACCGCGAGACGGACTTCGACGACCTGACCCGCGTCGACCACCTCGTCGCCGACCTGCTGGCCGACGAGATCGACCTGGACGAGGCACGGGCCCGGGTCGCCCGCATCTCCTCCACGGGTCACCAGACGCCGCGCTGGGCCGTGACCCTCGGCTGGGGCGGCATCGGCGCCGGCATCGCGCTGCTGATCGGCGGCGGCGTCTTCGTGACGCTCATCGCCGCGGTCGCCGCGATGGGCATCGAGGTGCTGCAGCGCTACATCGCCCGGCTGCGGCTGCCCTTCTTCTACGCGCAGGCCGGCGGAGGCCTGTTCGCCTCGATGATCGCGGTCGGCGTGGGCGCGACGGACGTCGACGTCGATCCCTCGCTGGTCGTGACCGCCAGCATCGTGATGCTGCTCGCCGGGCTCGGGTTCATCGGTGCGATCCAGGACGCCCTGACCGGCTTCTACGTCACGGCCGTCGCTCGCATCCTCGAGGTCATGATGTCGACGGTCGGCGTCATCGTCGGCGTCAGCGGCGGGCTGACGATCGGCAGCATGCTCGGGGTGGATCTGACGGTCGAGCCGGGCGCGTCGGGCCTGTCCCGCCTGCCGATCATGGTGGCCGGCGCCGCCATCGCCGCGGCAGCCTTCGCCTTCGCCGGCTACGCCCCCCGCCGGGTGCTGCTGCCCATCGCCGGGATCGCGGGCGGGGCAGCGGCGATCTACCTGTTCCTGGCGGCGCACGACGGAGGGCGGGCGTGGCCGGCCGCCGTGGCCGCGATCTTCATCGGCCTGGTCAGCTACAGCGTCTCCGGCTGGGCCCGCGTGCCGCCGCTGGTCATCGTCACGGCGGCGATCGTGCCGCTGCTCCCGGGCGTCTCGATCTACCGGGGCCTGGCGCTGCTGGCTGACGACGACTACGCGGGCATCCTGGCGATGATCACCGCCATCGCAGTCGCGATCTCCCTCGCGGCCGGCGTCATCCTGGGCGAGTACGTCGCGCAGCCGCTGCGCCGCGAGGGCCGGCGTCTCGAGCAGCGACTCGCCGGACCGCGGTTGGTCGGGCCCATGCGGGCCAGGAGCCGCAAGAAGATGCACTGATGGTGCATCCATCGGCTCCGCGGCTAGACTCGGCCTGCGCCACCGCGCGTCATCACAGCTGAGGAGCCGTCATGAAGTTGCAGTTGTCACCGGAGGATGCCGCTTTCCGCGAGGAGATGCATGCCTTCTTCACGACCCAGATCCCGCAGGACATCCGCGAAACCGTCGCCGCGCGACGTGAGCTGTCCAAGGAGCAGATCGTCCGTTCCATGCAGGCCATGAACGCTGCCGGCATCGCGGTGCCCAACTGGCCCGTCGAGTGGGGCGGCAAGGACTGGACGCCCCTGCAGCGTCACATCTGGCACGAGGAGATGCAGCTGGCCGGCGTCGTGCCGCCGCTCGCCTTCAACGCGTCCATGGTCGGACCCGTCATCGCAGCCTTCGGCTCGCAGGAGATCAAGGAGCGCTTCCTGCCCAAGACCGCGAACCTCGACATCTGGTGGGCGCAGGGCTTCTCCGAGCCCGACGCCGGCTCGGACCTCGCCTCGCTGCGCACCACCGCGGTCAAGGAGGGCGACGAGTACGTCGTCAACGGTCAGAAGACCTGGACGACGCTGGGCCAGCACGGCGACTGGATCTTCACGCTCGTGCGCACCGATCCGACGGTCAAGAAGCAGGCCGGTATCTCGTTCCTGCTGATCGACATGACGTCACCGGGCCTGACGGTCCGCCCGATCGAGCTGATCGACGGAAGCCACGAGGTCAACGAGGTCTTCTTCGACAACGTGCGCGTGCCGGTCTCGAACCTCGTCGGTGAGGAGAACAAGGGCTGGGACTACGCCAAGTTCCTGCTCGGCAACGAGCGGGTCGGCGTGGCCCCCGTGGGCTCAACCAAGCGCACCCTGGCCCAGGCCAAGGAGTACGCCAGGACGGCCGGCCCCGGTGGCACCTCGCTGCTGGAGGACCCGCTGGTGGCGGCGGAGATCGCCGAGCTGGAGAACGATCTCCTGGCCCTCGAGCTGACCGCGCTGCGCGTCGTCGCGAACTCCGCCGACGGCAAGCCGCACCCCGCCTCGTCCGTGCTCAAGCTGCAGGGCACCGTCCTGCAGCAGGCCGTCACCGAGCTGTGGGTCGATCTGGCCGGGCCCAATGCGCTGGCCACCGGCGCCGGCGAGGGATCGGACGTTCCCGACCTCGCCCGCACCACCACACCCAACTACCTCAACTACCGGAAGGCGTCGATCTACGGCGGCTCCAACGAGGTGCAACGACAGATCATCGCCGGGACGATCCTGGGACTGAGGGGCTGACATGGACTTCACACTCGATTCCGAGCAGACAGCACTGCGCGACGCCGTCCGGGGGCTCCTCGGCAAGGCGTACGACTCGTCCGAGACCCGGCGGCAGGTCACCAAGACCGACCCGGGCTGGGACGAGAAGACCTGGCAGCGACTCGCCGAGATGGGCGCCCTGGGGCTCCCGTTCGCCGAGGAGGACGGCGGCTTCGGCGCCGGGCCCGTCGAGGTCGCGATCGTCGCCGAGGAGATCGGGCGCGTCATCGCTCCCGAGCCGTACGTCGAGGCCGTCGTCCTCGCCGGCGGACTCGTCGCCGCAGCCGGCACCGCCGAGCAGCGGGCGGAGATCCTCGGCGCCCTCGCGGAGGGCACCCTCGTACCGGCGTTCGCGCACACCGAACCGGCGTCGCGCTACAGCGAGACGCCGACCGTGACGGCGACGACGTCCGGCGGGGCCTGGACGCTCACGGGCGTCAAGGAGCCCGTGCTGGGCGGTGGACGCGCCGACCTGCTGATCGTCAGCGCCCTCGTCGAGGGTGGCACCGGCCTCTTCCTCGTGCAGCCGGACGCCGCAGGCCTGACCCGCACGTCCTACTCGACGTTCGACGGCGGGCGAGCGGCCCGCGTGGCCCTCGACGCGACCCCAGCGACCCCGCTCGGTGCGCCCGGCGCCGACCAGAGCGCCGTCATCGCGACGGCGATCGCGGGCGCGCAGATCGCCTACGGTCACGAGTCGCTCGGCGCGATGGCCTTCGCGCTCGAGACGACGACGGAGTACCTGAAGTCGCGCAAGCAGTTCGGCGTGCCGCTGATGACCTTCCAGGCGCTCACGTTCCGCGCGGCCGACATGTACGTGTCACTCGAGCTGGCCCGCAGCACCGTCACCTGGGCGACCCTCGTCCAGCTCGACGGCGATCCGGCAGATCTCCACGAGGCGGCCTCGCGCGCCAAGCTGCAGGTCAGCAAGGCCGGCCGGCACATCGGCCAGGAGGCCATCCAGCTGCACGGCGGCATCGGCATGACCGCCGAGTACAGCGTCGGTCACTACACGAGCCGGCTCACCGCGATCGACCACGCCCTGGGCGACGGCCGTCACCACCTGACGGCCCTGTCGAGGACGATCGACGGTCACACGATCGTCGACCCGCTGCCGTAGGCCCTACATACCCGCTGAGTGTGACGTTTGCGGCCTTCCCGCCGCGGGGCAGGAGCTCGAAACGTCACACTCAGCGGGTTGGTGGGCGGTCAGGGGGTGCGTCCGGACGTGAAGGACCCCTCGCGTACCCGACAGAGGTCACTGACCCTTGCTGCCTTCCGGCCCTGGGGGAGTTGGGTGATGTGTCGCCACGCGAGGGGCTGGTCCCCATCATACGGAGCCGGGTGCCAGCCCTCCAAGCCGGGACGGTCTGAGCGAACGGGGCAGCCCGATTCGTCGGCTCCGGCGACCGACCGGTAACCTCGACGACGGAGGATTCGCATAGTGGCCTAGTGCGCTCGCTTGGAAAGCGGGTTGAGTGAAAGCTCTCAGGGGTTCGAATCCCCTATCCTCCGCCGCAACCACAAGAAGGGCTCCTCATCGAGGGGCCCTTCTTCTGTTGCGCCCGGCGGAGACCGTGGTGGTCACCAGCGGTCGTGGACGTCCTCGGCCCAGCCCATGAGCCCGTCGAAGGACACCGGCCCCGGCCGTGGTCGAGGACGGCCCACGACTCCCCCGCCGGCACGGCGGACGTCACGCCCGCCATGGTCACGGTGCCCGACGCCGGCCGGGCGACGTCCTTGACCGTGTACTGGAAGCGTCTGTCGCTCCATGGCACGACCACCGCGAGGCACTCGTGCCCCGGTGGCTTCGCGGCCACGACGTCGAACGAGGCACCCGGGATCGTCGCGCGCAGCCTGGTGCCGCCGTCGATCTCGTCGACGTCGATCGACAGCCTGCCGTGGCGCGCACGCGCGGGTCCGTCGCCGAGCGAGGCCGGGAGCGTGGCCGACCGGCCCAGCACACCCGTGGCGCCGTGGTGCACCGCCTCCCCCGTCTCACGATCGAGCACCCACACCTCGTGCACCGCGGCATAGTCCAGCGACGAGACCGTGAGCGCGAGGTGTCGACCAGCGGCCGACGGGCCCACCCGACAGCGGCACGGTTCAGCCGGCCATCGGGTCCGGTCAGCGACACCGGTGTGGTGAGCTCCTACTCGATCACGATCCGCCGGGGTCAGTCGTCGCTCGAGCGCGAGGACGAGGACGCCAGCTGCGCACTGAGGCTGCTGCCCCGATCGGCCGGGTCGGACTGCGGCTTCGACAGGGCATCCGCTTCGGGCGGGTGACCCTCGCCGCGGTCGCACGCGATCATGACACCGAAGGCGACCAGCACGACCGCCCAGCCGGCGACGGCGTCGACGACCCAGTGGTTGCCGGTGCCGATGATGACGATGGCCATGATCGTCGCGTAGGCGAGCCCGATGCCCCGCACGACACGAGGCACTCCGGCGCGGATGAGCACGATCGCGACCCACAAGGCCCAGCCGGCGTGCAACGACGGGAAGGCCGCCAGGTCGTTGGTGATGTCGCCCATCCCCTTGGGCGCCGAGCCGTTCTGGCTCCACCACCCGATGCCCGACTGGAGGCTGAGGATGTCGTGGTACCCGCCGCCGACGAGGCGGGGCGGGGCCGTCGGCATGACCAGGTAGAACACCAGCCCCATCAGGGACGCCAGCACGAGCGCCCGACGTGCGGTGACGTACTGGGCCATGCTGCGGCGATACAGCCAGACCAGGACGAACAGCGTCACGAGGTAGTGCGTCGTGGCGTACCAGTAGCTGCTGGCGACCGCGAGCCAGTCATGGGCGAAGAAGATGTCGTTGAGCCAGACCTCGATGTCGATGCGCCACGACTCCTCGAACGTCAGGATGTCGAGGGCTCGGCCGCGGGCCGGCGCGAAAGCCGTCGAGGCGAAGGTGCGGGTGACGACGTAGCCGACGTAGAGGATCCCGATGAGGGCGACCTCGAACCCGGCCCGCCTGGCGACCCGGAGCGCGGAGGAGCGACCGGTCGCAGCCGGTATCGCCTGCTGTGACGACTGGGTCATCACGCCTCCTGTCCCGGCGGGTCTCAACCCGCAGAACGGCGCTCGCGTGCGCCGCGGTCGTGCTCATTCTTGGCGATCCTAGTTTGCGAACACAACCAGAGACCACCCTGATCTGTTCCCCAGGGGCAACCCCGAGGGTCACGCATGCACGATACCGGCGGTCACCGACGACGCCGGAACAGGTTCTTGACCAGCTCGCGGGCGACGGTCCGGCTCGCCTCGCCGACGGCCCGGTCGAGGGGCGACATCCGGCGCGACCGCGGGGCGGGACGTGAGGACGGCTTGCGTCCCCGCTGCTCCATCCGGCCGGCCTCCTTCTGCAGTCGCTCGTCGTCCGCTGCCTTCTCGGCGACCTCCGCGTCCTTGGCCTCGTCGGCCGCCAACAGCTCGCTCGCCGACGGTGGATCGACGGCGGTTCCGTACTTGGCCAGCAGCGGGGAGGACGCGACGGCCGCAACGATCTGAGCGTCCGGCGTGGGCTCCATCGAGCCCTGCGGCGCCCGCAGCCGCGTCCACGCGACGGGGGTCGGCGCGCCCTTGTCGCTCATGACGGTCACGATCGCCTCGCCGATCCCGAGCGACGTCAGCACCTCCTCGAGGTCGTAGGTCGTGTTCGGGTAGGTCGAGATCGTGGCCTTCAGCGCCTTCGCCGCATCGGGCGTGTGAGCGCGCAGCTGGTGCTGCACGCGCGACCCGAGCTGGGCCAGGACATCGGCGGGGACGTCCTTGGGCGTCTGCGTCACGAAGAAGATGCCGACTCCCTTCGACCTGATCAGGCGCACGGTCTGCGTGATGGTCTCGAGGAAGTCGTCCGACGCGTCGGCGAACAGCAGGTGCGCCTCGTCGAAGAAGAAGACCAGCGTGGGCTTGTCGGTGTCGCCGATCTCCGGCAGCTCCTCGAAGAGCTGACGGAGCAGGTACATCAAGAAGGTCGAGAACAGCGCCGGCTGGTGCTGCACCCCCGGCACCTCGAGCAGCGACACGATGCCCCGGCCGTCCGGAGCCAGGCGCAGGAAGTCGGCCACCGCGATCTCGGGCTGCCCGAAGAACTGCCCGGCGCCCTGGTCCTCGAAGCCGATGAGCTCGCGCAGGATGACGCCGACGGTCGCGCCTGACAGACCACCGAGTCCCTTCAGCTCCGCCTTGCCGGCGTCGCCGGTCAGGTGGGTCAGGACGTCGCGCAGGTCGCCCAGGTCGACCAGTGGGAGGGAGGCCTTGCGGGCGTAGTGGAACACCAGCCCCAGGGACGACTCCTGTGTGTCGTTGAGCCCGAGGACCTTCGACAGCAAGGTCGGGCCGAAATCGTCGATCGTGGCCCGGACGGGCAGTCCCGTCCCGACGCCACCGAGGGCGTAGTACTCGGTCGGCGAGGCCAGGGGCTGCCAGTCCTGACCGATGCTGCGCGTGCGCGCCAGCAGCTTGTCGTCAGGCGTCCCGGCCGTGGCGATGCCCGAGAGATCGCCCTTGATGTCGGCGGCGAAGACCGGGACACCATGGGCGGAGATCTGCTCGGCGAGGACCTGGAGCGTCTTGGTCTTGCCGGTACCCGTGGCACCGGCGATCAGGCCGTGCCGGTTGAGCATCGCCAGCGGGATGCGCACCTGGGCCGACGCGACAGGATCGCCGTCGAGCAGGGCTCCCATCTCGATCGCGGCCCCGTCGAACGTGTAGCCGGCGGTGACGATCCGGGCGATCTCACTCACGTCGGCCGCAGCCGACGCCTGGTCGGAGGCGGCCGCTCCGGCGACAGCTGCGAGCTCGTCGGCCCTCGTCTGGGCGGCCTCCGCCGCGGCACGGGCCTCGGTGGCGAGCCGGGCCGCCTCGTCCGCAGCAGCCTGCGCATCACCACTCGTCGTCATGGCGACACGTTACCGCCGGACGGGTATCGGACTGTCTACACTGGCCGGGTGATCTTCAGGCGCGTGAGCGAGGGGCGACCCTATCCGGACCACGGGCTGACCCAGAGCTCGTGGGCGGAGATCTCCCCCTCACAGGTGCGGCTGGACGATCTCACGACCACCAAGACCAAGCTCGACCTCGAGCACCTGCTCGACGACGACTCGACCTACTTCGGCGATCTGTTCGCGCACGTCGTCAGCTGGAAGGGCGAGCTGTTCCTCGAGGACGGCCTGCACCGAGCGTTGCGAGCCGCCCTGCAGCAGCGCAACATGCTCCACGCGCGCGTCTACTCGATCGGAAAGAAGTCATGAACGCCGGAGTGCGCGTACTGACCCTCACGGTGGCGGCCCTCATCTTCGTCGCCGGCGGCGTCGTGGGCGTGCGCCTGCTGACGTCCGGCACCGGTGAGGCCGTCGCCGCCGGACCGACCTGCACCGACTCGGTCGTCGCCGCGGGCAGCCCGCTCGACAGCAACGTCATCAAGATCAACGTCTTCAACGCGTCGGCGCGCTCCGGCCTGGCCAACCGCGTCCTGATCAACCTGCAGGCCAACGGTTTCCTCGGCGGGCAGATCGGCAACAGCACCAGTGCGACCAAGCCCCGCAAGGTCGCGATCCTGACCGACGACCGCGACGACCCCCGCGTCCGGCTCCTCGCCGCGCAGTTCAAGGACAAGGCCGAGTACGCGCCGGTGGACATCACGGTCACCGACGGCATCACGGTCGTCGTCGGCGACGACTACAGCGGGCTCAAGAACGAGGCGAACACCTCGATCGAGACCGATCGCGACCTCCGCGTCTGCGTGCCGGTCGTCCCGCTGCCCTAGGCGTGGGCCTAGGCCGGATCGGCCGAGTCCCGGCCCCAGCCGGCCAGGCGGCCGTGCCTGCCCACGGCGTGCAGCCGTGCCTCGGCCTCCTCGCGCACGGAGCGGTCGGCGACGATCAGGAGGTCGTCGTCGACGGCGATCCGATCGGTCCGGTGCGGCACGAACGTCCGTTCGTCGCGGACGATCAGCGAGATCGAGGCGCCGACGGGCAGCCGCAGCTCGCCGACCTCGACCCCCGCGAGCCGTGACCCTCTCGGCACCCTGATCTGCAGCAGATCGGCCGACACCCGTTCCAGGGGCGCGGCCTCCACCTCGACGTCGCGGGCCGCGTCGGTCAGGACGCCGCAGGCCGCGGCCAGCCTGGCCATCGGCGCCGCCTGCACGAGCGTGTAGATGACGGTCGCTACGAACACCACGTTGAACAGGTCGCGGGAGCCGGCGACGCCGGCGGACAGCGGGATCGTGGCCAGGACGATGGGCACCGCGCCGCGCAGGCCGGCCCACCCGACGAAGATCTGCTCGCGGCGGCTGCGCCCGAACCACGTCGCGCAGGCGATGACGGTCAGGGGGCGCGCGACGAAGGTGAGGATCGCTCCGACCACCAGCCCGTGCCAGACGTGGGTCCAGGTGAGCTCGTCGGGGCTGGCGAGCAGCCCCAGCATGACGAACAGGCCGATCTGGGCGAGCCAGCCGATGCCCTCGACGAACGACCGGGTCGCCGTGCGGTGGGGCAGCTCGGCGTTGCCGAGGATCAGCGCGGCGACGTAGACCGCGGCGAAGCCGCTGGCGTGGATGCCCGCGGCAGCGCCATAGGCCAGCACCGTGAACGCGAACACGACCAGGGGGTAGAGGCCAGAGGCGGGCAGGGCCACGCGGCGCAGGAGGTAGGCGCCGAGCCAGCCGGTGGCGATGCCGATCATCGCACCGACGACGAGCTCGAAGGCGACGAGGCCGACCAGGTAGCCGATGCCCTTGTCGGCCACGTCGCCGGCGCTGATCGCCACGACCAGCACCACGATGGGGGCGTCGTTCAGGCCGGACTCGGCTTCGAGCGACCCCTTCACCGACGACTTGAGCGGCACCTGCCGCAGGACCGAGAAGACGGCGGCGGCGTCGGTCGGGGTGAGGACGGCGGCCAGCAGGACCGACAGCTCCCAGTCCAGGCCCAGGAACAGGTGTGCCCCCACCGCGACGACGACGACGCTGATGGCCGACCCGAGGGTTGCGAGCAGGAGCCCATAGCCGAGATTGGGCCGGACGTGCTCCCACTTGGTCGTCAGACCGCCCTCGGCGAGGATCAGCACCAGACCGCCGAAGCCCAGCGCGTGGGCCAGGTCGGCGTCGGCGAACTCGATGCCGAGGCCCGAGCTTCCCAGCGCAAGTCCCAGCGCCAGGTAGACCAGCAGCGACGGCAGGCCGGCACTGACCGAGAGCCGCACCGCGAGGATCGCGAGGATCAGGACGCCTGAGCCCACCAGGAGGTACCGGTCGAGATCATGGACGTCCACCGGCTCTCCTTCCGTGGGCTCGACGGGCCCTGATTCTATCGGTCCGCCGATGGCCTCCCGACCGCCTCGGGTGGCGGCGGACACCGCCGTCCGCTTGGCTGGCACGGTGGACCGACGCAGCATGCTCGCCCTCGTGGCGGTCGGCGCCGTCGCGGCCTGCTCGCGCGGCGCCGATCGCAAGCACTCGAGCCAGGAGGACGGCGTGGAGACCATCAGGTACGGCACGGACCCCTCACAGGTCGCCGAGCTCACGCGCCCGTCCGGGGCGTCGAAGGGCGTCGTGGTCGTGATCCACGGGGGCTTCTGGCGCTCGCAGTACGACTTCTCGCTCGGCCGTCCGCTGGCGGCATCGCTGGCTGCCGACGGCTGGACCGCGTACAACATCGAGTACCGCCGGGTCGGTGACGGCGGTGGGTGGCCCGAGACGTTCGACGACGTCGCCGCAGCGATCGATGCGCTGGCCGACGTCGAGATCGACACCTCGACCGTCGTGACGCTCGGCCACTCCGCCGGGGGGCATCTCGCGGTGTGGGCGGCTGGACGCCCGAAGCTGGCCGGCTCCCGGTGGGCCGACCCGGGAGTGGTCGTCACGGCTGCCGTCTCGCAGGCCGGCGTCCTCGACCTCGCGGCGGCCACCGTCGCCGACCTGGGGAGCGGGGCCGTGCAGCAGCTCATGGGCGGGACGGTGGACGACCGGTACGCCCACGCCGATCCCACGGCGCTGATCCCGTTGCACGTGCCGGTGCGATGCATCCACGGCAGGGCCGACGACGTCGTGCCGCTGGCCCAGTCAGCCGACTACGTCGCCCGGGCCCTGGCCGCGGGGGCCGATGCCGAGCTCGTCGAGGTCGACGGCGATCACATGGTGGTCATCGACGTCGACTCGACCGTCTGGCGCCGGACGCTGGAGGTCCTGGACGCGCTCTGACGGCCCGCTCACTCCTCGTGCACGCACGGAGGCGCATCGACCAGCCCTGGTCGACGCGCCTCCGTGGGGTGACACTCAGTGCTTGAAGGCGTCCTTGACCTTCTCGCCGGCGTTCTTCAGGTCGGCCTTGGTCTGGTCGCCCTTCCCCTCGGCCTCGAGCGACTCGTCGTCGGTCGCCTTGCCGGTGTGCTCCTTGGCCTTGCCCTTGGCATCATCGGCTGCGTTGCTGATCTTGTCTCCGAGTCCCATGATGGACTCCTTTCGTCGACTACCGAGGCCGTACCCGATCTTCGCCGGGATAACCGCACGACGCCGATCAGTCGGGGCGCGCTTCGTGGTGGGCCCGCCCGTGGGTGCGGCGGTCCTCCTTCATCTCGGCCTCGAAGACGTGCGACTTGCCGTCGACGAGCGCGTCCCTGGCGGACCGTTCGTGACGCTTGAACACCTCGTAGTAGCTCGCGTCGTAGTCCTCGACGACCTGGAACGACCACCGTCCCTCGATGATGTTGCGCCCGACGAGATCCGTCGCGATGTCGTCGGCGATCTGCGCGTGCCCCGCATCCCGCAGCAGGTCCACCGCGTCCCCCAGCATCAGGTCGGCCGTGCCACATCGGCGGTGGAAGGCGTACAGATGCCCCCGCGCCTCCTCGACGGCCTCCAGCGCCTCGCTCAGCTTGCCGAGCGCCTCCACCGTCTTGTCGCTGACCCCGTCGGGTCGAAGGTGCCGTTCATCGGGTCCGTCATGCATTCCTACACGCTAGGACCGCTGCCCGCGTCCAGCACGTCAGAGCTCCGGCGCGCTGCCTTGGCGATGTACATCCGGCGGTCGGCGCGCTCCAACAGGGACGTCGCGGTGTCGCCCGACCGGGTCTCGGCGACACCCGCCGACCACGACCCCGGCGAGTTCGCCGCCACCCGTTGCACCAGCGCCTCCGCCTCGAGCTCGGTCGTCGCCGGCAGGACGAACAGGAACTCGTCGCCCCCGGTGCGGCCCACGGCTTCCCCGCGGCGCATGCCGGTGATCCAGTGCTGCGCGAGGCTCTCGAGCAGCTGGTCACCGGCTCGATGACCACGGGTGTTGTTGACCTCGCGCAGGTCGTCGACGTCGATCGCGACGACCGACAGGGGCCTGCGCCGACGAGCGGACTGCTCGAGTCCCTGCTCGAGCACGGCCGTGATCCCGCGACGGTTGAGCATCCCCGTCAGCGAGTCCATGTTGGCCAGCCGATCCAGGCGGTGCTTGATCCGCGACAGCGCCTCGGTCGCCACCAGCGTCTGCACGACGAGGGAGGCTCCGAACGTGGCCAGCGTGCTGTCGCCGTGGTGGACGATCGCGGCGAACCACCAGAGGGTTCCCAGGTACAGCACGACCCGGCCGGCCACGGGGTGCAGGAACCACGTCGCGTAGACCCCGACGATCGGCAGGACCGTCCCGTTGGCGAAGGCGCCGATCGGCAGCTGCGTCGTCCAGGTCAGGCCGCCGATGGTCGCGAGCTGCACGGCCGTCATCACCAGCGCCTCGGTCGCGGTGAACCGGCGCCCCCGGAGCCAGACCCAGACGAAGAACACCACCGCGGTGACGGCGAGCGCCGAGATCACCCAGCGCGGATTCTTGCCGGGCTGCCAAGCGATCGCCCCCGCCACCAGCAGGCCCGCGGCGCTGCCGAACATCGCCGCTGTCACCGCGGTCAGCGGCGGCAACGCGCGCAGCGACTCCCGTCCCGGCGCAGATCTCTGGTCCATGCTCCCCCCGCGCAGAAGTCTAGGGACGTGTCGTCCTGGCTGAGGGCGGTCAGCCGAGAATGGCCCGATCGGGCCATGCAGGCCGGGACTAAGGACCCGCTGCCACCACCGCCGCCATGCGGGTGATCGCCTGGGTGAGGATCTCCGGCGTCGTCGCGTAGTTGAGCCGGACGTGCCCGGCACCGCCCGTGCCGAACGTGAGGCCGGAGTTGAGGGCGACCCGGCCCTGCTCGAGGAACGCCGCAGCGGGATCATCACCGAGCCCCAGCGCTCGGCAGTCCAACCAGGCGAGGTAGGTCGCCCCGCCGTGCACACAGCTCATCTCCGGCAGGTGGTGGGCCAGCAGATCGGCCAGCAGCCTGCGGTTGTCGGCCAGACCCGCCTGCACGGCGTCCAGCCAGCCGACGCCCTCCCGCAGCGCCACCGTGTGGGCGAGCATGCCGAGCCTGCTCGGTCCGTGGGACACCACCTCCGGCAACCGGGCGAGATCGCCGGCGGCCGCCTCGCCGGCGATGATCAGCGCCGCCTTGGCGCCGGCGAGGTTCCACGCCTTGGAGGCCGAGGTGACCACGAAGGCGTCCTCGGTGCCGGGGACGCTCAGATAGGGCACGAATCCGTCTGCCACGAGCGGGCCGTGGATCTCATCGACGACGACCCGTACGCGATACGTCCGCGCGAGAGCGGCCACCGCACTCAGCTCGGTGAGGGTGTGCGCGACCGCCGTCGGATTGTGCGGATTGCACAGCAGGTAGGTGATCGGACGTCCGCTGGCGCCCGCCCGCACGAACGCCGCCTCCAGCGCGTCGAGCTCGAGGCGGCCGTCCGGGCCGAGCGGCGCCTCCACGACCGACCGGCCGGCATGCTCGGTGAAGCCGAAGAACGGCGGGTAGACCGGTGGGTTGAGGACGACGGGATCCCCGGGTCCGGAGACCAGTCGGATGGCCTCGACCAGGCCGGTCATGACGTCCGCCGCATAGGCCGAACGGGTCGAGTCGAGGCCCTCCCACGACCACCGCTGTGCCGCGAAGTCGGCGAACGCCTCGGCATAGTCGTTGCCGTACGGGTACCCCGTGTCGCCGGCCGCGATGGCCCGGCCCAGGGCATCGACGACCGCCTCGGCCGGCACGACGTCCATCTCGGCGACCCACAGCGGCAGGACGTCGGGCGGGTACTCGCGCCACTTCAGGCTCGTGCGGGCGCGGAGGGCGGCCTCGTCCAGGTCGCGGAGGGGGTGCAACAGGTCCATGATTCCATCATCGCGGCAAAAAGTGACCCACGCCCTGTTGCATCGTCGGGATCAAAGTGTCACTCTGAGTTACACCACCAGTGAACACCTGTACACCGAAAGGGATGCTGTGACCGACCCCCTCGTCGACCGCTCGACCGCGCTCAGCCGGCTTCGCAAGCTCGGCACGGCCCTGACCACGCCCCTGTCGCCGGACGACTACCTGGCGCTGATCAATCCCCTGTGGTCGCAGCGCGAGCTGCGCGGCCGCGTCGAGAAGGTCGTGCCCGAGACCGAGAACGCCGCGACGCTGGTGATCCGTCCGGGCTGGGGCTGGTCGTTCGACCACGCGCCAGGCCAGTACATCGGCATCGGCGTCGAGATCGACGGCCGTTTCCACTGGCGGTCGTACTCGTTGTCGTCGGTCCCACTGGTGGAGGGCAACACCGTCAGCATCACCGTCAAGGCGATGCCCGAGGGCTTCTTGTCCGACCACCTCGTCAACGGGTTGGAGCCGGGCACGATCGTGCGCCTGGCGACCCCGCAGGGCGACTTCGTCGTGCCGGACCCGCCGCCGGAGAAGATGTTGATGCTGGTCGGCGGCAGCGGGATCACCCCGATCATGTCGATCCTGCGCACCCTCGACCGCCGCGGCTCCCTGCCCGACGTCGTGCTCGCCTACTCGGCCCGCAACCGCGACGACATGATGTTCCTCGACGAGCTGAGCGAGCTGGCCGATCGGGCGGACCAGCTGACCTTCATCCCCCGCTTCACCGACGACGAGGGGATGATGACCGTCGAGCAGCTCGACGACGTCTGCCACGACTGGATGGCCCGGGAGACGTGGGCGTGCGGCCCCGCTCCGATGCTCGACGCCTTCTCCGACCACTACCGGCGGCTGGGACGCGAGGACCACCTCCACGTCGAGCGCTTCACCCTCGCCGTCGCCGACAGCGAGGCGGGCGGCGGCACCGTGACGTTCGGCGTCGGCGGGCCCACCGCCGAGGTCGACGGCGCGACGACGTTGCTCGAGGCCGGCGAGAAGGCCGGCGTCAACATGCTGTTCGGCTGCCGCATGGGCATCTGCCACACCTGCGACGTGCCCCTGGCGTCCGGTCGCGTCCGCGACCTGCGCAGCGGCGCCGAGCACGGTGAGCCGGGCGAGTACATCCAGACCTGCATCTCGGTCGCCGCCGGCGACTGCACGCTGTCCCTCTGACCATCCGACCACATCAACACGACAAGGAGCACCACATGGCGTTCTCAGACGTTCGTGAGTACACCCACCTGACCGACGACGAGGTCGAGGCCATCGGCCGCGAGCTCGACGAGATCCGGGCCGAGATCGAGGCCGACCGCGGCCAGGCCGATCGTGACTACGTCACGCGGATCATCACGCTCCAGCGGCGGCTCGCCGCGGCCGGACGCATCACGCTGTTCGCGTCGTTCTTCCCGCCCGCGTGGCTGCTGGGCACCGTGATGCTCGGCTCGGCCAAGATCCTGGAGAACATGGAGATCGGCCACAACACGATGCACGGGCAGTGGGACTGGATGAACGATCCGGAGATCCACTCGTCCAACTGGGAGTGGGACACCACCCAGCCCGCGGAGCAGTGGAAGCACTCGCACAACTACATCCACCACCAGTTCACCAACGTGCTCGGCCACGACAACGACATCGGCTACGGCATCCTGCGCATGTCGCGCGACCAGAAGTGGACGCCGTACAACCTCGGCCAGCCGGTCTACAACTTCCTGCTCGCGGCCTTCTTCGAGTACGGGGTCGCCCTGCACGACCTCGACATCGAGGCGATCCGCAAGGGCAAGAAGGACCCCAAGCTGCTCAAGAAGCAGCTGAAGCAGATCGGCGACAAGGTCGGCAAGCAGGCGTTCAAGGACTACCTGATGTACCCGGCGCTGACCGGGCCGTTCTTCCTGCACACGCTGTCGGCGAACTTCACGGCCAACATCATGCGCAACTTCTGGTCGTACATGATCATCTTCTGCGGTCACTTCCCCGACGGCGCGGTGCACTTCACGGAGGAGGAGCTCGAGGACGAGACCCGTGCCGAGTGGTACCTGCGCCAGATGCTCGGATCGGCCAACTTCGAGGGCAGCAAGTTCCTGCACGTCATGAGCGGGCAGCTCGGCTACCAGATCGAGCACCACCTGTTTCCCGACCTGCCGAGCAACCGCTACGCAGCGATCTCGGTCAAGGTCCGGGACATCTGCAAGCGCTACGACATCCCGTACACGACCGGACCGCTGTACAAGCAGTACGGCCAGACGCTTCGCACGATCATGAAGCTCTCGCTGCCCAACCGGCGCACCGAGGACAACCCGGCCCCCATCTCGCCGCGGGAGTCCCGCCGGTTGCGTGACGACGAGCGTCCGCTCCGTCGCTCCGAGCTGGGCAAGTGGTCGGGCGCCTCGGCGTGACCGTGACGGCCGACCCGCTGGTGCCGTTCGCGTGCCAGGACGACGACGGAGCGGTCGACCACTCCGTCGTCGTCAAGCGCCGCGCGATCCGTTGCGCGCTCAGCCGGATCTGCGGGGTGTGCGGCGAGACGTTGACGCGTCCGATCGCCTTCCTCGGCCCCGAGGACGAGGCGCTCGACGGCCTGTTCACGTTCCCGCCGTGCCACGTGGACTGCGCCGAGATGGCGCTCGAACGGTTCGCCCCGTTCGGCGACGGCGTCCTGGGTCAGCCCCTCGCCCCCCGGCGGTGGGCGATCGTGACGACCGGCGGCTTCGACCTCGTCCGCCCGGCGACCCGCGGCGGCATCGTCCAGTTCCGTCCCAACAGCGTCATCGGGACCACCATCGCCTGACGCATCCCGACGCTGGTTGAGGTGCGCAGCGAGCCGCTGGTTGAGGTGCGGAGCGCAGCGCAGCCTTCCCGCTGGTTGAGGTGCGGAGCGCAGCGAAGCCTTCCCGCTGGTTGAGGTGCGGAGCGCAGCGAAGCCTCGAAACCACGGTGGTTTCGAGACGGCCTCGTCCCTCGGCCTCCTCAACCACCGGATGCTCGTCCCTCGGCCTCCTCAACCACCGACGGCTCAGGGGACGCGGGCGGTCCACGCCGGGTCGACGTACTTGCCGTCGGCCAGGACCTTTGCCGCGTCGAGCGTCGCCGCGTCGATCGCGACGGTGGTCAACCCGTAGCTCGCCTCGAAGTGCCCGAGCATCGCCGCGACGACGTCCTCGCGGCTCATGCCGGTCTGGCTGCGGATGGGGTCGACGCGCTTGGCGGCGCTGACGTGGCCCTTGTCGCTGAGCTTCTCGCGACCGATGCGCAAGATGTCCAGCATCGTGGCGGCGTCCATGTCGTACGACATCGTGACGTGGTGCAGGACGACACCGCTGGCGAGCCGCTTCTGCGCGGCGCCACCGATCTTGCCCAGCGGCGACGCGATGTCGTTCAGCGGCACGTAGCTCGCGTCGACGCCGAGCTCACGGAGGGCACGGATGACCCAGGCGTCGAGGAAGGCGTAGGACTCGGCGAACGACAGCCCCTCGACCAGCGTCGCCGGCACGTAGAGCGAGCAGGTGATGGTGTTGCCGGGCTCCACGAACATCGCCCCACCACCGGAGATCCGCCGCACGACGGTGGCCCCGTGCCGGGCGGCGGCGTCCAGATCCACCTCGTTCGACAGCGACTGGAACGAGCCGATGATGACGGCGTTGGAGGCCCACTCCCAGACCCGCAGGGTCGGGCCGCGAAGACCCTGCCCGACCTGGCCGGCCACGACCTCGTCGATCGCCATCTGCATCGGCGGGTGCTGGGGTCCGGCGTCCAGCAGCTCGAAGCGGTGGTCGTGCCACGCGGTCGATCGGCCCAGCGCGCGCAGCACCGCGTGCGCCACCGCCGGGGGGTCGAACCCGACCATGACCGCGTCGCCTCGGGCGGCGTCGACCGCCTCGACGAGCCGGCCGAGGCCGGCCTCGGCCGGGAGGCCCTCCAGAGCGTCGGACATGGCTCCGAGGGCCTCGTCGGGCTCCAGGAAGAAGTCGCCGCTCAGCACGACGTCCTGCATCAGCCCGCCGTCGTCGACCTCCAGGTCGACCACGACGAGCTTGCCGCCCGAGACCTTGTACTCACCGTGCATGACGGGTCACCGCCGCGGCCTGCTCGCGCTCAGGCGATCTGATCGAGAGCGGCGAACTGCTCGTCGGTCAGCTCGATGTCGGCCGCGCCGACGTTGTCCTCGAGGTGGTCGATGCTGGACGTGCCCGGGATGGGCAGCATGACGGGCGAGCGCTTGAGCAACCAGGCCAGCGCGAGCTGGGAGGGCGTGGCGCCGTGCTCCTGCGCCAGGTCGGCGAGCGGGCCGCCGTCCTTGACCAGGTTGCCCGTGGCCAGCGGGAACCACGGGATGAAGCCGATGCCCTGCCCGGTCGAGTATTCGAGCAGGTCCTCGGCGCTGCGGTCGGTGAGGTTGAACAGGTTCTGCACCGTCGCGATGGTCGCGACCTGCTGCGCCTGCTTGAGCTGGTCGACGTCGACCTCGCTCAGGCCGATGTGGCGGATCTTGCCCTCGTCCTGCAGCTTCTTGAGCTCGCCGACCTGGTCCTCGAGCGGGACCTCGCCGTCGACGCGGTGCAGCTGGAACAGGTCGATCGTCTCCAGGCCGAGGCGGCGCAGGCTCAGCTCCGCCTGCTGGCGCAGGTACGCGGGACGTCCGACGGGCGTCCACAGGCCGGGGCCCTGGCGGGTCAGCCCGGCCTTGGTCGCGATGACGACGTCGTCGGCGTAGGGGTGCAGGGCCTCGCGCAGCAGGTCCTCGGCGACCTCGGGGCCGTACGAGTCGGCGGTGTCGAAGAACGTCACGCCGAGCTCGACCGTGCGCCGCAGGACGGCGATGGCGGCGTCACGGTCGCGCGGCGGCCCCCACACCCCCTCCCCCGGCAGCTGCATCGTGCCGTAGCCCAGGCGGACGACCGGCAGGTCGCCGCCGATCTGGAAGGTGCCGGACGCGGAAGCGGAAAGTGTCGAAGTCATACCTGGGTGCAAGGAGGACCGCGGACGGCTTATTCCACCGCGGTGAGCAGGAAGACCGGGATCAGGCGGTCGGTCTTCTTCGCGTAGTCCGCATACGCCGGCCACGCCTCGACCGCCCGCTCCCACCAGATCTCCCGCTCCTCGCCGGAGAGCTCGCGCGGCGTGTAGTCCTTGCGGACCGCCCCGTCCTGCAGCTCGACCAGGGGTGCGTCGACGATGTTGTGGTACCAGGTCGGGTGCTCGGGGGCCCCGCCCTTGGACGCGACGACGAGGTACTCCCCGTCGTGCTCGACGCGCATGAGGGGCGTCTTGCGGATCTTCCCGCTCTTGGCCCCCAGCGTCGTGAGGACGATGATCGGCTTTCCCTGCATCTCGTTGCCCTCGGCGCCGTTGGTGCGCTCGAAGAGCTCCGCCTGCTCGCGAGAGAAGTCGTCGGGGCTCGGTGCATATTCTCCAGTCAGTGGCATTTCTCCATCGTGCCAGAGTTGAGCGCATGCGCATCGATCTCTCGGGCCGCACGGCCCTCGTCACCGGATCCACCCAAGGCATCGGCCTGGCCATTGCCTCGACCCTGGCCGGCGCAGGCGCCCGCGTGGGCGTCAACGGGCGCACGGAGGAATCCGTCTCGCGGGCGACCGCCGAGATCCGCGCACACGTGCCGGAGGCCGACCTGGTCGCCGTGGTCGCGGACGTCACGAGCGAGGTGGGCGTCGCCGACGTCCTGGCCGCGCTGCCCGACATCGACATCCTCACCAACAACCTGGGCATCTTCGAGGCCACGCCGGCACTCGAGATCACCGACGACGACTGGCGGCGATACTTCGACGTCAACGTGCTGAGCGCCATCCGCCTGATCCGGGCCTACCTGCCCGGCATGACGGACCGCGGCTGGGGGCGGGTCCAGAACATCGCGAGCGACTCCGCCATCGTCATCCCGACCGAGATGATCCACTACGGCACGTCCAAGACGGCCCTGCTCGCCGTGAGCCGCGGCTTCGCGAAGGAGGCGGCCGGCACCGGCGTCACGGTCAACTCGGTCATCGCGGGCCCGACCCATACCGGCGGCGTCGAGGACTTCGTCTATTCGCTGGTCGACCAGGATCTGCCGTGGGACCGGGCGCAGGCCGAGTTCATGCGCACGCACCGTCCGCAGTCGCTGCTCCAGCGCCTCATCGAGCCGCAGGAGATCGCCAACCTCGTGGCGTACCTCTCCTCGCCGCTGGCGTCGGCGACGACCGGCGCGGCCGTGCGCGTCGACGGCGGCTACGTCGACTCGATCGTTCCCTGACGTTCGCGACCGGGCAGGAGTGAGCCGTGGTGGGTCAGGGGCGCCAGTCGAGCACGTGCAGGGTCTGCACGCCCGGGACGCCCTTGAGCGTGGTGCTGCGGGTCTCCACCACGGGGGCATCTGCCGCCTTGAGCACCGCGTCGCTGACCAGCACCTCTCCACCGCCGGCCTGGGCCGCGACGCGCGCGGCGAAGGCGACGTTGCGCCCGAACAGGTCGCCGTCGCGATGGACCGCCGAGCCGCGGTGGGCGCCGATGCGCACCCGCACGTCCGCCAGCTTGCCGCTCGAGATCCGTTCCAGCGCCCGCTCGATGTCGAACGCAGCGGCCACGGCCTGCGACGCCTCGGCGAAGGCCACCATGAAGCCGTCGCCCTGGGTCTTGATGACGTGACCGGAGTGGGCCTGGATCGCCTTGGTGAGGATCCGGTCGTGCTTCGCGAGCAGCTGCACCCAGCCCCGGTCGCCGAGCCGGTGGTTGAGCTCCGTCGAGCCCTCGATGTCGGAGAACATGATCGTCACCGAGCCGTCGGCGGCGGCGATCCGCGCCAGATCGGGCCGCTCGACATCGGCCCAGAACGCCAGGTCGTCGATCGAGCTGCGGATCACGCCCTTCACGCCGTGGTCGCGCATCTTGATGGCCGTGCCGACGACGCCGCGCACCGCCTCCGACGGCGTGGGCACCGTCAGCCGGGGACGCGACGAGGCGTCCTCGAGCCATCGGACGCGGCGGCGGGCGCGCGCGAGCCCGGCCCACAGCACCAGGACGGCCACAGCCAACGCCCCCGACGTGGCAGCGAGCGCGATCTCCAAGGCAGACACGCCGACACGCTAGCGCCCCCCAGGTCGTTGAACCATCATTGACGCATGACGCGACCTTCTCGCTTCGCCACCTCAGCGGGGGCGGGCCTGGTCGCGCTCATGACGTGCGCCCTGCTGACCGACGTCCCTGGGAAGTCGTCCCGGGACGCCGGGCCGGACGGGCGTCGATCCCTCCCCGCCGCCGGCTCCCCGGAGACGGTGCAGCTGGCGTTCGCCGGCGACATCCACTTCGAGGACGAGCTCGCCGGCGTTCCCGCCGATGACACTTCCACCCTCGGACCGATGTCGCAGGCCCTGGGCGCGGCGGACGTCGCCGTCGTCAACCTCGAGTCCGCCGTGACCGACCGGGGCCGGCGGGCCGACAAGGAGCTCGAGGACGCCTCGCGCCGCTTCTGGTTCCGCACCGGGGCGAACGCGCTCGACGTGCTCGAACGCTCCGGCGTCGACGTCGTGTCGGTCGCCAACAACCACGGCGCCGACTTCGGCCTGACCGGCGTCCGCGACACCATCAGGGCCGGCGAGGCCAGCAACCTGGCCGTCCTGGGCGCCGGCCGCAACGACCGTCAGGCCCATGCGCCTCACCGCGTCCGGGTCCGGGGCACCGACATCGCGATCCACGCGGCCGACGCGTCGCGGCGCGAGAGCAGGGACGCCATCTGGACGGCGTCCCCCGGCTCCGGACCGGGCATCGCGGCGGCCCGCGGCCGGCAGGTGGCGTCGCTCGTCGCGGCCGTCGAGGAGTCGGCCCGCACCGACGACCTGGTGGTCGTCTACCTGCACTGGGGCGAGGAGGGCAACGCGAGCTCGACGGCCTCCCAGGAGAGCCTGGCGGCGACGCTCGAGGCGGCCGGGGCGGACATCGTCGTCGGCACACACGCCCACACGCCGCTGGGTGCCGGGATGCGCAGCACCGCCTACGTCAGCTACGGGCTCGGCAACTTCTACTGGTACCACGGGCGGGAGGCCGAGACCGGCGTCCTCAAGCTCACGGTCCGGGGCGACGAGGTCGTCGGCGACGAGTGGGTGCCCGCACGCATCCCCCGCAAGGGCGGTGCGCCGAGGCCGCTCACCGGCACGCGCGCCGTCACCGCCGTGCAGCAGTGGAACGACCTGCGCCGCCGCACCGACCTGTCGCCCGGGCCGGGGCCGGTCGCGTTGCCGCCGGCCCAGCCCGACAGCGGCTCGCTGCCCGCCTTTGCCTCGACCACCGCCGAGCTCGGCCCGTCGGTCCGCCGGGGCATGCGCACCTACGACCCCGCGACGTGCCCCGTACCCCTCGCCGACCTGCGCCACCTCACCGTCACGCACGTCGGTTTCGACGGGCAGGCCCACCGCGGCGAGCTCGTGGTCAACGCGGACGTCGCGTCGGACGTCGTCGACGTCTTCGCGGCGCTCTACGCCGACCGGTTCCCGATCGAGCGGATGTTGCTCATCGACGACTACGCGGGCGACGACGACGCGTCCATGGCCGGCAACAACACGTCCGCCTTCAACTGTCGTCGGGTGGCCGGCGCGGACCGATGGTCCGACCACGCGTACGGACGCGCCATCGACATCAACCCCGTGCAGAACCCGTACGTGGTCGGCGCCGATGTGCGACCGCCGGCCGCCCAGCCCTACCTGTCTGCCGACCGCACCGACGGCGCCCCTCCCCAGCCCGGCGTCATCCAGGACGGCGGCGTCGCCCGCACCGAGTTCGCGCGCATCGGCTGGGAGTGGGGCGGCCTCTACCCGGAGCCCGACTTCCAGCACTTCAGCCTCCCCGACGCATCATGAGCCCCCGCCGGCGAGGGTTCACGGACCGTTCGCCGGCCGTTGGTGGGCCGGGCGCCCTCCGCCGCGTAGTCTCGACAGCGAGTCGGAGGCCGTCGCAACCTCCGGTGCACATCGAAGTCCCTCGCCCTGAACATCCGGGCGTGGGACTTCACTGCATTCGGCCGCCGAGTGCGTTGCTCTGCCCGGGACTGTCCGTGGCGACAGCGAGAATGAGTCCACTGCCGCACGGCGCAGGGCCCGCGGCCCGATGGATCGAGGCACCCCATGGACTGCAAGATCGAGCTCATCTTCGTCCCCGTCAGCGACGTCGACCGGGCGCGCGACTTCTACGTCGACCAGGTCGGGTTCACGCTCGACCACGACGTCCGGGTCGACGAGAGCACCCGCTTCGTGCAGATCACGCCACCCGGCTCGGCCTGCTCGATCGCCTTCGGCGAAGGCATCCACGAAGGGACGCCCGGCACGTGCGACAACATCCAGGTCGTCGTCGAGAGCGCCGAGGCAGCCAGGGCCGAGCTGGTCGCCGCCGGCGTCGACGCATCTCCGATCGACGTCCAGCCGTGGGGCATCTTCACGACGTTCGTCGACCCCGACGAGAACCGGTGGACGATCCAGGAGCTGCCGGCACGCTGACCTCCGGGCCGCAGGTGTCGGGCTACCCGCGGCCCGGTTGTGGGACCTGCCGCCGGATGAGCTCGCTCAGGACCTGGTTCTCGTCGCTGATGATGCCGGTCACCCCGATCTCGAGCAGGTGGTCGAGGGAGACGACATCGTTGACTGGCCACGTCATCACGACGTCGACCCGCCGGTTCAGCTCGGCGACCACGTCCCGATCGAGCAGCGACCGGTGCACCGAGACCCCGTGGACCGGTCCGGTCGAGGCCAGCCGCCGCAGCAGTCGGGTGAGCTCGCCGCGGTTGCGCGCCGACAGCACGCGGCGCACGTAGGGCACGTCCGCGAACGCGTCGACCAGAGGCCAGTGACGGCTGCAGACCAGGACCGGGTGGCGGATGCCGCTCTCGTGCAGGAGGTCGACGACCGCGCGTCCCGTGGACGGACGCCGACCCTTCAGGTCCAGCATGAACGTGGTGCCGTGCCGGTCGGCGTCGAGCAGCTCGGCGAGGACCAGGCGCGGGGCGGACGCGGGCACCAGCTCCCACTTGTCCCACAGGAACGGCAGCGGGCCGGCTGTCTTCAGGTGCCTGACCTCGAGCCGGCCGTGATGCTCGTGCACGTCGCACTCGATGACGTCGGCGCCCAGGAGGTTGGCCGTTTCGAGACCGGCCAGCGTGTTGCCGGCCCGGTGGGCGATCGCGAGCACCGGGGCGTCCCCCGCGACTGGAGTGCCGGGATCGGCCCGCGCCGGATCCAGCCCGGCTTGTCGCCGCCGCCGCCGATGACGCCGCCGTTCCAGGGCGAGGGCCAGGGCGTGCGCGACCAGCACCAGCGCGACCCCGGCGACCACGTCGAGGACGTAGTGATTGGCCGTCACTACCACGGCCAGAGCCATCAGGATCGGCATCGAGAAGCCGATGATCTTCAGGGCCACGGTCGAGGCGGCCGCGACGATCGAGATACCGATCAACAGGTCCCAGCCCGCGTGCAGGCTCGGCATCGCGGCGTACTGGTTGACGAATGCCGGCGGCTGCAGCACGCGGTAGGCGTGCGAGCGCTCACTGACCGTGTCGATCATGCCGGGGTCGGCCAGCCGCGGCGGAGCGACCGGGAACGTCGCGAAGATGACCATGCCGACGGCCCCGGAGATCATCATCGCGTCGCGCAGGCGCCGGAAGATGTCGCTGTGCCGCGCCACCAGCCAGACCATCGTGGCGATGATGACCGGCCAGTGGCCCCAGATGTAGACCCAGTTGCCGACCGTCGCCAAGCCGCCCGCATGCGTGATGAGCGTCTGCATCCA
>JAOPWZ010000068.1 GCA_025965435.1 Aeromicrobium sp.
GGCAAGCCCGATGTCGTCGCGATCCGCGAGGGCGTGGCGGCCACGATGGACGGCCAGGACATCGCGTTCGGGCGCATCCGCATCACCGTGACGTCCGGACCCGGCCCGTTGGGCTCGCCGCGCGGCGGCGGCGACCTCACCCAGATCGTCGTCTCGGAGCCATCGACCCGCCCTCCAGCGGTCTCGAGCATCGTGACGGTCCCGTGGCCCCGCAACGAGCGCAGCGTGCTCTCAGGGCTCAAGACGACGTCGTACGCCGAGAACGCGGTGATGATCGAGCACGCCCTGGCGCGCGGGGCGTCCGAGGCCGTCATGCCGAACACCGTCGGACAGCTCTGCGAGGGCACCGGCTCCAACATCATGTACGTCGTCGGCGAGAGACTCATCACCCCGACGCTTGCGGCGGGCCCGCTCGCCGGCATCACCCGTGGCTTGGTGCTCGAGTGGTGCGCGGACGAGGTCGACGTCGTGGAGCAGGATGCGCCGATCAGTGTGCTGGAGACGGCGGACGAGATCATCCTCGTCGGCACGACCCGTGACGTGCAGGCCGTCGAGCGCGTCGACGACCGTGAGCTCGCGGCGCCGGGTCCCGTCACCCGTGCGGTGCAGGCGATCTGGGCGCGCGAGGCCGCCAAGGGCATGGATCCGTGACCAGGCGGTGAGGTGCGGCCTGCGACCTCGCTGACCGCCCGTGCGGCGAGTAGGTTAGTGTTTCTGACGCACGTCACGGGCGATTGGCGCAGTGGTAGCGCGCTTCGTTCACACCGAAGAGGTCACTGGTTCGAACCCAGTATCGCCCACACCACAAGAACAGCCTCTGATCAGCGGAAACGCTGCTCGGAGGCTGTTCTCATTGCGGTCCTCGTGACGCGGAGGCCCGGAATTCTCGGGACCATCGGGACCCTCGCGTCGGCCGCCCCGACGCCGTACCCTGAGTACGTCGCTCCTGCTCCCACCCCCTGGAGGGCAGGGGCGACCACCACGTCATTCGCCGATCATTCGCCCTGTGTTGGTGGACCGGCCCGTCAGGTGCTCGTAGGGTCGATCACGAGCCGGCGGTCACGCACCACCGGTGCACAGCGGCCGAGCGGGCCCTCCTCCACCTGGCCCGCCGCCGCGACAGAGCCCCTCCGCCGTCGCACCCCGGCCGGGGGGCTCGTCACGTGAGGCGTCAGCCGGGCCCAGCCGGCACCGGCCCCCACCGCGAGTGCTGGCCCCCCTGCTCGACGGCGACGTTGATCGCCGCACCGATCAGCACCGAGATCGACAGCACGTACAGCCACAGCAGCACCGCGATCGGTGCCGCCAGCGGGCCGTAGATCGACATGCCGCCGGTCGAGAAGCCGAGCGCCCAGCGGACGAAGTAGCTGCCCAGGATCCAGAGCAGCAGCGTGAAGGCCGCCCCCGGGAGCCCGATGCGCCACTGCTTCCGGACCGGGACGGCCAGGTGGTACAGCGTCGTGAGGAAGCCGATGGACACCACCACGATGGCCGGCCAGTAGAACACCCGCAGGAACGCCCAACGGTCGGAGAGGATGTCGGCCGCCAGCTCGGGGCCGATCAGCACCATCGGCACGAGCACGATGCCCACGATCAGCGCGGCGATGTAGAGCGAGAACGAGAGGGCCCGGGTCTTGACGATCCCGCGATGGCCGCCGAGCCCGTAGATGATCGAGATCGTGTCGAGGAAGACGTTGAGCGCGCGCGAGCCCGACCACAGCGCGAGGACGAACCCGATCGAGATGACGTCGATGCGTCCCGATCCGAGCACCTCGTCGAGGGTCGGCGCGATGACCTTGTCCACCGTGCTGTCGGTCAACGCCTTCGAGGCGAGCTCGATGATCCGGTCCTTCAGCACGTCGACCTGGGCGACGTCGTACCGCTCGGCGATGAATCCGATGGTGCCCGCCAGGCCGAACACGAGCGGCGGGAGCGACAGGATCGCGAAGAAGGCCGCCTCGGCGGCGAGGCCCGTCACCCGGTAGCGAAAGCAGCTCCTGATGGTGCGGGCGAGCACCCTCTTGAGGCTCTCGCGAAGCCCCGGTCGGCCTACCGGTTCCGCCACCATGGCTCTACCGTAGCGACATGGACCCGCTGCAACGCGCACCTCTGAACCAGGCGTCGCCGCTGGTCGGCTACAACGTCGCCACCGCGGATCAGGCGCTGATGGACGCCGTGACGGCCTTCGGCGGCGAGCACGCCACCGACATCGTCGGCGCCATCACCCCGATGGGCGCGCTGGCCGGCTCCGCCGAGGCCCGGGAGCACTGGCACCTGGCCAACGAGAACGAACCGGTCCTGCGCACCACCGATCGCTTCGGCAACCGCGTCGACGAGGTCGACTTCCACCCGTCGTGGCACTGGCTGATGACCCAGGGCGTGGGCTTCGGCCTGACGGCGGAGCCGTGGGTCTCGCAGAGCCCTGTCGCGCACCTGCAGCGTGCGGCCGGCTTCTTCACGTGGGGCCAGTCCGAGGCCGGGCACATGTGCCCCATCACGATGACGTACGCCGTGATCCCGGCGCTGCGGGTCGACGACGCCATCGCCAAGCAGTGGACGAGCGGACTCGCGTCGCGGTCGTACGACTTCGGCCTCCGCTCCCCCGAGGCCAAGTCCGGCCTGCTCGCGGGCATGGGCATGACCGAGAAGCAGGGCGGCTCGGACCTGCGCACCAACCAGACCCAGGCACGTCCCACCGAGACGCACGGCGAGTACCTGCTGACGGGCCACAAGTGGTTCACCTCCGCGCCGATGAACGACGTCTTCCTGGTCCTCGCCCAGGCACCCGAGGGAGTGACGTGCTTCGTCGTGCCGCGAGTCCGCCCCGACGGCACCCGCAACTCGCTGTCGATCGTCCGGCTCAAGGACAAGCTCGGCAACCGGTCGAACGCCTCGAGCGAGCTGGAGTTCACCGACGCGTGGGCCACCCGGCTCGGCGACGAAGGACGCGGGATCCGCACGATCATCGAGATGGTCTCGGCGACGCGCCAGGACTGCATCCTCGGCTCGGCGGGCCTGATGCGCAAGGCCCTCGCGGAGGCCGCGTGGCACACGTCGAGCCGGGCCGCGTTCGGCGCCACGCTGGCCGACCAGCCGGCGATGACCAACGTCCTCGCCGACCTGGCGGTCGAGAGCGAGGCCGCCACCATGGTCGCGCTGCGCCTCTCCTCGGCGGTCGACAAGCCGCACGACGCGCACGAGCAGGCCCTGCGCCGCATCGGGCTGGCGCTGGAGAAGTTCTGGGTCTGCAAGCGGACGCCGTTC
The DNA here is from genome assembly GCA_025965435.1 of Aeromicrobium sp. Taxonomy (GTDB): domain Bacteria; phylum Actinomycetota; class Actinomycetes; order Propionibacteriales; family Nocardioidaceae; genus Aeromicrobium. The sequence continues at coordinate 3,265 of JAOPWZ010000068.1, forward strand.
ATGGTCGCGGAGGCGCTGGAGTGCCTGGGCGGCAACGGCTACGTCGAGGAGTCCGGCATGCCGCTGCTCTTCCGGGAGTCGCCGCTCAACTCGATCTGGGAGGGATCGGGCAACGTCAACGCCCTCGACGTGCTGCGGGCGCTGGCGCGCGAACCGGAGAGCCTCGACGCCTGGATCACCGAGGTCGGCTCCGTCCGCGGCGAGAACCGGCACCTCGACGCCACGGTGGACGACGTCCTGACCGAGCTCGCCGATCTGTCGGACGTCGAGGTGCGGGCCCGCCGCATCGCCGGACGGATGGCGGCGGCGCTGCAGGGCGCCGTCCTGCTGCAGCACGGCCATCCTTCGGTGGCCGACGCGTTCTGCGCCTCCCGTCTCGGCGGCGACTGGGGCGGTACGTTCGGGACCCTGCCCCGGGGACTCGACCTCGCGGGCATCGTCTCGCGCACCACGCCTCACCTGGAGTCCTGATGGGTCGTTTGCTGGTCATTCCCGTGCTGACGTCTGCTCTCCTGACGTTCGTCGCCGCCATGGCGCTGCGCGCCTCCGACGCGACGCTCGCCGTCGCGGCCGTCGCCGCGGTGGCGGTGCTGTTCGCCTGGTACGCGCAGCTCCACCGCACGGAGGAGCGGTCGTCCGCCGGCATGGTCAACCCCGCGGCCGCCCTCACCCTGGCCGTCGTCGGCCGACGGCCCTGGTCGACGCTGCTGCCGGTCATCGCCGCGCACGTGGTCGGTGCGGTGGTGGGCGGTCTGGGCGCACTCGGTCTGGAGGATCAGCTGGGTGACACCCTCGTGTTCGCCGATCCGGGCCTCGTGCTCGCCGGCACCGGCGCTGCCGTCGTCGGGCTGCTCGGCGCCTGGGTCACCCTCGCGATCGACGCGGATGGCCCCGAGGCCACAGCTGCGGTGCCCGCCATCATCGGCGGCGCGGTGCTCCCGCTCGGGCTCGTCGCGGTCTTCCACCCGGCCGCCACGATCGGCCTCGCGACGGCCGGGTTGCTGCCGTGGGACGTCGCGCTCGTCGCGGGCGCCAGCACGCTGCTGGCGTCGGTGGTCGGCGCCTACGCCGTCTCGTTCCTCGTCCCGGCCGAGTAGCGCCCCCAAAGCGGCCGCTCTTTTTCACCGGGAACACAGGTGTAGAATTCACCATGTGGACAGTTGTATCAGATGGCGAGACGATCGCTTGTCGGAATGGCGTGGCGTCCGCAGACTGAACTCATGCTTTCGGCGCAAACTCTCTGGCTCGTGGGACGACTTCACGTCGACCTCGGCCGCGCCCGCAACATGATGTGTCGCTGATCAACGCGCGACCTCTGTCCTGATCTCGATCACCACCCTGTCGAATCACCATTGGCGCGCGGCGACCAACCGTGACGAGCCTGTCCTGATCGCCGTGTGCCCTGCCCCAAGGGAACTTCATGGCCACAGCACCCGGTACCAACGCACCCACCCGTCGTCCGCGCCCCAAGCGCGGGGAGGGCCAGTGGGCGCTGGGCTACCGCGAGCCGCTGAACGCCAATGAGCAGGCCAAGAAGGATGACAACCCGCTCAACGTCCGCGCCCGCATCGAGAACATCTACGCGCACGGCGGCTTCGAGTCGATCGACGGCGGCGACCTGCGCGGTCGCTTCCGCTGGTGGGGCCTGTACACGCAGCGCAAGGAAGGCATCGACGGCGGCAAGACCGCGACCCTCGAGCCCGACGAGCTCGACGCCGACCGCTTCATGCTGCGGGTCCGCATCGACGGCGGCCAGCTGAACCTCGAGCAGCTGCGCGCCGTCGCCGACGTCTCCGTCGACTTCGGCCGCGACACCGCCGACCTGACCGACCGCCAGAACGTCCAGTACCACTGGATCGACGTGCGGGACGTCCCCACGATCTGGAACCGGCTGGAGTCCGTCGGACTGTCGACCCAGGAGGCGTGCGGCGACTGCCCGCGCGTCATCCTCGGCTCCCCCGTCGCCGGCATCTCCGCCGAGGAGATCATCGACGGCACCTCCGCGATCGACGAGATCGAGAGCACGTACATCGGTGACCGCGAGTTCTCGAACCTGCCGCGCAAGTTCAAGACCGCGATCAGTGGCCACCCTGGGCATGACGTCGTGCCGCAGATCAACGACGTCGCCTTCATCGGCGCGGTGCACCCCGTGCACGGACCGGGCTTCGACCTGTGGGTCGGCGGCGGACTGTCGACCAACCCGATGCTCGCCAAGCGGCTCGGCACCTGGGTATCGCTGGAGGACGTTCCCGACGTCTGGAAGGGCGTCGTCAGCATCTTCCGCGACTACGGCTACCGCCGTCTGCGCACCCGCGCCCGGCTGAAGTTCCTGGTCGACGACTGGGGCGTCGAGCGCTTCCGCGAGGTCCTCGAGACCGAGTACCTCCAGCGCAAGCTCGACGACCTCGAGGCCCCGATCGCACCGGAGACACCCGTCGACCACGTCGGCGTGTTCCCGCAGACCGACGGCAAGTTCTACGTGGGCGTCGCCGCCACGGCCGGCCGTATCTCCGGCACGCTGCTCAACCAGCTCGCCGACATCGTCGAGGCCCATGGGAGCGACCGCGTCCGCACGACCCCGATGCAGAAGCTGGTCGTCCTCGACATCGCCGAGGACCGGGTGGAGTCACTGATCGCCGCCCTCGACGCGATCGGCCTGCACGCGCGTCCGTCACAGTGGCGCCGCAACACGATGGCGTGCACCGGCATCGAGTACTGCAAGCTCGCGATCGTCAACACCAAGGATCGGGCGCGGACGCTCGTCGACGAGCTCGAGCAGCGCGTCCCCGAGCTGGACACCCCGATCACGGTCAACGTCAACGGCTGCCCCAACTCGTGCGCCCGCATCCAGACCGCCGACATCGGGCTGAAGGGCATGCTCGTGCTCGACGAGCACGGCGAGACCGTCGAGGGCTTCCAGGTCCACTTGGGCGGCGCCCTCGGGCTCGAGGCCGGATTCGGACGCAAGCTGCGCCAGCACAAGATCACCGGCGACAACCTGCCCGACTACGTCGAGAAGCTCTCCAAGACGTACCTCAAGGAGCGCGACCACGACGAGTCCTTCGCCCGCTGGGTCGCCCGCGCCGACGAGGAGGCTCTCCGGTGACCACGAGAGCCGTTCCCTTCCACTGCCCGTACTGCGCCGACGAGGCCATCCGGCCCCACGGCGACACCCATGGGGAGTGGGAGTGTCGCTCCTGCCTGAGGGCGTTCCGGCTGGGCTTCATCGGCCAGCTCTCCCCCACCGACCTGACCACCCACGCACCACCCACCACAGAAGCACCCACTGGAAGGAGGCACGCATCATGACCGCACCAGCACTCATCGCTCTTGCGCACGGCAGCACGGATCCCCGTTCCGCCGAGACCATCACAGCCCTCACGGAGATGGTTGCGTGCATGCGACCCGACCTCCGTGTGGTGCCGGCATTCCTCGATCACACCGGGCCCTCGTTCGACCAGGCCGTCGACCGACTCGTGGCCGAGGGACACCAGGAGATCGTCGTGGTCCCGCTGCTGCTCAGCGAGGCATACCACGCCAACGTCGACGTCCCCCAGGTCGTCGCCGCCGCTGTCCGGCGTCACGACGGCATCAAGGTGCACGCGACCAAGGTGCTCGGCATCGAGTCGGCGTTCTTCCACGTCCTCGACAAGCGGCTGCGCGAGGCGCTGTCCAAGAACCGGGTCCGTGAGCTCGACGCGCTGGTGCTGGCCGGCGCCGGTTCGTCCGACCCGATCGCCAACGCGGCCATCTCTCGTGCCGCCCGGGCGTGGGGAGCCCATCACAAGCTCCCGACGATCGCGGCCTTCGCCTCCAGCGTGCCCCCGGCCGCCGGCGAGGCGGTGCGCCAGCACCGCGCCGACGGACGCCGGCACATCGCGGTGGGTCAGCTCTTCCTCGCTCAGGGCGTCCTGCCCGACCGCGTCGCCGAGCTGGCCTACGAGGCAGGAGCCGTCGCCGTCGCCGAGCCCCTCGGGGTCGACGTCGAGGTGGCCCGGGTGATCCTGGCCCGCTACGCGGTCGGCGCTGTCGACCTCGTGCCGCTGGAAGCGCTGTTCGCCTGATTCACGGCGAGGCGTTCGGGCCCACCTATCGTTGACGAGGTGACAAACCGTCCGAGTCGCGCGTCCGTCGGGTCGTGGGCGCTGCTGATCGCCCTGGTGGTCGGGGTCTCGGCGGCATTCACTCTCCTCGACGTCCCCACTCCCCTGCTGTTCGGCGGACTGATCGGTGGCGTTCTGTTCGCCCTGTCCAGCGCACGGCCCGTGTCGGTGCCCGGCTGGTCGTTCACGATCGGCCAGGGCATCATCGGCGTGACCATCGGCGCCGTCGTCGACTGGCGGACGCTCGCCGACCTCGGCAGCGACTGGCCGGCGGTCATAGTGATCACCGTCGCGACGCTCCTGGTGAGCGTCCTTGCCGGCCAGCTGTTGCGGCTGCACCGCGGGGTCAGCGCGGTCACCGCATCGTTCTCCTCCGTCGCCGGCGGCGCCTCGGGCATGACCGCCATCGCGCGCGACCTGGGTGCCGACGACCGTGTCGTCACCGTGATCCAGTACCTGCGGGTGCTCGTGATCCTGCTGGCGATGCCGGCCGCCGTCGCGATCGTGTTCGACGCGGAGGACGGTGCGGCGGCGGGAGCAGGTGCCGCGGAGACGACGCTCACCGGCGTGGTCTTCACGGTTCTCGCCGTCGCGCTCGGGCTGGGCCTCGGGCGCCTGCTGCACCTGCCGTCCCCCGCCGTGCTCGGCGCGCTGATCGGTGCCCTCGCACTCGCGGCCCTGCCGTCGTTCCAAGGCGTGGAGGTGCCGGCCTGGGTCCAGGGCATGGGGTTCCTGCTCATCGGGGTCCAGGTCGGGCTCCGGTTCACCGCTGACTCGCTCAAGGCGATCGGACGGATGTTGCCCACCGCGCTGCTCGTCATCGCGATCGTCGTCGGCACCGGTGCGGCGTTCGGCGTGCTGCTGGCCGAGCTCACCGGCGTCTCGGAGCTCGACGCCTATCTCGCCACGACGCCGGGCGGCCTCTACGCGGTGCTGGCGACGTCCGCGCACACCGCCGGCAACATCACCTTCGTCACGGCCGTGCAGATCCTGCGCCTGCTGCTCGTCCTGCTGGCGGCGCCGCTGCTCGCCCGGTGGCTGGCCGGTCGGAAGGGGTAGCCGGGGCCAGCCGGGTGGCGATGAACATGACGGCGAGTGCCGCAGCCGTGAGCCCGGCCCCGACCCAGATGGGTGAGGTGTAGCCCAGCCCGGCGCCGATCGTGACGCCGCCGAGCCAGGCGCCGAGGGCATTGCCGAGGTTGAAGCCGGCGATGTTCGCGCTCGACGCCATCGTCGGCGCCTGGGGCGCGTGCAGCATGACCCGGGTCTGGAGACCGGGGACCAAGCCGAACCCGAAGGCACCGATCAGGAACAGCGAGACGACGGTGAGCGGACGGCTCTGCGCCGTCGCGGCGAACATGACCAGGACGACCGTGAGGCCCGCCAGCAGCGTGAAAAGGGTGCGCGAGAGGTTGCGGTCGGCGGCGCGACCGCCGAGCAGATTGCCGAGGAAGAGACCGACACCCAGAAGCACCAGCAGCACCGGCACCATGGCTGACGAGAACCCGCTGACCTCGGTGAGGGTGTAGGCGATGTAGGTAAACGCGCCGAAGACGCCACCGTAGCCGAGCACCGTCACGGCGATCGACAGCCAGACCTGGGTGGACCGGAACGCTCCCATCTCGGAGCGGAGACTCGGTGCGGGCGCAGCGTGCTGCGGGGTCTGGACGAGCAGCGCGATCCCGGCCAAGGCGATCACGCCGATCACGGCGATGGCGTAGAAGGTGGCCCGCCAGCCGAGCTGTTGCCCGACGAACGTGCCGAACGGCACGCCCAGGACGTTGGCGGTCGTCAGGCCCGCGAACATGATGGCGATGGCAGATCCGCGCTTCTCCGGGGCCACGAGGTCGGCCGCGAGCACCGAGCCGATGCCGAAGAACGCACCGTGGCACAGGGCCGCCACGACCCGTCCGCCGAGCATCAGCTCGTACGACGGAGCAGCCGCAGACAAGGTGTTGCCCGCGATGAAGAGCAGGAGGAGTCCCATCAGCACCTGCTTGCGCGGAAGTCGACTGACCAGGGCCGTCACGACGAGTGCGCCGACCACCACGCTGAGCGCGTACCCGGAGATCAGCCAGCCGGCCGCGACCTCAGTGACGTCGTAGGTGTCCGCCACCTCGGGCAGCAAGCCCATGATGACGAACTCGGTGAGCCCGATGCCGAATCCGCCCATGGCGAGGGCGAGGAGTCCCAGTGGCATGTCGTTCCTTCACGGTAGAAGTTGCGTACGCAGGTAGTTGCAGACGCGTCTTAAATACTTGCACACGCGCTTTATCGGCGCAAACGGGGTACACTGAGCTCATGGGAATCAGTGATGGTGCCGTGGAGATCCGCTCTCGGGGGTGGCGCAGACTGGCCGCGCTGCACGGTCACATCGACACCGAGCTCGAGCGTGCGCTCCAGGCGCATCATGGGCTGTCGGTCGTGGAATACACCGTTCTCGACGCCTTGAGTCGCCAGGACGGCTGGCACATGCGCATGCAGCAGCTGGCCCGTGCTGCTGCGCTCAGCGCCAGCGCCACGACCCGGCTCGTCACCCGCCTGGAGGACCGTCAGCTGCTGACCCGCATCCTGTGCGCAGACGACCGTCGGGGCATCTACACCGAGCTGACGCAGACCGGCCGTGACCTGCTGGACACGGCCCGGCCCACGCACGACGTCACCCTCGAGGCGGCACTCGCATCAGCCGAGCAGGTGCCCGAGCTGGCCCCCCTCGTGACAGCGCTGCACGAGCTGCCCTCCCCGGTCTCGCACTGACGTTCTACATCTCTGCGAGACGCTTCTTCTCAGCCTCGACGTCGAAGTCCGCCGGCGGCCACTGCAGGTCGAGGGCGCGGAGCCGCTCGAGCAGCAGGGTCGCGACGGCCCAGTTGCGGTACCACTTGCGCCCGCTCGGCACGAGGTGCCAGGGAGCGTCCTGCGACGAGCAGCGCGCCAGCGCGATCGCATAGGCCTCCTGGTAGTCGTCCCAGAGCATGCGCTCGTCGAGGTCGCCGCGGTTGTACTTCCAGTGCTTCGAGGGATCGTCGAGCCGGTCGGCCAGCCGCTCCTTCTGGTCGTCGCGGGAGATGTGCAGGAAGACCTTCACCAGGACGCCGCCGGACTCGGTGAAGGCCCGTTCGAAGTCGTTGATCGCGTCGTAGCGGCGCTCGATCTCCGCGGGGTCGGCGAGCTGACGGACCCGCCCGATCAGGACGTCCTCGTAGTGGGAGCGATCGAAGAGCCCGATCATGCCCGCTGCCGGCAGCGCTTTCTCGATCCGCCAGAGGAAGTCGTGCGCGAGCTCCTCGGGCGTCGGTGCCTTGAACGAGGTGATGGCGAGCCCTTGCGGGTCGACCAGGCCGGCGACGTGGCGCACGATGCCTCCCTTGCCCGAGGTGTCCATGCCCTGCAGCACCAGGAGCACCCGGGTGGGGCTCGTCTGCGCGACACCGCCGGCGAAGAGCTTCTCCTGCAGCTCGCCGAGCTCGTCACCGAGTGCGGCGAGCGCCGCCTTCGCGTCGGCCTTCTCGCCGTCGAAGCCGGTCGTGGCACGGGAGTCGACGGTCGACAGGTCGATCGGTCCGGGGACCGTCAGCTGGGACGAGAGGGAGGCGGACATGTCGGAAGTATGCCGGACCACGCGCCGTAGGGTCGTGCCATGACCCCGGACGATGCCGAGATCGCGCAGCTCTACGCCTACCCCGACACCGACCGGCCGTGGGTGCGCGCCACCTTCGTCGCGACGGTGGACGGCGCGGCCCACGCGGTCGATGGCCGCTCCGGATCACTCGGCGGCGAGGCCGACACCCGCGTCTACCGGGTGCTGCGATCGCTCGCCGACGTCGTGATCGTCGGCGCGGGCACCGCGCGCACGGAGGGGTACCGCCCGGCGAGCCTGCCCATCGCGGTCGTGAGCCGCCGGTTGGACGTCCCCGAGGCCCTGCTCGTCCCCGGTCAGCTCGTGATCACCACGGCGGACGCTCCTGCCGACGAGCTGGAGCGCCTGCGCGGCACGGTCGACGTCATCGCGGCCGGCGAGGGACGGGTCGACTGGGCCGTCGTGCTCGACGAGCTGGCGCGCCGGGGCTGGCACCACGTCCTGTGCGAGGGCGGGCCCTCGCTGCTCGGTGAGCTCGTCGGTCTCGACCTGGTCGACGAGGTATGTCTGACGGTTGCGCCGGTGCTCGCGGCCGGTGGGGCCCCGCGCATCGCCCTCGGGCCCGAGGCCGTCGACCGTCCGATGACGCTGGGGCACTCGCTCGCGGTCGGAGACGTCCTGTTGACCCGTTGGGTACGTGACCGTGCCCTAGGCTGAGAGGGACGAAGGGACTCATCATGTTCGACGTGGCACTGCTCATCGAGCGTCAGCTCAAGGACCTCGACGCCGACCAGATCATCGCGCTGCACGAAGGCCTCGACGACACGGTCCGCTACCACCTGCTGCTGCCGGTCGACAGCTCGCCGGCGGTGCTGATGACGTCCATGGGCGCGCTCGGCGGACAGGTCATGTCACTGGCCGACCCGCTGCTGTCCGACGAGGCGAAGGACAGCATCGAGGAGGCCGGCCAGGCCGAGCTCGACGCGAGCGCGGCCCTGCTGGTCTCCCGCGGTCAGCAGGTCACCGCCACGCTGACGGAGGATGAGCCGATCGAGGCCCTCCTCGCGCTCGTCCAGGCGACCCAGTCGTCCGAGGTCATCATCTTGACGGAGCCCCACATCGTGAAGGAGTTCCTGCACATCGACTGGACCTCCCGGGCGCAGCGCAAGCTCGACGTGCCGAGCATCCACCTGCTCGAGCACGTGCCGTTCGACGCCCAGCGCTGAGGCGTCCGGCTGGCGTGGTCCCCGTACGCTGGAGGCATGAGCAAGCAGAGCGACAAGACGTACGCGATCGACAAGACGGACGCCGAGTGGAAGTCCGACCTCAGCCCCGCCGAGTACCAGGTGCTGCGCCAGGCCGGCACCGAGCGCCCTTTCACCTCGTCGTACGAGACCGACCCCACGGTCGGCGTCTACGCGTGCCGCGCCTGCGGGTCCGAGTTGTTCCGCAGCGAGACGAAGTTCGACGCGCACTGCGGCTGGCCGGCGTTCTACGCCCCGCTCGCCGAGGACCGGGTCGAGTACATCGAGGATCGCTCGATGTTCGGCGGCGTCCGCACCGAGGTCCGCTGCGCCAACTGCGGCTCGCACCTGGGCCACGTCTTCGAGGGCGAGGGCTTCGGCACGCCGACCGACCAGCGCTACTGCATCAACGGCATCGCGCTCAAGCTCGAGGCCGACCCGAAGTAGTCGTCACGGCCAGAGCGTCACGAGCTCGCTGACGGTGTGCACCTTGCCGGTGTAGAACGGGATCTCCTCGCGCACATGGCGTCGCGCCTCGGTGGCCCGCAGCTCACGCATGAGGTCGACGATGCGGTGCAGCTCGGCGGCCTCGAAGGCCAGGATCCACTCGTAGTCGCCCAGGGCGAACGACGCGACGGTGTTGGCGCGGACGTCCGGGTAGTCACGGGCGGCCATGCCGTGCTCCTTGAGGATCGCTCGGCGCTCCTCGTCGGGCAGCAGGTACCACTCGTACGAGCGCACGAACGGGTACACGCAGACGTACTGCTGCACCTGCTCGTCGGCCATGAAGGCGGGAATGTGCGAGCGGTTGAACTCGGCGGGACGGTGCAGGGCCATCTGCGACCAGACCGGCACCATGCGTGAGCCGAGCGCCGTCCGGCGGAAGGCGTTGTACGCCGCCTGCAGCGCGTCGCTGGTCGGGGCGTGCCACCAGATCAGCAGGTCGGCGTCGGCCCGCAGCCCGCTCACGTCGTACGTGCCGCGCACGGTGGTGTCGTCCGCTGCCAGCTTCGCGATCAGCGCGTCGACCTCCGCGGCCTCCGCCTGACGGTCGGCGTCGCCCAGCACGCGATCGAGCCGGAAGACCGACCACATCGTGTACCGGATCGTCTCGTTGATCTCCTTGGCGAGCTTGCCCTTGTTCGGGATCGGAGCAGTCATGCGTCCAGTGTCCCAGCGTCGAGCAACCGCCGGGCAGCCGCCCGGCCCGATGCGATGACCGCCGGTATCCCGACCCCGCGGTAGGCGGCGCCGCACGCCTCGAGGCCCGGAACACCGGCCAGCGCGTTCTCGATCGTCGCGACCCGGTCGAGGTGGCCGACGTCGTACTGCGGCAGTCCGCCGCCCCAGCGCCGGACGACGCGGTCGGCCGGATCGGGGAGGCTGCCGAAGGCTTGGCGAAGATCGGCCAGCGCGCGCTCCGACAGGACGCCGTCGTCGTGCTGCAGGAGGGTCGTCTCCCCCGCCCGGCCCACCGAGGTGCGCACGACGGTGCGGCCGCTGTCGCCGACCCAGCCCCACTTGTTGGACGACACCGTGGCGGCCTTGATGAACGTGCCGTCGACCGGCGGCACGAGGAAGCCCGAGCCCTCGGGCACGATCGCGTCGTCGAACACGAAGGTGATGATGGCCATGCTGGCGTAGTCGATCGCCGCGAGGGCGAAGGCGGCGTCCGGCACCTCCTCGGCCAGCAGGCGGGCGGCCGCCGGAGCAGGAGTCGCGACGACGACCGCATCGACGTCGACGCTCTCGACGTCCGTGGTGGGTCCGACCGAGAGCCGCCACCCGTCGGCCGTGCGGACGATCGCGCGCACCGTGGCGTCCAGCCGTACCTCGATGCCGTCGGTCGCGGCCACCGCGGTGGGCAGCTGCCCCACCCCCCCGAGGAGGCCGGCGAAGACCGGGCCGGACGCCGTCGCGGAGGCGCGCGATGCGGTGGCGGAGGCCAGCAGGTCCTCGCCGAGCGCCGCGATCTGGGGCGTGGTCGCGTGCAGCGACAGGTGATCGGTGTGACCGGCGTACACGCCACCGAGCAGTGGCTCCACAAGACGGTCGAGAACGTCGCGGCCGAGCCGCTCGGTCACGAACTCGGCCACCGAGACGTCCTCGGCCGGGACCGGCAGGATGCGTGGCTCGGGCATGGCCGCGATGCCGGACGCGGCCAGCGCGGCGGCGTCGGCCGGGATGCCCATGACCGTCGGCGGCATGGCGCGCAGGGCGCCGTGCGTCCAGATCGACGCCGTGATGGTCTGCGGGTGGACGACGCGGTCGTCGAGGCCGACCGCGCGGATCAGGTCGAGGCCCTCGGGCCGGCGTGCCAGGATCGACTCGGCACCCAGGTCGAGGGTCAGCCCACCGACTTCACCGAGACGGAGCTTCCCGCCGACGCGGTCGGACCCCTCGAGGACGACGACCTGCGCGCCCGACGTGGCAAGCTCGTGCGCGGCCGCCAGGCCGGCCATCCCCCCACCGACGACCGCGACCCTCACGAGGCCGGCGACTCGTAGGAGTGGACGAAGTCGACCAACCGGGTCAGCGAGTCCGGGTCGGTGGCGGGCAGCACCCCGTGACCCAGGTTGAAGACGTGACCCTCGGCGGCGCGTCCCGACTCGATGACCTCGGCGGCGCGGGCGTGGACGAACTCGGTGGGCGCGAACAGCGTCGTCGGGTCGAGGTTGCCCTGCACGGCCTTGCCCGGGCCCACGCGCTGGATCGCCTCGTCGAGCGGCACGCGCCAGTCGACCCCGACGACGTCCGCGCCGGCATCGCCCATCGAGTGCAGCAGCTCGCCGGTGCCGACACCGAAGTGGATGCGCGGGACACCGAGATCGGCGACCGACTCCAGCACGGCGGTCGAGTGCGGCTTGGCGTACTTCTCGTAGTCGGCGAGCGACAGGTGGCCGGCCCAGGAGTCGAACAGCTGGATCGCCGACGCCCCGGCCTCGATCTGCATCCGCAGGAACTGACCGGCGATGACCGCCATGCGTCCCAGGAGGGCGTGCCAGAGGTCGGGGTCGGAGTACATCAGCTGCTTGGTCAAGCGATGGTCGCGCGACGGGCCACCCTCGACGAGATACGACGCGAGCGTGAACGGGGCGCCTGCGAAGCCGATCAGCGGCGTCGACCCGAGCTCACCCACGAGCGCCGTGACCGCGTCGGTGATCGACGTGACGTCGTCCGGCTCGATGTCGCGGAACTGCGCGAGCTGGTCCGCCGAGCGGATCGGGTCTGCGACGACGGGGCCGGTGCCGGGCACGATGTCGAGGTCGATGCCGATCGCCTTGAGCGGCACCACGATGTCGGAGAAGAAGATCGCCGCGTCGACACCGTGCCGGCGGACCGGCTGCATCGTGATCTCGACGACCATGTCGGTGCGGAAGCAGGAGTCGAGCATCGCGGTGCCCTCACGGATCGCAAGGTACTCCGGCAGCGAGCGTCCCGCTTGGCGCATGAACCACACGGGCGTGTGGTCGGGGCGCTCACCCCGGCATGCCTGCAGGAATGCGCTGTCAGTCAGAGTCGAGGTCATCCCGTCAGTCTCTCAGGTCGTGCGGAGTGTCGATGCCGACCCCTGACCCCTGCACGCCTACCATCACAGGGTGGCAGTCCGTAGTGAGATCGATCGCACACCTGCTCAGTTCACGGAGGCGGTCGACCAGGTTCGTCAAGCCATCCTCCGGCCTGAGGTCGTGGTGGACGAGATGCCTGCGCCCCAACGCATCGCGCCGCACGCCTACGCCATGAGCGGCGACGTCGTGGTCGACGACGACGAGCTGGCGACCGGGCGGTTCATCCTGCTGCACGATCCCGCCGGTAACGACGCGTGGGGCGGGACGTTCCGCTGCGTGACGTTCGCCCGTGCCGACATCGACGCCGACATGGCCGCCGACCCGGTGCTGTCGAGCGTCGGCTGGAGCTGGCTCACCGAGGCCCTCGACGCCTACGGCAGCCACTACTCCGCGGCGAGCGGCAGCGTGACGGTCGTGCGCTCCGAGGGCTTCGGCGAGATGGAGGGCGACGGCAGCGACGCTCAGATCGAGGTCCGTGCGTCGTGGACCCCCGCGATGGACGCGCCTTCCCCGGGCACGGGCGGGCACGCGGCCGCGTGGTCCAATCTTCTGTGTGCGATCGCCGGACTCCCCCCGTTGGCGCCCGGCGTCATCCCACTGCAGCGCAGGCGCGGTGCCCGTTGACGTCAGATGAGGCCATCGGCCCGGACGAGGTCGCGCCGGAGCCGATCCGCCCCGAGTCGCCACGCCTCGAGCTGCGTGACCCGCTCCCGCCGGTCGTCGACACCGTCGCGCAGCTGGACGACACGTGCGAACGGATCGCCGCCGGCACCGGGCCGATCGCGCTCGACGCCGAGCGGGCGTCCGGCTACCGCTACTCCCAGCGCGCGTACCTGATCCAGGTCCGCCGCGAGGGGGCCGGCACCCACCTGATCGACCCGACCGCGTTCGACAGCCTGGTGCCGCTCGACACCGCGTTCGACGGCAACGAGTGGATCCTGCACGCCGCCACCCAGGACCTGATGTGCCTGGCCGAGGTCGGCCTGTACCCCGAGAAGCTCTTCGACACCGAGCTGGCCGGCCGCCTGCTCAACCTGCCGCGCGTGGGGCTGGCGGCGCTCGTCGACCACTACCTCGGCCTGAGCCTGGCCAAGGAGTTCTCGGCCGCCGACTGGTCGACCCGGCCGCTGCCCGAGCCGTGGCTCGTCTACGCCGCCCTCGACGTCGAGGTGCTCGTCGAGCTGCGCGATCTGATCGACGCCGATCTGCAAGCAGCCGGCAAGCGCGAGTGGGCCGCCGAGGAGTTCGAGGCGCTCCTGCTCTTCCAGGGACCGCCGGAGCGCAAGGAGCCGTGGCGTCGCACGTCGGGCATCCACAAGGCCCGCGGACGTCGCTCGTTGGGCATCGTCCGAGAGATCTGGGAGGCCCGCGACCGCATCGCCGAGGCCCGTGACACGACGCCGGGACGCATCCTGCCCGACGCCTCGATCCTCGAGCTCGCGACGTCGCCGCCCAACGACCTGTCCGCCCTCAAGAGCCTGCGCATCATGCGCAACCGCGGACCCCGCCGGTTCGTGAGCGAGTGGTTCGACGCGATCGAACGTGGCCTGGCGATCGACGAGCTCAAGCTCCCCACGACCAACCAGCGCATCGACGGCCCCCCGCCCCCGCGCGCATGGGCCGACAAGAATCCCGTCGCTGCCGAGCGGCTCGGCCGCAGCCGTGAGGTCATCGTGGCCGTGGCCGAGGCCCACAACCTGCCGACGGAGAACCTCATCAGCCCCCAGCTCGTGCGCAACCTCGCCTGGGAGCCGCCCGCCGAGGTGTCCGTCGAGACGGTCGCAGCGGCGCTGCGCGACCAGGGCGCCCGGGAGTGGCAGATCGGATTGATCGTCGATCAGCTCGCCGAGGCGCTCGCCCTCCCGTCGTCCTGACCTCACCGCGCGCAGTATTGGTGAGCCTTGCCTTAGACTGCGGGGGTGCTCGCCAACTTTCTCATCGGTCTCCGGGAAGGTCTCGAGGCCAGCCTGGTCGTCAGCATCCTGATCGCCTACCTGGTCAAGACCGACCGCCGGCACGACATCCGCTACATCTGGATCGGCGTCGCGACGGCGGTCGCACTGGTCGTGGCGACCTTCACCACGATCCACCTCGCCGTCGGTTCGCTGCCGTTCCGCACCCAGGAGCTCGTCGGCGGCACCTTGTCGATCCTCGCGGCCGGCCTCGTCACGTGGATGATCTTCTGGATGCGCCGCACGGCCCGCGGCCTCAAGCACGAGCTGGAGAGCGAGCTGGCGGACGCCGTCACGCTCGGCCCCTTCGCGGTTGCCCTCGTCGCGTTCCTGACCGTCGGCCGTGAGGGCCTGGAGACCGCGGCGATCATGTACGGCACCGTGGCCGACGCCTACAAGGCGACGCCGTTCATCGGTGCCGCCAGCGGCCTGCTCGTCGCCGTGGTCCTCGGCTACCTCATCTACCGGGGCGCCATCACCGTCAACCTCGGCAAGTTCTTCACCGTGACCGGCTACCTGCTGATCGTCGTCGCCGCGGGCGTCCTCGCGTACGGCATCTACGACCTGCAGGAGGCCGGGTTCTTGCCGCGCCTGACCGGCAACGTCGGCGGCATCGGCAACCTCGGCAACGCCGTGTTCGACATCTCGTCCACGATCCCGCCCGACAGCTGGTACGGCACCCTGCTGAAGGGCACCGTCAACTTCCAGCCCAACCCCTCGTGGCTGCAGGTCATCGGCTGGACCTGCTACCTCGTGCCCGTCCTGTGCCTGTACTACCGCAAGCCCAGGTCCGCCACTACGAGCACCTCCGACGCGAGCGTCGTCGCGGGTCGCTGATTGATCGACGGGGTTACCGTTCTCGCATGATCGTCACACCACGGACCCGCCGGTGAGCGAGTTCAAGAAGCCCTCGCTCCCGGGCTCCGCGCTGTTCGAGGCCCAGGCCGGTGGCGACGACCCCGCCGAGCTGGCGGCGGCCGGCCACCGCATCGCGACCCTCCTCGTCCGCGGTCCGCGCACCGACGCCGACCAGGGACTGGTCGACCGGGTGCTGCACCTCGCCGACGAGGAAGGACTCGGGGTCATCGCCTCCCTGTGGTCGAGCGCGGCGGCCGACAGCCTCCCCGGATCGCTGTGGCGCCTGTACCTGCTGCGCACCTGGGTGCACCGCCAACCCGACCAGGCCGCCCGTGAGTACGCCGCCGGCAAGGCCTACGCCCCGGTGTACGAGGTGCTCGCAGGAGTCGTCGACCCGCCCGGTCCCGACGAGGTCATCGCGCTGGTCGACACCGTCATCCGCGGCATCGTCGGCAACGACTTCGACGTGACCCTCGACCGGGCCGCGTCATTCGCCCACATCGTCGGCGTGGGTCGCGCCCAGCTCGACAGCGGCGACCCGGACAGCGCCGCCAGGCTCGTCGACACCGCCCTCCACCTGCGGCGGGCGGCCGAGCTGGAGCGCTCGTCCCGGCTGCAGTGAGCGCCACACCGTGTCTGCCTTGTCTGCTGCGGAGGCTCGGTTAGGCTGGAGATCGCGTCGGGCTGCGGTAGCCCCGGGTCCCACAATTAGCCGCTTCGAGCGGCCATGCGCCGTGAGGCGCTTCCCAGCCCGGCGCGACCCCGTCCCACCGAAACTCCGTATGCCTCAGTTGGACCCGTCGACATGGTTCGTCTGAGTCATATGTCCAAGAATTTGTCATGACTTGGTCCCGATTTCGGCCATTCCGGTCGTCCTTCGACTAGCGTGGTCGTACCTCACTGAGGTAATCAGCGCACCGGCCGGCGATCGAATCCAGGGGCGATCGTCGGTCGGTTCCGCTGCTAGGGCGCGAAGGTCGTGTACGACTGCGTGGCCGTGCCGATCGCCGCCAGGTCGTCGAGATCCTGCGCCGTCGGCGTCCACGCTGCTGCGGCCGCGTTCGCCGCCACCTGCTCGGGGCGGGTCACTCCGGCGATGACGCTCGCGACCGCCGGCTGCGCGGCCAGACCGCCGATGGCCAGCTCGAGGAGGGAGATGTCCCGATCACGGGCGAAGGCCTGCAGGGCCTCGATGCGGTCCCAGTCGGCGGACGCCAGGCGCGTGGCCTGGACAGCCAGCCGGGTCCCGTCGGGGGCCGCCTCGCCGCGCCGGTACTTGCCTGTGAGGAGTCCGTATGCGAGCGGGAAGTACGGCAGGATGCCCACTCCCAGCTCCAGGCAGGCCGGGACGAGCTCGACCTCGGCCGTCCGGTTGTAGAGGCTGTACTCGTTCTGCGCCGTCACGAACGGCGCCAGGTCGTTCGTCTTGGAGATCCAGCTCGCATCGACGACCTGCCACGCCTGCAGGTTGGATGACCCGATCGCGCGGACCAAGCCCTCGTCGACCAGCTCCGTCAGCGCACCGAGCGTCTCCTCCAACGGGGTGGACGGGTCGGGCGTGTGCAGCTGGTACAGATCGATGCGGTCGGTGCCGAGGCGACGCAGGCTCGCCTCCACCGCGGTCCGCACGTACGACGCGGTGCCGCGGCGGCCACCGTCGTCACCGTTGACGCCGCCCATGTCCATCCCGAACTTGGTCGCGATGACAACCTCGTCGCGCCGGCTCCCGAGTGCCGCACCCAGCAGCTCCTCGCTCTGGCCGTGCCCGTAGGAGTCGGCGGTGTCGAAGAACGTCACGCCGTGGTCGAAGGCCGCGTCGACGACGGCGGTCGTCTGCTCGAGGTCGATCCGGGTGCCGAAGGCGTTGCAGCCGATGCCGAGATCGCTGACGGTGATGCCGCTGGACCCGAGTGTTCGTGAGGAAGACATGGGTCCAGCCTAGGGACACCCCATCTGGGCGAGCGCTCGCGTAGACTCGCCGAATGCTCACGAGGACTGCGGCGCGCAGATCTGCCGCCGTGCTGATGGTGGCACTCGTCGCCGCGCTCCTCGTCGCCGCAGGCGGGACGGCTCGCGCGGCGCAGCCGCGCGTGAGCGCGGGCACCGGGCAGGCGGGCACCGCGCCGCAGGCCGGTCGCCACGTCGCGACCCACCCGTCGTCGTCGTACGACCTGGCAGCGCTCCACCTCGACCTGGCCTCCACCGGCCCGGTCGACGTCCCGGCCCCTGCCGGACCCGCTGTGGAGCACATCGACGGCGGAGCAGCGTCGTTCGTGTCCGGCGACAGCATCGCCGCTGTCGTGCGTGGGCCCCCGACCGCCTAGGTCCGCGCCCACCAGTCCGTCCACGCCGTCCGGCGTCCCCTCGAAAGACCTCCCATGTCCTCCCGTGCCCCCATGTGGCGCGCGATAGCCGCGTTCGCGATCATCGCCGTCTCACTCCTGTTCGCCCTCACCAGCCCGGCCAAGCTCGGCCTCGACCTGAAGGGCGGCACACAGATCGTCCTGGAGACCAAGGACTCCGAACGCGTCAAGGCCGATGCCGAATCCACCGACCGTGCGCTCAGCGTCATCCGCGGACGCGTCGACGCGCTCGGCGTCGCCGAGCCGACCCTCGCCCGCTCGGGCTCCAACCGCATCATCGTCGAGCTCCCCGGCGTCCAGGACCCCCGCGAGGCCGCCGAGGTCATCGGGCAGACGGCCCAGCTCTCGTTCCACGAGGTCAAGTCGATTCCCGTGGAGGGTGCGACGCCTGCCGAGGGCGAACAGATCCTCGAGGACGAGGACGGCAGCCCGATCGTCATCGGTCCCCCGCTCCTGGACGGCAACGGCGTCAGCGATGCATCCTCGGGCCAGCAGGAGCAGTCGCTGGGTCAGTGGGTCGTCAACGTCGAGTTCAACGGCGAGGGCCGCGGCGGCTGGAAGGATCTCGTCGCCGCCGCCTGCGCCAACCCCGCCGCAGGCCAGCGGGTCGCGATCGTCCTCGACGGCAAGGTCATCTCGTCCCCCGGCGTTGTCCCCGAGCTCTGCCAGGCCGGCGGCGGGTCGTCCACCCAGATCACCGGCGACTTCACCCAGAAGACCGCCGACGACCTCGCGATCCTGATCAAGGGCGGCGCCCTCCCGGTGCCCGTCGAGACCGTCGAGCAGCGGACCGTCGGCGCGACGCTCGGCGAGGTCGCCATCGACGCCTCCATCGAGGCCGCCATCATCGGCATCGCCCTGACCGGCATCTTCATCATGCTCATCTACCGCCTCGTCGGCTTCCTCGCGACGATCGCCCTCGGCACGTACGCCCTGATCGCCTACGGACTGCTCGTGTGGCTCGGTGCGACGCTGACCCTGCCCGGCCTGGCCGGGTTCGTGCTCGCGATCGGACTCGCGATCGACGCGAACGTCCTGGTGTTCGAGCGAGCCCGGGAGGAGTACGCCGAGAAGACGGCGGCCGGTCTCTCCCCCGCTCTCACGACCGGCTTCAACAAGGCCTGGTCGGCGATCCTCGACTCCAACGTCACCACCCTCCTGGCCGCGGCGCTGCTGTTCTTCTTCGCGTCCGGACCGGTCAAGGGCTTCGGCGTCACGCTGTCGATCGGTGTCGTCGCGTCGATGCTGTCGGCGCTGGTCATCGCCCGCGTGCTGTGCGACTGGGCGATGCGACGCTCCTTCGCCCGCGGACGCCCCGCCATCACGGGTCTCGCCGGCAGCGGACGCTTCCGCAACTGGCTCAGCGAGAGCGGCCCGGACCTCATGAAGCGCAGCGGCACGTGGATCGTCATCACGCTCGTCGTCGCCGTGGTCTCCATCGGCGGCATCGCGCTGCGCGGCCTCAACCTGGGCGTGGAGTTCACCGGCGGGCGCCTGCTGGAGTTCTCGACGTCCAAGCAGGTCGACGCCGAGGACGCCCGGGTCGCGGTCAGCGACGCCGGCTTCACCCAGGCCGTCGTGCAGTCCTCGTCCGGCGAGGACGGTCGCGACAACATCAGCGTCCGGCTCGACCAGATCACCAACGACGAGGCCGTCGAGGTGCAGGAATCGCTGGCCGCGATCGGCGGGACCGTCGAGAAGGAGCGCGACGAGCTCATCGGCCCGAGCCTCGGCAAGGAGCTGCGCGACAAGGCGCTGATCGCGTTCGCGATCGCGGT
>JAOPWZ010000003.1 GCA_025965435.1 Aeromicrobium sp.
GTGCTCGCCGCATCCAGCGATTCCTCTCCCAGAACACCTACGTGGCCAAGCAGTTCACCGGCATCGAGGGCTCGACCGTCTCCATCGACGAGACGATCGACGGCTTCACCAAGATCTGTGACGGTGAGTACGACCACGTGGCTGAGCAGGCCTTCTTCATGTGCGGCGGTCTTGAGGACGTCGACAAGAAGTGGGAAGAAATCCAGAAGAGCCTCTGATGGCGCAGACGGATTCAGACAAGGCGCTGCAGATCGAGCTGGTCGCGGCCGACCGTGTCGTGTGGTCGGGCCAGGCCAAGCAGGTCATGGCCCGCACGGTCGCAGGTGACCTGGGCGTCCTGTCCGGGCACGCGCCGTTGCTGTCGCTGCTCGTCCCGGGCGTCGTGGAGATCACGCCGCTCGAGGGCGACGTGGTCCGCGCCGCGGTCGAGGAGGGCTTCCTCTCGGTGGCCAACAACCACGTGTCGATCCTGAGCGAGGACGCGTTCCTCGCGCCGGAGATCGACGCGGCCGCCGTGAAGGCCGATCTGGACGCTGCACGCGCGGACGAGGACGATGACGCCATCCGGCGCGCCGAGGCCAAGCTGCGGCTCGTCGACAAGACGTCCTGACGGTCCCCGTCCAAAGCATCGAGAGGAGTCGGCGTGCCGCTGGGATGGTGGGTGGTCGACTCCTTGCTGGCCGTCGCGCTCCTGCTGATCCTGCTGATCGGCGGCCTGTTGGTGCGTGGACGCGTGCTCGCCCGGTCGGGCGGCGCGTTCGACATGAGCGTGACGCGGAGCGCTGACTCCCAGGTCAAGGGCTGGATGCACGGCCTCGCGGTCTACGGCGACACCGAGCTCCGCTGGTTCCGGACGTTCTCGCTGTCGTGGCGGCCGCGGTACCGGTTCCCGCGCGGCGACGTGCACATCGACGGACGCCGCGACCCGATCGGTGACGAGGTGCACGCGATCCACCCCGGGCACCTGATCGTCGGCACCGACAACGCGCTGGGGGTCAAGCAGATCGCGATGAGCCCCAACGCGCTGACGGGTCTGCTGTCGTGGTTGGAGTCGTCGCCCCCGGGGCAACGGGTCAACAACGTGCTCTGAACGATCCTTCGGAGACTTCGCAAAACGCTTGCGACACCGTGAGGGCCGGGAGACAATCGGTCATGTTCTCGGGCCTCTCGGCCCGTCCCCCGGAACCCCTGAAGGAACTCGTATGAAGCGTCTTGTCGTTGGTGTGTTCGTGTCCGCTCTCACGGTCTTCGGCCTGGCGCCTGCGGCCTCGGCCGCTCCGTCGAGCGATCCCAGCACGGTCACGATCCAGAAGGCCAAGAAGCCCAAGGCGATCGACTGGGACATCATCGACTGGGACGCAGCGAAGCCCGCCCCCGGCGGCGTCTCGACGTTCGCGATCGACTGGGACTGATCCCTCAGCCTCTTTCGCCACCCGGGACCCAGAGGACGTCGCCCTGGGCCCGGTTGGCGTAGCGGCCGAGGATGAACAGCAGGTCGCTGAGCCGGTTGAGGTACTTGGCGGTGAGCAGGTTCATGGTCTCGCCGTGCTCCTCCATGGCGGCCCACGCCGATCGCTCGGCCCGGCGCGTCACGGTGCACGCGACATGGATGGCCGCGGCCGCCGGCGTCCCGCCGCGCAGGATGAACGACCGCAGCTTGGGCACCTGCTCGTTGTAGTGGTCGCACCAGCCCTCGAGCCGCTCGACGTAGTCCGGCTCGACCCGCAGCGGCGGGTACTCCGGGTTCTCGACGACGGGGCACGACAGATCGGCGCCGACGTCGAACAGGTCGTTCTGGACGTGGGTCAGCACCGCGACGACGTCGTCCTCGAGCGTCCCGAGCGAGATCGCGAAGCCGATCTGGGCGTTGGCCTCGTCGACATCGGCGTAGGCGCCGATCCGCAGGTCCAGCTTGCTCGTCGTGCTCATGTCGCCGAGGTTCGTCGTGCCGTCGTCGCCGGTCCGGGTGTATATCCGCGTGAGGTTGACCATGCGCCAGATCCTAGGCCACCGGGTGTGAGCCACGACGCCTCGATCAGCGGTGACGCCTCAGGTTACGAAACGGTAACCTGCCCGTATGCCTGACAAGCCCTGGGTGATGCGCACCTACGCCGGACACAGCTCCGCTGCCGAATCCAACGCGCTCTATCGACGCAACCTGGCCAAGGGTCAGACCGGACTCTCGGTCGCCTTCGACCTGCCGACGCAGACGGGGTACGACCCCGATCACGAGCTCAGCAGGGGAGAGGTCGGCAAGGTCGGCGTCCCGATCCCTCACCTGGGCACGATGCGGCGGCTGTTCCAGGACATCCCGCTCGACACCATGAACACGTCGATGACGATCAACGCCACCGCGATGTGGCTCCTGGCGATGTACCAGGTCGCCGCCGAGGAGCAGGGTGTCGATCCGTCGCTGCTCGCCGGCACGACCCAGAACGACATCATCAAGGAGTACCTGTCGCGAGGCACGTACGTGTTCGGGCCTGCGCCGTCGCTGCGCCTGACGACCGACATGATCGCGTACACCGTCAGCACGATGCCGAAGTGGAATCCGCTCAACATCTGCAGCTACCACCTGCAGGAGGCCGGCGCGACGCCCACCCAGGAGCTCGCCTACGCCCTGACCACCGCCATCGCGGTGCTCGACTCGGTGCGCGACTCCGGGCAGGTGCCGCCCGAGGAGTTCGAGAAGGTCGTCGGCCGCATCTCCTTCTTCGTCAACGCCGGTGTCCGCTTCGTCGAGGAGATGTGCAAGATGCGCGCCTTCGGGCGGTTGTGGGACGAGATCACCCGCGAGCGCTACGGCGTCCAGGATCCCAAGATGCGTCGCCTGCGGTACGGCGTCCAGGTCAACTCCCTGGGCCTGACCGAGGCGCAGCCCGAGAACAACGTCCAGCGCATCGTCCTGGAGATGCTCGGCGTGACGCTCAGCAAGGACGCCCGCGCCCGGGCGGTGCAGCTCCCTGCCTGGAACGAGGCCCTCGGCCTGCCGCGTCCGTGGGACCAGCAGTGGTCGCTGCGCCTGCAGCAGGTGCTCGCCTTCGAGTC
This sequence comes from Aeromicrobium sp., assembly GCA_025965435.1. GTDB lineage: Bacteria > Actinomycetota > Actinomycetes > Propionibacteriales > Nocardioidaceae > Aeromicrobium. The sequence goes on from JAOPWZ010000003.1 coordinate 3,049, forward strand.
CGATCTGCTGGAGTACGACGACATCTTCGAGGGCTCCGTCGTGATCGAGGCGAAGGTCGCCGAGCTGTGCGAGGGCGCCAAGGCCGAGATCAATCGCGTGCAGGCCATGGGCGGTGCCGTCGCTGCCGTGGAGTCCGGCTACATGAAGCAGGCGCTCGTCGGCTCGCACTCCGAGCGACGGGCCAAGATCGAGGCCGGCGAGATGCTGGTCGTGGGCGTCAACTCCTATGTCGAGACCGAGCCGTCACCGCTGACCGCCGACCTCGACACCGCGATCATGACGGCCGACCCGCAGGCCGAGGCCAATGCGATCGCCGACGTGCAGCAGTGGCGTGAGCAGCGTGACCAGGACGCCGTCGACGAGGCGCTGCAGCGTCTGCAGCAGGAGGCCAAGACCGAGGTCAACCTGATGGAGGCCACGCTCGCGGCGGTACGGGCCGGCGCGACGGTCGGCGAGTGGGCCGGCGCCCTGCGCGAGGTGTTCGGCGAGTACCGCGCCCCCACGGGCGTCAGCGGTGTCGGCAGCATCGCCGAGGCGGGGGCCGAGCTGACGGCCGTGCGTGAACGGGTCCAGCAGACCGGTGATGACCTCGGCACCCGTCTGCGGTTCCTGGTCGGCAAGCCCGGTCTCGACGGTCACTCCAACGGCGCCGAGCAGATCGCGGTGCGGGCCCGAGATGCCGGCTTCGAGGTCGTGTACCAGGGCATCCGCCTGACCCCGGCGCAGATCGTCGCGGCCGCCGTGGCGGAGGACGTCCACTGCGTGGGCCTGTCGATCCTGTCCGGCTCCCACATGGAGCTCGTCCCCGACGTGCAGAAGGCGATGGCCGCGGCCGGCATCGGTGACGTGCCGCTCATCGTGGGCGGCATCATCCCGGAGTCGGACGCCCGCACGATGGAGGCAGCCGGCGTCGCGGCCGTGTTCACGCCCAAGGACTTCGGGATGACCACGATCATGGACCGCATCGTCGACGAGATCCGCAAGGCCAACGACCTGCCCGTCTGAGGCGGGCTGCGGTTTACCACGCTGGCAGGGCAAGCACCGTCCGGGCGCGGGAAGTTTCCCGCGCCCGGAGGACCGTTCCCCTGCCAGCGTGGTAAACCGTCAACCCGGGCCCACCGTCAGTTCAGGGGGCGGAAGTTCTCCGGGAGTGCGCCGCCGGCGACGATGTTCTCGGTGAGGTCCTGCAGCGCCATGAGGGCGACCGACTGGCTGGTCGGTCCGTAGGACACGCGGGCCACCCCGAGCTCCTCCAGGCGGGCCAGCGGCAGGGAGCCGGGCACCCCGATGACCGTGAGCTTCTGCGGGCCCCAGGCGTCGACGAACGCCTTGACGTCGTCCTCGCTCAGCTTGCCCGGCACGAACACCAGCGGCGCCCCGGCGGCGAGGTAGGCCGAGCCGCGCTCGATCGCGTCGGCCAGCACCTCGGCATGCGGGCGGTCGCCGGCCTGGAGGAAGGCGTCGGTGCGGGCGTTGAGCACGAAGTCGATGCCCTCGGCGTGACCGGCGGCGAGGACGGCCTCCACCGCGGCGACGGCGTCGGACAGCGGCTTCATCTGGTCCTCCAGGTTGGCGCCGACGGCGCCGACCGAGATCGCCTTGCGGGTCGTCTCGCCCGGGTCGCCGTAGCCGGCCTCGAGATCGGCGGTCACGGGCAGCTCGGTCGCCGACACGATGGTGCCGACGGCCTCGATCATGAGCTCGACGGGGATGTTCTCGCCGTCCTCGTATCCGTAGGAAGCGGCGATGGAGTGGCTCGCGGTGGCCAGGGCCTCGATGCCCTCGACCTCGGCGACGACGCGGGCGCTGATGGCGTCCCACACGTTGACGACCTTGAGCAGGGCCGGGGCGGCGTGGAGGGCGAGAAGCTGCTGGGACTGGGCGGTGATGTCGGTCATGACGTCCACGGTAGCCCCGATCAGTCCGCCACGAGCCCGGCTGCAGGCGCGATACGTGCGGCTCGTCGTGCGGGCAGGACGCAGGCGGCAAGGCCCGCCAGCGCGGACACGCCGAGGATCAGGGCGATCTGACCCCGCGGGATCGTGATGCCCGCCGCCGTCTCGAACACGTCGATCGAGGCGGCCTTGACGCCGAACCAGGCGTAGGTCGTGCCGAGCGCCACGCCGAGCACCGCCGCGACGCGTAGCCCGGACCGTTCGAGGCCGGCGCGCACGAGCTGCTGGTCGGGCAGGCAGATCGCGGTGAACGCGGCGACCGGCGCGCGTCGGCGCAGCGCCAGCGGCAGGACCAGCAGGACGTCCAGGAGCGAGTCCTGCCCGGACCCGAACAGCCGCCAAGGGCCGGGACCACCAGCAGGATCCCGACGAGCGCGACATCGAGCCAGATGGAGTCCAGATGACGCCACGGCCCGGTTCGCTGTCGCATGGGGCCCACCCTAGTGAGCAGGCGGGTGGCCGGCGTCCACCCAGGGGATGATCCTGAGGCTAGCCATTCCTTCGTGGATCGGCGCCCGGCGGTGCCCTACGCTCGAAGGACTGCTCAAGCAGCGATCTTCGTCTTGGACTTCGAACCGGACTTCTTGCCCGGCTTGTCGACCTTGACGAGCTTTCGCTTCTTGACGGTGTATCCCTCCGGAAGAGTTCCGTTGCGCATCATGCGCAGGGGGCAGCGCTTGCAGGCAGGCTTGTCGCTGCAGCACTTCTTCTTCGGCTTCGGGGCCACGACACGACGATAGCAGCACTAGGTGAGGCTCACCTTAGTGCTAGACAAGGAACATGGGACACATGGCAGCACCAGCATTCGTCGAGCGACTCAACGAGCAGATCGGTCACGAGTTCAGCGCCCACCAGCAGTACGTCGCGATCGCCGCGTACTACGACGCGCTGACGATGCCCCAGATGGCCGCGCTGTTCTACCAGCAGGCACAGGAGGAGCGCGACCACGCGATGATGATGGTCCAGTACCTGCTTGACGCCGACCACACCCCGCGCATCCCGGGCCTCCCGGCGCCGCGGATGGACTTCAACGACGTCGTCGAGCCCGTCGCGGCCGCCCTCGAGCAGGAGCGTCGCGTCACCGAGCAGGTCAACGACCTGACCCGCATCGCGCGCGAGAACAACGACTACGCCTCCGACCAGTTCATGCAGTGGTTCATCAAGGAGCAGGTCGAGGAGCTGTCCAAGATGAGCGACCTGCTGGCCGTCGTGACCCGCTCCAAGGACGATTACGAGCGCATCGAGGACTGGATCGCCCGTGAGGACCAGGGTGCCGAGTCCGACCCGACCGCACCCCGGATCGCCGGTGCGTAGGTCAGCGGCAGTCCTCGTCGCCGTCGCGTTCGCGGCGCTGTCGGCCTGTGGGTCCGACGCCTCGAGCGACGACGACGCGAAGCCCAGCTCGGCGAACGATGCGAAGACGTCCCTGACCATCGTCGTGACCCCCGACCAGGGTGCCGAGGCGTCGACGTACGAGCTCACCTGCGATCCGGCCGGGGGAGACCATCCGCAGCCGCAGGCTGCGTGCGATGCGCTCGCCGCCGCCGGAGCGGAGGTCTTCGACGCGGTCCCGTCCGACCAGGCGTGCACCGCGATCTTCGGCGGCCCCCAGACCGCGACGGTCAAGGGCAGCTTCGACGGCAAGGACGTCGACGCGACGTTCAAGCGGTCGGACGGCTGCGAGATCGAGCGCTGGGAGCAGCTGGGCACGACGTTCTTCAACGTCCCCCTGCAGTAAGCCATCGCCGGTTGAGGTGCGGAGGCCGCTTGCGGCCGGAGCCTCGAAACCACCGGCGGTCAGAACAGGCGCAGGCTGGGGTCGTCGATGCCGCGGAGCTCGTCGTAGTTGACGACGACGCACTCGATGCCACGGTCGTGCGCGAGAACCCGGGCCTGCGGCTTGATCTCCTGGGCCGCGAAGATGCCGCGCACGGGGCGCAGCGCGGGATCACGGTTCATGAGCTCGAGGTAGCGGGTGAGCTGCTCGACGCCGTCGATGTCGCCGCGCCGCTTGATCTCGACGGCGACCGAGGCGTTGGCGGCGTCCCTGCACAGCAGGTCGACGGGCCCGATCGCGGTCATGAACTCCCGCCGCACGAGGCTCATCCCGGCGCCCAGGGCGCTGGTGTGCTCGGCGAGCAGCTCCTGGAGGTGCTTCTCGACGCCGTCCTTCTGCAGGCCCGGGTCGATCCCCAGCTCGTGGGCGGAGTCGTGCAGCACCTCCTCGATGCGGATGCGCAGCGTGTCGTCGGTCTTGCCGGCCGTGACGGTCCACTCGATGACGCCGTCGTCGGACAGGCCCTCGCGCAGCGTGCACGGGGGACTCATCCAGTTGAGCGGCTTGTACGAGCCGCCGTCGGAGTGGATCAGCACGGAGCCGTCGTTCTTGACCATGATGAGCCGGGTGGCCAAGGGGAGATGTGCCGCCAGGCGTCCCGCGTAGTCGACCTGGCAGCGGGCGATGACCAGTCTCACTCGAGGCGGGTGGCCGTGCCGAGGGTGAACTCCAGCGTGTCGCCGGCGATCGTGCCCTCGTCGGTGTTGCCGTCGTCGCCGACGAGCGAGACCTTGTCGCCCTCGACGCTGTACTTGCCGGTGCGGAAGTCCGTCACGCCCTGGAAGTCTTCCTTGAAGGTGCCGTCCTCGAGCAGGTGCAGGACGTACTGCTCGGCGGGGATCTCCCAGTCGCCGCTCAGGGCGACGGCGTCCGGGTTGCTCGACGGCGACGCGCTGCTGGTGGCCGACGGCGCCTCCGACGTGGGCGGGGTCTCTGATGCGGATCCGTCGGATCCACAGCCTGCGAGCAGCGTCAGAACGGCGCCGGCAGCGGCTGTGGCGAGCGTCACACGTCGGTGCATGCTTCTCCCTAGAGCGGTGAACAAGGTCACGCTAGTGTGTCACGACCGCTTTATTACTGAGGAGTAGCCATGCAGGAAATCGTCGATCGCCTCACCGCCACTGACCCGGCCGCCGACATTGCCCGGACGCTCTTGCTGCCCTACCTCAACCACGCCGCCACGATGTTCGAGAGCGGTTACGCGACGAGCGACGACATCGACGCCTCGATGCGTTTCGGCTGCGGCTACCCCATCGGACCCCTGGCTCTCGTGGACGCGCTCGGCGCCCAGGCCGTCGTCACGGGTCTGGAGAAGCTCTACACCGAGACCGGTGACGAGCTGCACCAGCCGGTCGCCGTCCTGACGAAGCAGGCCGCCGACGGCTCGACGTTCGCCGGCGCCTCCGCCGAGGCCGCCCCGGTGCCGCAGCTGCGCCACGAGATCAGCCGCGTCGGCGTCGTCGGCACCGGCACGATGGCCTCCGGCATCGTCGAGGTCTTCGCCAAGGCCGGCTACGACGTGACGTTCGTCGGTCGCGGCGACGACAAGGTCGCCGGGGTCACCGCCGCCATCACCAAGAGCCTGGACAAGGCCGTCTCGCGCGGCAAGCTCGACGAGGACGGCAAGGCGGCCGTTCTCGCGCGGCTGACCGGAGCGACCGACCGCAGTGCCCTGGCCGACGCCGACATCATCGTCGAGGCCATCGCGGAGGACCTCGACATCAAGCTCGAGCTCTTCGCCGACCTGGACCGCATCGCCAAGCCCGGCGCGATCCTGGCGACGACGACGTCCTCGCTGTCGATCAACGCCTGCGCGGCCGCGACGGCGCGCCCGCAGGACGTCATCGGCATGCACTTCTTCAACCCCGCCGCCGTGATGAAGCTCGTCGAGGTCGTGACCGCCGACGAGACGTCGGCCGAGGTCGACGAGACCGTCCGCGCCCTGTGCCTGGCCACCGGCAAGCACCCGGTCTCGTGCGGCGACCGGGCCGGCTTCATCGTCAACGCCCTGCTGTTCCCGTACCTCAACGATGCGATCAAGCTGCACGAGGCCGGTGCCGGGTCGCTCGACGAGATCGACGAGGCGCTCAAGGCCACGAAGCTGCCGATGGGGCCGTTCCAGCTGCTCGATGTCGTCGGGAACGATGTGTCGCTCGCGATCCAGCAGTCGCTGGTGAGCACCTTCGGTCACGCGGGGTGGATCCCGGCGCCGTCGCTGGAGCGTGTCGTGGCCGAGGGCAAGCTGGGCCGCAAGACCGGCGAGGGCTTCCACACGTACTGATGCCCGGTCGGCCGTGGCCCCGGGGTCACGGCCGCCGTCCGTAGACTTGGCCCATGCCCCGCCGCCGTGTCGCCCGACCGACGGCAGCACCGCTGCGTCAGAGCCCCGACGCGCGGGAGCGCAAGGCCGACGGCGACTGGTTCGTCCGCCCCATGCGCGGCTCCTCGACCAAGGACTACCGGTGCCCCGGCTGCTCGCAGCTGATTCGTCGCGGGCTGCCGCACGTCGTCGCCTGGCCGGTCGAGAAGGCTCTGCTGAGCGAGGCGGCGATCGACGAGCGGCGACACTGGCACACGACCTGCTGGGCACGAAAGCACTAGGACGGGATCACGACCATGACCGAACGCATCCGCGGCAACTCCGTGCTGCCCGCCCGCCGCGAGGCGATCACCCTCCAGACCGCCGACGGGCTGAACCTGGTCGGCGAGCTGGCGCTGCCACTGGACCGGCCACCGGTGGCGACCATGATCTGCCTGCACCCGCTGCCGACGCACGGCGGCATGATGGACAGCCACCTGTTCCGCAAGGCCGCGTACCGGCTCCCGGCGCTGGCCGACATCGCGGTGCTGCGCTTCAACACCCGCGGCACCTCGAGCGTGCAGGGCACCAGTGACGGCGCGTTCGACAACGCCGGGGCGGAGCGCTTCGACGTCGCCGCGGCGGTGGAGCACGCGGAGTTCGCCGAGCTGCCGAACATCTGGCTCGTGGGCTGGTCGTTCGGCACCGACCTGGCCCTGATGTACGGCCTCGAGCCCTCGGTCGAGGGGATCGTCCTGCTGTCGCCGCCCCTGCGCTTCTCCCGGCCCGAGCACCTGCAGGCCTGGGCCGAGTCCGGCAAGGCGGTCACGGCGCTCGTGCCCGAGCGCGACGACTACCTGCAGCCGCCCGAGGCGCGCGAGCGGTTCGCCGTGATCCCGCAGGCGGAGGTCGTCGGGATCGACGGCGCCAAGCACCTGTGGGTGGGCGACTCCGAGCGGGCCCTGGACGAGATCACCCGCAAGCTCGCGCCGGGCGTCGCCGTGCCGTTGCCGGACAGCTGGGACGGGCCGATGGAGCGCGCCGACTCCACGGCCTACGCCGACCGCACCGTCGCCGCGTTCAGCGACGTGCCGGTGCAGCCGGCGGACTAGGTCTCAGCGAGCGTTCTTCGGCTTTTCGTCGGCGGGCTCTTCGTCGGCCTGGTCCGTGTCGGCGGGGTCCGTGTCGTCCGCCGCGGGGACGTCCGACTCGTCATCGTCCTCGACCTCGAGGGCGTCGTCGTCGGCCGGAACCTCCGCGATGCGGACGTCGGGTGCGAAGGTCGAGACGATGTCGCGCAGCTGACCCATCTGGGCCATGACGCCTTCGCGCTTGCGCTCCAGCTCCTCGACCTCGGCACGCAGGGTGCGCGTCTGCCGCTCGGCGTCGGTCGTGGCCGTGGCGCGGATCTTCTGGGCCTCGGCGGTCGAGGTCGCGACCAGCTGGGCGGCCTCGGTCCGCGCGTTCTCGAGCAGACGGGCCGCCTCTGCGTTGGCGAGCTCGCGAGCCTTGGTGGCCTGGGTCATGATGTCGCGGGCGCGCTCCTCGGCGGCAGCGGCACGGGTCTCGGCGTCCTTGACGAGCTTGCCGGTCTGGTCCATGGCCGAGGTGTGGTTCTCGGACGCCTCACGGGCGAGACGCTCCTTCTCGACGGCCAGCACGCGGCGGGCCTCGGTGACCTCGCGGTCGGCCGCGGCGCGGGCCTGCTCGACCTCGCGGGTGGCTCCCAGTCGCATGTTCTGCGAGTCCTGCTCGGCGGCGAGCCGGAGCTGGGCGGCCTCGCGCTCGGCGTGGGCGCGCAGGTCGTCGGTGTTGGCGATGGCCTCGGCGTGCAGGGCCTCGGCGTCCTGGAGCAGCTGGCTGCGCTTCTCCTCCAGCTCCTTGACGGCCCGGCCGCGCAGCTCCTCGGCATCGTGATGGGCCGTGGCCCGCATGATGGCTACTTCTTCCTGGGCGTTCTTGATGAGCTCGTCGGCCTCACGGATGGCCCGGCTGCGGACGTCGTCGGCCTCCTGCTCGGCCAGTCCCAGCAGCTGCGCGGCGTGGTTGCCCAGGCCCGTGTAGGTGGGCCGCTCGACGGCCTCGACACGCTCCTGGAGCTTCTCGACGACCTCGCGGAGCTCCTCGTTCTCGCTCTGGCTCGCCCGGAAGGCCTCGGCGAGCCGCTGGAACTCCGACGTCTGGGTGCGCACCCAGACGTCGACCGCATCGCTGTCGTAGCCGCCGCGTCGCGCCATCGGGAACGAGGTGTCGTTGGAGGCGGCGTCGAAGATGGACAATCCGGGATGGTCGGACATGCAGATCCCATTTCGTGGCGATAGGAGATGGTCGGTTCACATCCACCCTACCCGCCGAAAAGGGGCGCGCGGTCGACCACTGCAGCCGTCCGCGCGCCCCCCTGCGATACCTGGTTCAGACGCCGCGGAACCGGTTGATCTCGGTGATGTGCTTGGCCCGCTTCTCCTCGTCACGGACGCCCAGACCCTCCTCGGGAGCCAGGCAGAGCACGCCGACCTTGCCCTGGTGCAGGTTGTGGTGCACGTCCAGCGCGGCCTGTCCGGTCTCCTCGAGGGAGTAGACGCGGGACACGGTCGGATGGATCAGGCCCTTGTCGACCAGGCGGTTGGCCTCGTACGCCTCGCGGTAGTTGGCGAAGTGCGAGCTCTTGATGTTCTTCAGGTTCATCCAGAGGTAGCGGTTGTCGTACTGGTGCATGTAGCCCGACGTCGACGCGCAGGTGATGATCGTGCCGCCCTTGCGCGCGACGTAGACCGAGGCGCCGAAGGTCTCGCGGCCAGGGTGCTCGAACACGATGTCGGGATCCTCGCCACCGGTGAGCTCACGGATCTTCTTGCCGAAGCGCTTCCACTCGGAGGGGTCCTGGTTGTGCTCGTCCTTCCAGAACTTGTAGCCCTCGGCGGAGCGGTCGATGACGTGCTCGGCGCCCAGCGAGCGCACGATCTCGGCCTTGTCGGGGGAGGAGACGATGCAGACCGGGATGGCACCTCCGTTGAGGGCCATCTGGGTGGCGTAGGACCCGAGGCCGCCCGACGCGCCCCAGATCAGCACGACATCGCCCTGCTTCATGTGGGCGCCGTTCTTGGACACCAGCTGGCGGTACGCGGTGGAGTTGACCAGGCCGGGGCTGGCCGCCTCCTCCCAGTTGAGGTGCTGGGGCTTGGGCATGAGCTGGTTGGCCTTGACGATCGCCAGCTGGGCCAGCCCGCCGAAGTTCGTCTCGAAGCCCCAGATGCGCTGCTGCGGGTCCATCATCGTGTCGTCGTGCCCGTCGGGGCTCTCGAGCTCGACCGACAGGCAGTGCGCGACGACCTCGGCACCCGGCTTCCAGGCGTTGACGCCGGGGCCGGTGCGCAGCACGACGCCGGCCAGGTCCGAGCCCACCACGTGGTACGGCAGGTCGTGACGCTTGGAGTACTCGTTCAGGCGGCCGTAGCGCTCGAGGAAGCCGAACGTCGAGACGGGCTCGAAGATCGAGGTCCACACGGTGTTGTAGTTGATGGCACTGGCCATCACCGCGACGAGCGCCTCGCCCGGGGCGAGCTCGGGGATCGGCACGTCGTCGAGGTGCAGGCTCTTGCGCGGATCCTTGTCGCGGCTCGCCAGCCCTTCGAACATGTCGACGTCGTCCTTGTGGACGGTCACGCCCTTGTAGGACTCGGGAAGGGGGATGGACGCGAAGTCCTCGGGGGCGGTGTCGCCGGCGAGGATGGCATCGAGAATCTGCTGCACGGGTGGGCCTCCAGGTAGAGATATTCCGGCGATGTTACCGAGCCGTAACCTACAGCGTCACCCGCCGAGGATGTGATCCAGCACTCAGTGGGACGGATCCTTGGCGGGCTCGACCAGCTCGACGAGCACCCCGCCGGCGTCCTTGGGGTGCACGAAGTTGACCCGCGAGTCCGACGTGCCGCGCTTGGGGGCGTCGTAGAGCAGGCGGACGCCGCGCTCGCGTAGGATCGCGGAGACGGCCTCGATGTCGGCGACCCGGTAGGCGAGCTGCTGGATGCCCTGGCCGTTGCGCGCGATGAACTTGGCGATCGTCGACTCCTCGCTGAGCGGCGCCAGCAGCTGGATGCGGGTGTCGGAGTCGCCGACGGCCAGCATCGCCTCGCGGACGCCCTGCTCCTCGTTGACCTCCTCGTGGACGGAGTGCAGACCGAACGTCGAGGCGTAGAACTCGAGGGCGTCGTCCAGGTCGGGGACGGCGATGCCGACGTGGTCGATGGTCAGGAGGAGGTGGTCGGGCACCAGCGGGGTCGTCATGCAGACGAGGGTAGGCCACGGCCTTTCGGGCCGCCGCGTGATCCAGAGCACACAGGGGTAGCCAGCAGGTTACCTCTGAGTAAAGTGTAGATCTCTGCCGTTCCAGAGACAGTCCTCGAAGGAGCCCCTCATCATGACCCAGTCCGTCATCGTCGCCGGCGCACGCACCCCGATCGGCCGCCTCCTGGGCGGTCTCAAGTCCCTGTCCGGCTCGGACCTCGGCGGGCTGGCCATCAAGGGCGCCCTCGAGAAGGCCGGCGTCTCCGGCGACCAGGTCGACTACGTCATCATGGGCCAGGTCCTGACGGCGGGCGCCGGGCAGATGCCGGCCCGCCAGGCCGCGTTCAAGGGCGGCATCCCACTCACCACGCCGGCCATCGGCATCAACAAGGTCTGCCTGTCGGGCATCAACGCGATCGCGCTGGCCGACCAGTTGATCCGCGCCGGTGAGCACGAGATCATCGTCGCCGGCGGCCAGGAGTCGATGACGCAGGCGCCGCACTTCCTGTCCGGCTCGCGGGAGGGCACCAAGTACGGCGACACCAAGCTCACCGACCACATGGCCTACGACGGCCTGTGGGACGCGCTGACCGATCAGGCCATGGGCGGGCTGACCGAGCAGATCAACAAGGACGTCCAGCAGTACAGCCGCGAGGAGCAGGACGCGTTCAGCGCCCGCTCGCACCAGCTCGCGGCGACGGCCCAGAAGAACGGCGTCTTCGACGACGAGATCGTTCCCGTCGAGATCCCGACCCGCCGGGGAGACCCGATCGTCGTCTCGGCCGACGAGGGCGTCCGCGGCGACACGACGGCCGAGACGCTGGGCAAGCTGCGTCCGGCCTTCTCCAAGGACGGCACGATCACGGCGGGCTCGGCGAGCCAGATCTCCGACGGCGCCGCAGCGGTCGTCGTGATGAGCAAGGCCAAGGCCGAGGAGCTCGGCCTGACCTGGATCGCCGAGATCGGCGCCGCCGGCGTCGTCGCAGGCCCCGACTCGAGCCTGCAGAGCCAGCCGGCCAACGCGATCAAGAACGCGCTCGAGAAGGAAGGCATCACCGCGGCCGACCTCGACCTGGTCGAGCTCAACGAGGCCTTCGCCGCCGTCGGCATCGCGAGCACCGCGGAGCTCGGCATCGACGCCGACATCGTCAACGTCAACGGCGGCGCCATCGCGCTGGGCCACCCGATCGGTGCCTCCGGCGCCCGCGTCGTGCTGCACCTCGCGCTCGAGCTCGGACGCCGTGGCGGCGGCATCGGCGCCGCGGCCCTGTGCGGCGGCGGTGGCCAGGGTGACGCGCTGATCCTCCGCGTCCCCAAGAAGTAGTCACCCCGTAGTGAGTCGGGACAGTCGCGCCCTCGACGTGGCCGACCTGGTGCAACGCGCGCAGGCCGGAGAACCACGCGCGGTGGCGCGGCTGATCTCGTTGGTCGAGGACCGCTCGCCGTCGCTGCGGGAGGTCAGCGCCGCGTTGACGCCGCTCGTCGGTGGCGCGCACATCGTCGGCATCACGGGCTCGCCGGGCGTGGGCAAGTCGACGTCGACGTCGGCCCTCGTGACGGCCCTGCGCGCGCAGGGCCGTCGGGTCGGGGTGCTGGCCGTCGACCCGACGTCGCCGTTCTCCGGTGGGGCGCTGCTCGGCGACCGGGTCCGCATGCAGGACCACGCGCTCGACGAGGGCGTCTACATCCGCTCGATGGCCAGCCGCGGCCACCTGGGCGGGCTGTCGGCCACGGCTCCCCAGGCGTTGCGCGTGCTCGACGCGGCCGGGTGCGACGTCGTGCTGGTCGAGACCGTCGGCGTCGGCCAGTCCGAGGTCGAGATCGCCGGGCTCGCCGACACGACGCTCGTATTGCTGGCGCCCGGCATGGGTGACGGCATCCAGGCGGCCAAGGCGGGGATCCTGGAGATCGGCGACGTCTTCGTCGTCAACAAGGCCGATCGCGAGGGCGCCCAGTCGACCCGCCGCGAGCTTCGGTCGGTCATCGGCATGACCGACCGCGCCGACGGTGCCTGGAAGCCGCCGATCCTGCTGACGACCGCGACGTCCGGCGAGGGGGTCGACGAGGTCGTCGAGGCCATCTCGACGCACCACCGGCACCTCGAGGAGTCCGGCGAGCTGACCCGTCGCCGCCTCGCGCGCGTGCGCCGCGAGATCGAGGCACTGGCTCTCACCGAGGTCCGGTCGCGGTTCGCCCACCTGTCGGGTGATGCCCGGCTCGACACGCTCGCCGCTCAGGTGCTGGCCGGGCAGACCGACCCGTTCGCGGCGGCCGACACGCTGGTCGAGACCCTCTAGCGGCAACTCCCGCCGCTGCCAGTGCGGCGCGCCTGCGCCGAGACGGCCGGGAGCTGTGCGCAGAATGGGCGCGTGCTGAAGAACATCCTCGTGCTGCTCGTCGTCGGGTTCGTCATCTTCTACCTGCTGAGCACGCCGGCCAACGCCGCGGACGTCGTGAGCGACGCCTTCGGCGGCATCATGGACGCCTTCGAGCAGATCGGCGTCTTCTTCAACGAGCTGGTGGAGTAGCCGCGCCATGATCCGGGCACTGCTGGATCGGCTGCCCGAACAGGATGTCGACCGACATCTCCTCGCGGACGAAGGCGAGATCGTCGTCGACCTGGTGCGTCACCACTACATCGTGTTCTGGCGTCCCGTCGCCGAGGCGTTCGGCGCGTTGCTGGCGCTGGTGCTGGCGTTCGTCGGGCCGATCTCGCTCGGCTGGCTGTTCATCCTGGTGTTCCTCGGGGTGGCGCTGCACGCGCTCTACCTGACGGCCCGCGAGCACCGCGACGTCTTCGTCATCACCAACATGCGGGTCTTCCGCATGAGCGGTGTGTTCTCGGTGCGTCTCGCGACGATGCCGATCACCCGCATCCTGGACATCACGGTCGAGAAGCCGCTGCTGGGACGCATGATCGGCTACGGCCACTTCATCTTCGAGTCCGCGGCGCAGGCACAGGGACTGCGGCACATCCGCTTCATCGGAGACCCCGACGGCCGCGATCTCACGATCCAGCGGGTCATCCAGCGGTCGGGCCTGCGCGGCAAGACCATGGAGCAACGGCTGATGGACGGCAACTGACCCGACTCGGGGAACGTCTTCCTACACTGGGGGCATGAACTTCTCGCGTCCCGGAGCCATCGATCTGTCCGCTCTCAAGCAGCCCGCCGCGCGCCCGACACCTGCCGCGTCAGGCGGCGGGGGCTCGTACGTCGTCGACGTCGACGAGACGACCTTCCAGTCCGTCGCGATCGAGGGCTCGATGTCGTACGTCGTGGTGCTCGGCCTGTGGTCGGGACGGGCGCCGCAGAGCGGTGCGTTCAACGACACGCTCGGCACGGTGATCGACTCGTACGCCGGCCAGATCGTGCTGGCTCGGGTCGACGTCGACACCAGCCCGCAGATCGCCCAGGCCCTGGGCGCCCAGGGCGTTCCGTACGTCGCGGGCCTGGTCAAGGGTCAGCCCGTGCCGTTGTTCCAGGGGACGGTCGACGAGCCGGAGATGCGACGCTACTTCGACGAGCTCGTGCGCATCGCGGCCGAGAACGGACTGACGGGTCGCGCGCAGCCCGTCGGTGGGGCACCCGCCGCCGGCGAGGAGCCGCAGGAGCCCGAGGACCCGCGCTTCGTCGCAGCCGAGGACGCCTTCATGGCCAGCGACTTCGACACCGCCGTCGCGGAGTACGAGAAGCTCCGGGTGCAGTACCCGGCCGATGTCGAGGTCGCGGAGCGGTTGGCACGGGTCAAGTGGCTCTCGCGCACCAAGAACGCCGACCTGCAGGCGGCCCGGGCTGCGGCGGCCGACCGGCCCGACGACCTCGAGGCGCAGATGCTGGTCGCCGATCTCGACATCAGCGGCGGCCACCTCGAGGACGCCTTCGAGCGGCTCATCGCGCTGGTCCGCAAGACGTCGGGCGACGAGCGGGACATCGTCCGTGAGCGTCTGCTCGAGCTGTTCACGGTCGTCGGCATCGCCGATCCCGTGGTCATGACGGCGCGTCGCTCGCTCGCGACGGCTCTGTTCTGATCGCTGCGCGGGCGCGGCACCGAGCCGCCGCGACCCGCCGTGACCTCACCGAATTATCGGCCCGCCGAGGGTAGGGTCGGGGCGGCGTCACCGGCGGAGGTGGTGCGAGAGGGAGCATTCGGATGCGGGCGACGTGGGTGGGCTGGGCGCTGTCCGTGCTCGGCGTGCTCGCCGCGATCGCGGGTGTGGCGGTCATGGTCGTGCTCGGCCCCGACAGCCGGCTCACCACCGGGCCGCACGCGATCGAGACCGATGACATCGCCGTCGTCACGGCACCCGAGGTCATCCGCTGGGCCGACGTGCAGATCGACGTCCTCGCGGAGGTGCCCGTGCGCAAGCCCATCTTCGTCGGTCTCGGCAATGCCGTCGACGTCCAGGACTTCGTCGGCAAGGCGCAGCGCCTCGAGGTGACGGAGTTCAAGCGTCCGTGGGAGCTCGGGACCCGTGACGTCGAGGGCACGGCCAACCTGCCGGGCGCGCCCACGGCGCTCGACTGGTGGATCGACAGCTCGGCCGGCCTCGGTGGAGCGTCCATCAGCACGCGGCTGCCCGACCAGACGGTCTCGCTGGCGATCCTGTCGGTCGGGTCGTCGAACCTGTCGGGGCTGGAGGTCACCGTGGCGTACGGGGTCAAGGGCGGGTTCGCGAAGGGTCTCGCGCTGCTGCTGCTGGGCCTGGGGCTCGTGTGGCTGGGTCTGCTCGTCGTGCGCGGCCTGCGGGCCGGCGACGGCGACGACCTCGAGGAAGAGGTCGTCTACGTCTACATCGACGAGGACGGCGTGGAGCACGAGATCTCGGCCGAGGAGGCAGCACGGCTCGACGTCGTCGAGGAGGTCGAGCTCGAGGACGCGGACGCCCTGGTCGTCGGGGGACCCACGCCCGTGCAGGCCGAGCCGGAGCCCACCGAGCCGGTGCCCACCGTGCCCCAGTTCAGGGTGCCCGGCGTGCTGACCGCGGCGGAGATCGCGGCCGAGCCAGACCCGTTGCCGGTGCCCGACACCGAGCCGGCCGCGACGGACGAGGCGGTCGTCTACGTGTACGTCGACGAGGACGGCGTGGAGCACGAAGTGAGTGCCGACGAGCTGGCCGAGTTCGAGATCGTCGACGAGGAGGACAAGCCATGAGGCGGCTGCTCGTGGTCCCGGCGCTGGTCTGCTCCCTGGCGCTTGCTGCGTGTGCGGTGCCGCACCAGCGCGACGACGTCACGCTCGACAAGAGCGCGGCGCGCCGGGCCGAGGTCACCGACGTGTTCGAGCGTTACCGCGAGGTCCGCAACTCCGCGATCGAGCTGCTCGACCCGAAGCCGCTGTCGACCGTCGAGACCGACGCCGTGCTCGCGATCGACACCGGATCGTTCGAGGTCTCGCAGCGCCTGGCCAAGACGCAGAAGGGTGACACCGCGGCGGTCGAGGTCACCGACGTCGAGACCCCGCGCTTCAAGAAGTACCCCCTGTGGTTCTTCGCCGTCGTGCGTGACGGGGCCTTGGGCGTCAACCGGGTCCAGGTGTTCGAGCGGTCGTCGTCGGTCGCGCCCTGGCTGCTGACGGCGAGTCCTGAGGCCCTGGCCGAGACGACCATCCCGGGCATCCGGCGCAAGGACGGGGCGGCCCTGACGGTCGCCCCCGACGACGGCGTGGGCATGTCGATGTCACCGCAGGAGGCGGCATCGGCCTATGCGGCGGTGCTCGCCGATCCCGAGGCGCCGGAGTCGGCCGCGTTCGCGCAGGACTCGTTCATCAAGCAGATGCGCGGGGCGGCGGCGACCAACGGCGGCCTCGAGGACGTGAAGTTCACGCAGGAGTGGGAGGCGCAGGACGTGCGGTACGCCCTGCGGACCGCCGATGGTGGCGCCCTGGCCTTCGTCACGTTGCTGCGGCAGGACACCTACACGGTCGCCGACGGCCTCACCGTCACCTGGCCGGAAGGCTCGCCTCAGCAGGCCTTCCTGTCCGAGGGCATCTCCGGGTCCGGCAAGCTGAGCTACCTGCACCAGGTGCTCCTGCACCTCCCGGGCGGCAAGGGCAAGCCCCGCGCCCTGGGCCAGTACGGCGGCGTCGTCAGCGGCGAGAACGGCAGCGCCACCCCGGCCCGTTGACCGGCGAGGAGCGGCGCTACTCGGCGGCCTTGGGGGCCTCGCGGTAGCTGGGGACGCGGCCGAGCTCGATGGCGTCCAGGAGCTCGATGGCGGCGGCCGCGGCGTGCGCCCGGACGTCGTCGGGATCGCACCAGTGCACGGCCTTGATCTCGCTGGGCTGCAGCGTCATGCCGTCGGTGATCGAGCTGTCGACGACGCCGAGGTCGAACAGGAAGATGCAGGCATCGTCCCAGCCGCGCCAGGCCGGCAGCCAGTTGACGGTGACCAGGTCGTGCACCTCGGCCGTGATGCCGAGCTCCTCCTCCAGCTCACGGACGAGCCCGACGGACGGCGCCTCGCCGACCTCGATGACGCCGCCGGGCAGGTCCCACTCCTTCTTGTACGTCAGCTCGCACAGCAGCACGCGCCCACGCTCGTCGCGCAGCAGGCCTTGGCCGATGACGCGCTTCGTCGGCAGGCCTGCGTTCAGCACCGCGATGAATCCGTCGCGGCTGTCGGACCGCGGATCGTCCACCAGGCGGGCCATGAGGACCAGGTCGGGCTGGTCGCCGGGCATCCGGACGACGCCCTCGCGTCGCAGCCCGCTGATCGACGCTGCGCGGACGTCGGGGCTGGCATCGAGGGGGAGGCGGACCTCAACGCGCGCGACGGGGAGCGCGGCGAAGGCATGATCGATCGCGAGCCGGAGGGCGCGGGCGAGGACGAAGGCCTGCTCGATGCTGGAGCTCCAGCGGATCGACGCCGTGGCGTCCTCCTCGAGCCGGAAGGCCACGGTGCCGACCGGCTCGCCCGCCAGCACGATCGCGAACTCGATGAGCTCGTCGGACCGGGAGATGGGCTCGAGAACGAGGTCGTCGTCGCGCAGTGTGACGGTCATGGAGTCAGGTTATCGGGCCGTCGCCGGCCGGTCGCCTCGCGACCGCTCCGCCGGGACCCAGCCGGTCAGGCCACCGGACCTTCGCCGAGCGTGACGGACTCGTGGTGGGCCTGGCCCGAGGTGTCTGTCCAGGCCAGCGTGACGCGGTCGCCGACCTCGAGCGCCGCGACGGCTGCCGACAAGGCGTCCGCCGAGGTCACGGCGGCCCCGTCGAGCGAGGTGATCGTGCTCCCTGCGGTCAACCCCGCCGACTCGGCCGGGGAGTCGTTCACGACGCCGGCCACGAGCGCGCCGGTGACGTCGGCCGACAACGACACGCCGAGGTAGCCGTGGTTGCCGATCTCGACGTCGGCGGACTGGTCGCCGCTCTCGACCTGCTCGACGATCTCCAGTGCCTGGGCGATGGGCACCGCGTAGCCGGTGACATCGCTGCTGCCGCTCGACGCTGCAGTGTTCATGCCGACGACCTCGCCGTCGTCGTCGTAGAGGGCTCCACCTGAGTCGCCGGCGATGATGTCGGCATCGACCTGGATCAGGTTGCTGAGCCGGCTCGATGTCCCGCCGGTCTCGTCGGAGACCGTGATCGACTGGTCGAGCGCGACGACCGTACCGGCCGCGGCACTGGCGGCGCCGCCGTCGCCGAACGCGTTGCCGACACCTGTGACGGTGTCGCCGACCTGGACGGCCTCCTCGACGTCCGTCGTGACGGGTGCGAGACCACTGGCGCCGTCCAGCTGCAGCACGGCGACGTCGTGGGTTGCGTCGTAGCCGACGACGTCGGCGTCGTAGGTCCGTCCGGTCGAGATCACCTGCACCGAGATCGAGGTCGCTCCCTGCACGACGTGGTGGTTGGTCAGGATCTCGCCGTCCGAGGTCAGGACCATCCCCGTGCCGGCGGCCTGCCCGCTCCCGTAGTCGAGCGTCGTGTTGACGTAAACGAGGCCGAGCTCCTGGTCGGCCGTCGCGTCGGTCGCGGTGCTCTCGTTCGTCGATCCCTCCGTCGGCTCGGTCTGCTGGAACGGTCCGCCGGAGCCGGCGAAGGGTGACTGATCTGTCGACCACCGTCCTCCGGGGTGTCCGCTCTCGGCGTGCTGCTGCTGGACCAGCGCCGGCTGCGGCGCGGCGATGGTGGGGACGATGGCGAAGTCTTGCTCACCCGCGGCGTAGCCGATGCCGGTCATGGCGACGGCACTGGCGGCGAGCCCCGCCACGACGACACGGCGTGCGGTGCGGGGAGTGAGGGTGCGAAGGACGGTCATGAGCGCTCCTGGGTTCGGGGGTG
>JAOPWZ010000004.1 GCA_025965435.1 Aeromicrobium sp.
ACCACGTCGGGCCCGAGCTTGTCGAGCACGCTGCGGACCAGGACGCAGTGACGTGCCGCTGCGTCCCGCATCCGGTGCATCGCGGTGACGGCGTACGTCCCGTGCCGCAGGCGGGTCAGGCGCCCGGTCTTGACGGCGTGGCGGATCGTCCGGTCGGAGTATCCGATGGCGATGAGCTGGTGCCGCATGAGGTAGCCGCCGTTGGCCTCGGCTATGGGAATGAGATCGTCCATGATCCGAGGGTGGCGCTGCCTCGGGCGGCAGCGGGGCGTCCTCGTCCGGTCCTGTGCACGGCCGGGCGGACATCATCCGGGTGTGGATGGCGTGACGCCCCAGAGCAGTCCTGCGCGCACCGGGGGAAACTTCCTGCGGGACGTGCAGGTTTGCTCAGGGACCGTGGTAAACCGACGCCCCCGGGTGAGTCAGGAGTGCTCGGCGCTCAGCAGGTACGCCGCGAGGAGACGCTTCAGCTCGATGATCGACTCGCTGTGCTCCTGGCCGTCGCGGATCGAGAAGTTGAGCATCGAGTAGACGACGTGGACCAGCACCTCGGCCATGATCGTGCGGCGTTCGCGGGGGGTTCCGGGGGTCAGGGGGGCCAGCGCCCGCGACACCTCGGCGGCGAGCTCGCGCTCGGTCACCGCGGCGGTCGCCCGGGTCGCCGGGGTCGACTGCACCGCGAGCCACACCGCGCGGCGGGACGGGTCGTTGGCCCACAGCGCCGCCATGTGGTCGACGAGCCGGTCGAGGAACTTGAGCCAGTCGAGCGACGGGATCGCGTCCGCGAAGCTCTGCAGCTCCAGACGCACCGCCACGGCGTCGACCCGGTCGAGCTCGCACACGATGACGTACTTGTTCTGGAAGAACTGGTAGAGCGTCCCGATCGGCAGCCCGGCCCGGTGTGCGACCTCCTCGCACGTGAACGACTCGAAACCGACGTCCAGCAGCAGCTCACGCGCCACCTGCAGCAGGTGGTCGAACTTCTTGTGGCTGCGCTCCTGCGTCGGGCGTCGCCGGGGTTCGAGGATCTCGGCTGTCACGCGCGCAACCCTAGCGCGAAGCGGCGCGTCCCGCGGATATCAGCGGCGCGATCATGTCGCCGATGCCGTCGAAGCCCGCCCCGACGGTCTGTCCCTGGGTGTGCCGCAGGTGGATTCCCTCGAGGATCACGGCGAGCTTGAAGAACGCGAGGGACAGGTGGTAGCCGAGGTCGCTGACGTCCCGACCCGATCCCGCGGCATAGCGCGCGATGACCTCGTCGGAGCTCAGGTAGCCCGGCGCCAGCGGGGCGTCGGTCACGACCGCGCCGCCGGACGACGACGGAGGAGCCGCCTCGGCCAGCTGCTGGTACGCCAGCAGGATCGCGACGTCGGTCAGCGGATCGCCCAACGTGCTCATCTCCCAGTCGAGCACCGCCGTCACCCGGTCGTCCTCGACCAGGAGGTTGTCGAGCCGGAAGTCGCCGTGGACGATCGTGCCGTCGCCGGAGGCCGGGATGTTGCTCTCGAGGTGCGCCACGAGCTCGTCCATCCCGGGCAGCTCGCGGCTCGTCGACGCGGCGAGCTGCTTCTTCCACCGGCGGACCTGGCGCTCGAGGTAGCCCTCGGGGCGGCCGAACTCGCCGAGCCCGACCTCGCGGTACTCGATCGCGTGCAGGTCGACCAGGGTGTCGACCATGCGCTCGGTGATCGTGCGGGTGCGCTCGGGCCCGAGGGGCTCGAGCTGGGCCGCGCGGCTGTACGGCGTACCGGCCACCCGGTCCATGACGTAGAACGGCGACCCGATGACGTCGACGTTCTCGCACAGCGCGACCATGCGGGGGACCGGCACGGCCGTGTCGGCGAGCGCCGCCATGACCCGGTGCTCCCGGGCCATGTCGTGCGCCGTTGCGAGGACGTGCCCCAGGGGCGGACGCCGGACGACGTAGTCGTGCACGCCGTCGGTGACCAGATAGGTCAGGTTGGACTTGCCGCCCGTGATGAGGCTTGCCTCGAACGGGCCGGCGACGGCGTCGGGCGACACCGCCGAGAGCCACCGGGCGACGGCGGCGGTGTCCAGCCCCTGGGGATCTGTCATGGCGCCGTCAGTCCTTCGGTCCGCCGGCGACGTAGATGACCTGGCCGGACACGAAGCCGGCACCCTCGCTGACGAGGAACGACGCCGTGTGGGCGATGTCCTCGGGCTGGCCGACGCGGGCGACCGGGATCTGGTCGGCGCTGAACTTGATGAAGTCGTCGAACGGGACCTTCATCCGCTCGGCCGTCGCGGCGGTCATGTCGGTCTGGATGAAGCCCGGCGCGATCGCGTTGGCCGTGACACCGAACTTGCCGAGCTCGATCGCGAGGGTCTTGGTGAAGCCCTGCAGCCCCGCCTTGGCGGCCGAGTAGTTGGCCTGGCCGCGGTTGCCCAGCGCCGAGGTGCTCGACAGGTTGACGATGCGGCCGTACTTCGCCTCGGTCATGTGCTTCTGGGCGTACTTGGCCATGAGGAACGCGCCGCGCAGGTGCACGCCCATGACCAGGTCCCAGTCCTCGGCGGACATCTTGAACAGCAGGTTGTCGCGCAGGATGCCGGCGTTGTTGATCAGGACGGTCGGCGCACCGAGCTCGGCCACGATCGTCTCGAACGCCGCCGCGACCTTGGCCTCGTCGCTGACGTCGGCGCCGACGGCGAGGGCCTGGCCACCGGCCTCGGTGATGGCGTCGACGGTGCCGGCGCACGCAGCGGCGTCGAGGTCGACGACGGCCACCTTGAAGCCGTCGGCGGCCAGGCGCTTGGCCACGGCGGCGCCGATGCCTCGGGCTGCTCCGGTCACGATTGCGGTACGGGTCTCGGTCACGTCTACTCCTCGGGGGTGCGCCTAAGCGCTTGCTTAGTGAAGTCCCCAGCACGGTAGCGCACCCGGCACGGCGTGCGCGAGATCACCTCGAGATTTGTCAGTCCCAGAAGATGAAGGATTCCTCATGTTTGTGTATAGTTGAGGAAAACCTCATGTTTAGGAGTTCGACGTGCCGAAGACCGACCACAACGAAGTCGTCGAAGCATCTGCGCCGGCCGACCAGCGAACGGTGCTCACGCAGCGCCGCACTGACCGGTTCGCGCGAGTCGAGCCCAAGGGCAAGAGGGTCTACACCGCCCGGGAACGCGCCGAGATGCTGGTCGACGAGGGCAGCTTCGTCGAGATGGCCCCGATGCGATCGGCAGGAGCCGGCGCGGGCAGCGGTGTCGTGGCGGGATGGGGCACGACCGACGGACACTCGGTCGTCGTCGTCTCCCACGACGCCGCTGTCGCCTCCGGCGCGATCGGCGCCGTCATGGCCGAGGCGATCCAGAAGGCACAGCGCTTCGCGATCGACAAGGGCTACCCGATCGTCTACATCAACGACTCGGGCGGAGCGCGCATCCACGACGGGATCTTCGCGCTGCACGGCTGCGGCGGCATCTTCGCGCTCAACATCGAGGCGCAGAGCCGCATCCCGCAGATCTCCCTGATCCTGGGTCCGTGCGCCGGCGCCGCGGCGTACTCGCCGGCCCTGACCGACTGGACGATCATGGTCAAGGAGCAGGGCCAGATGTTCCTGACCGGCCCCGACATCGTCAAGGCCGCGACCGGCGAGGACGCGTCCGCCGAGGACATCGGCGGATCGGCGTTGCACACCAAGGTCAGCGGCGTCGCCCACCTCGAGGTCGACAACGAGGAGGAGGCGTTCCACGCGACGCGCCTGCTCCTGTCGTTCCTGCCGACCCACAAGGGTGGCCGCCAGAAGCGCCACGACGCGGTGCCGGCCAACCCCCACGCTGCTGCCGCGCTGCCGACGCTGGTCCCCGAGAAGTCCAGCATCGTCTTCGACATGAACAAGCTCCTGGACGGCGTGCTCGACAACGGCGCCCGGCTCGAGCTGATGCCCGAGCACGCGCCGAGCATCCTGACGCTGTTCGCCCGGCTCGACGGCCACGCGGTCGGCGTGCTCGCGAACCAGCCCAACGCCCGCGGCGGCATCCTCGACTCGAAGGCGTCGGTCAAGGCCGCCCGCTTCGTCGAGTTCTGCGGACGGTTCGACCTCCCGGTCCTCACCTTCGTCGACGTGCCCGGCTTCCTGCCCGGCACCGTCGAGGAGGGGCGAGGCGTCATCACGCATGGCGCCAAGCTCCTCAAGGCCTACGTCGACACCAAGAGCCCCAAGCTCACGGTCGTCGTCCGCAAGTCGTACGGCGGTGCGTACATCGCCATGGGATCGGCCTCGCTGGGAGCCCACGCCAACTGGGCGTGGTCGAACTCCGAGATCGCCGTCATGGGACCGGGTGGGGCCGTCGCCCTCCTGCACCGCCGCGCCCTGAAGGAGGCAGAGGACCCGACGGCGCTGCGCGACGAGCTCGCGGCGGTCTATCGCGAGGAGGTCGCCCGGCCGTACCTCGCGGCCGAGGCCGGCATCGTCGACGACGTGATCCATCCCGAGGAGACGCGCGACCGCATGGTGGCCGCCCTGCGCATGCTGACCCACGGATCGGCGGTCTGATGTACCTCGCCAGGGCCGAGATCGTCTCGAACGTGTGGAAGATCGTCGCCCGTGAGGGTGACCAGGTCGCGGCCGGCGATGTCCTCGCCGTCCTCGAGTCGATGAAGATGGAGATCCCGCTCGTCGCACAGGTCGGCGGGCACGTGAGCAAGATCCTCGTCGAGCTGGGCCAGATCGTCCAGGAGGGTGACCCGATCATCGAGATCGACGAGACCGCCAGCGCCTGAGCCCGTCTGGCATCATCTGGCGCGTGCCTTCAACTGACGCGGTCGTCCACGAGATCCCCATGCGCTGGGCGGATCTCGACTCGCTCAACCATGTCAACAACGTCGTGTACGTGGCCTACGCGGCCGAGGCGCGCGAGCTGCTCGGCGAGGGCGTGGCAGAGGCGACTGTTCGCAGTGTGACGGTCCGCTACCGGCGCCCGCTGCTGCTGAGCAGCCGGCCCGTCGTCGTGGTCTCCTCGCTCGAGGGGGCCGAGCTGCGTCAGGAGATCCGCAGCGAGGGGGCGGACGACGTGTTCGCCGACATCGCCACCGAGCTCGGTGGCCTCGTCCCGATCGTGCCCCACACGCCGCCGGGAGAGGCACTGTCGATCCGGGTCAGGCGCGCCGACCTCGACAGCTCAGGCCTGGTCAGCGTCACCAAGATGTTCGAGCTGTTCCAGGAGGCACGGGTCCTCTACCTGTCGACCCGGCTCGGACGTGTCACGCCCGGGAGCTTCGTGGTGGGCACGGTCAGCGTGCAGCAGGCCCGGCCGCTCCCGTGGCGGGCGGAGGCCTACGACATCTCGATGCGTCTCAGCCGGGTCGGCGGCGGATCGCTGACCATCGAGGCCGAGCTGTCGGACGGCGGGGGCATCATCGCCCGCTCGACGAGCGTGTTGGTCGGCTTCGACCTGGAGTCCCAGCGTGCACGCCGTCTGGACGACGACGAGCGCGCCACCCTCGAGGCGCTGGTCGGCTGACGCCTCGTGCAGGCGGTAGGGCTCAGGCGGGGCCGGGGGCGTTGACCATGAACTGTGCGGCGTGCTGCACGTAGGCCCAGAACTGCGCGTCGTGCTCGGGGGACAGGGCGGCCTTGTCGAGCCCGGCCCTGAAGTGCTTGAGCCAGTGGACGCGCGCCTGGTCGTCGACGACGAACGACACGTGCCGCATCCGCAGGCGCGGGTGACCGCGCTGCTCGGAGTAGACGGTCGGACCGCCCCAGTACTGCTCCAGGAACATCGTGAAGCGGTGGGCCGCCGGCCCGAGGTCCTCTTCGGGATAGAGGGGACGCAGCACCTCGTCGCCCGCGACTCCGGCGTAGAAGGTGTCCACGATCAGCTTGATGGTGTCGTGACCGCCGATCGCGTCGTAGAACGTCTGCTCGGTGTCGGTCATGGCTGTTCGCTGTCTGTGCGGATGGTCGAGAACGACGTGGGGATGCGGATGCCGGCCCGGTCGAACTCGGCCTTGATGCGTCGGCGCATCGCCCGGGCGACCAGCCACTGCTGGGCCGGGGCCGTCTTCAGCACGACGCGGACCACGACCCCATCCTTGTCGAAGCGCTCGACCCCCCACACCTCGGGGGGCTCGATGATGACGTCGTGGAACTGGGGCTCCTCGTAGGTCGAGGTCGCGACGTCCTGCAAGATCTCCTGCACACGGTCCAGGTCGGTCTCGTACGACACCGTGATGTCCAGGACCGTCCTGGCCCAGTTCTGGCTCTGGTTGCCGACCCGCAGGATCTCGCCGTTGCGGACGTACCAGACGGTCCCGTTGACGTCGCGCAGGCGGGTGACGCGCAGGCCGACCGCCTCGACGACCCCGGTGGCCTCGCCGAGGTCGACGGAGTCGCCGACACCGTACTGGTCCTCCAGGATCATGAAGATGCCGGACAGGAAGTCCTTGACCAGGTTCTGCGCGCCGAAGCCCAGCGCGACGCCGACGATGCCGGCACTGGCGATGATCGGTGCGATGTTGATGCCGAGCTTCGCAAGGACGCTGATCGTGACGATCGTGAGGATGAGGCCGGTCGCGAAGCTCTTGAGCAGCGAGCCCATCGTCTCCGCGCGCTGCTGCCGGCGGGCGTGGTTGGCGGGCTTCAGGCCGGCCAGGAACTCACCGCCCCGGGTGTTGGCGATGACGCCGGGCACGGCGCCCTTGCCCGCCCGGGCGACCAGCCGGTCGATCGCGCGGCAGACGAACCAGCGGAACACCAAGCCGATGACGATGACCAGCACGATGCTGCCGGGTGTGGCGATGAACCACTCGTAGGCCTTGCCCTCAGGGAGCTTCCAGTTGATGTCGAGGTGAGGCATTCCTCCACCCTACGGGTGGCTACGATGGGGCCATGAAGACTCCTGCTCGCGTGCTCGGACTCGTGCTCGCCACCGTCGTGACGTTCATCGCCGGCTCGGGCGCCGCCTTCGCCGACGCGCCCACGGGCCCGGCCTGGCCGGAGAACGCGGACCG
Source organism: Aeromicrobium sp. (assembly GCA_025965435.1). Lineage (GTDB taxonomy): Bacteria > Actinomycetota > Actinomycetes > Propionibacteriales > Nocardioidaceae > Aeromicrobium. The sequence goes on from JAOPWZ010000004.1 coordinate 6,974, forward strand.
CAGCAACCTCGACTCGCTGATCCTGTTCGGCGGCGGCACCGTCGGCCTGTTCGTGCTGGTCGCCCTGTTCGGCCTACTGACGGCGCGCCGCAACTTCGTGCCGGCCTCGCCCAGCACCGAGGTCGCCACCACGAGCGACAACAGCCCCGCCCACCACTGAGGCGAGCGGGGCCGGATCGGCTCCGTCGGGCTAGCGCGGCGCCATGCGCAGGGCGCCGTCCATCCGGATCGTCTCGCCGTTGAGGTAGTCGTGGTCGACGATCATCGTCACGAGCTTGGCGTACTCCGAGGGCTCGCACAGGCGCTGCGGGAACGGGACGCCGGCCGCGAGGCCTGCCCGGAACTCCTCGCTCACGGTCGCGAGCATCGGGGTGTTGACGATGCCGGGCGCGATCGTGCACACGCGGATGCCGTGCTGCGCGAGGTCGCGCGCCGCGGGCAGGGTCATCCCGACGATGCCCCCCTTGGACGAGGCGTAGGCGACCTGGCCGATCTGCCCGTCGTACGCCGCGATCGACGCGGTGTTGACGATGACGCCGCGCTGCCCGTTCTCGTCGGGCTCGGTCCGGGCGATGGCCTCGGCGGCCAGCGCCAGCACGGTGAAGGTGCCGACCAGGTTGACCTGGACGATCTTGGCGAACAGGCCGAGGTCGTGGACGCCCTTGCGACCGAGGATGCGGGCTGACGGCCCGATGCCGGCGCAGTTGACGACGGTGCGCAGGGGAGCGGACTCCGCAGCGGTGGCCACGGCGGCGCGCACCTGCTGCTCGTCGGTGACGTCGGCGGCCAGGTAGGTCACCCCGGCGAGAGTCGGGGCCTGGTCGATCGAGGCCTGGAGGTCGATCGCGTAGACCGACGCCCCCTGTGCGGCGAGGGCCGCGGCGGTCGCGGCGCCGAGTCCTGAGGCTCCGCCCGTGACGATCGCGGCGGTGTCGGTGAGCTGCATGGTTCTCCTGGTTCGTGGACGGGTTCGAGACGAGGTCGCTCAGCGTGCGAGGTCGCGGCTGATGACGAGTCGTTGGATCTGGTTGGTGCCTTCGAAGATCTGCATGACCTTGGCCTCCCGCATGTAGCGCTCGGCCGGGAAGTCCTTGGTGTAGCCGGCTCCGCCGAGGACCTGCACGGCGTCGGTGGTGACCTTCATGGCGTTGTCGGTGCACACCATCTTGGCGATGGAGGCCTGGCGCGAGAAAGGCAGGCCAGCGTCCTTGCGGCGGGCCGCGGCCAGGTACGTGGCACGTGCGGACTCGACGGCGGCCGCCATGTCGGCGAGCAGGAAGCCGAGCCCCTGGTGGTCGATGATCCGCCGGCCGAAGGTCTCCCGCTCCTTGGCGTATCTCACCGCGAGGTCGAGCGCCTCCTGTGCGAGTCCGGTCGCGACGGCGGCGATGCCGAGGCGTCCGGAGTCCAGCCCCGCGAGCGCGATCGGCAGCCCCTGGCCCTCGGCGCCGAGACGGCGCTCGGCCGGGATGCGCACGTCATCGAACAGCATCGTGGCGGTCGTCGACGACATCAGCCCCATCTTCTGCTCGGGGGTGTCCGCGGTCAGGCCCGGTGCATCGGCCGGCACGAGGAAGCAGGAGATTCCGCGTCCGCCGTCGTCGGACGTCCGCGCCATGACCTTGTAGAAGTCGGCCTTGCCGCCATGCGTGGTCCAGGCCTTGGCACCGCTGATGACGTATTCGTCGCCGTCCAGGACCGCGCGGGTCTTCATGGCGGCCGGGTCGGAGCCGGCGTGGGCCTCCGACAGGCAGTAGGCGCCCAGCTGGTCACCGGACAGCATCTCGGGCAGCCAGCGCTCTTTCTGCGCGTCGGTGCCGGCCGTGAAGAGACCGAAGCAGGAGAGCGCGTGGACGCTGACGCCCACGCCGACGCTGGCGGAGGCCGAGGCGATCTCCTCGAGGGCCTGCAGGTACACCTCGTACGGCTGCCCGCCCCCACCGAGCTCTTCGGGGTACGGCAGGCTCAGGAGGCCCGCACGGCCCAAGGTCCGGAAGATCTCCCGTGGGAACTCAGCACGGGCGTCGAGATCGGCGATCGCGGGACGCAGCTCCTTGTCCACGATGCTGCGGGTCAGCTCGATCAGGTCGCTGGACTCGGCGGTCGGCATGAGACGTTCGGCCGGCATGTTCCTCCTCGGTAGGCGCAGTACCGGAAACAGTACCTCAGATCCGATCGTGGTACCGTCCGTGCCATGACCGAGCAACGGGGCGCGACGGCACGGACGTCGACGCTGCTGGGCGAGCTCATCCCCGTGATCCTCGCGGAGGGATTCTCCGACCTCTCCATGGCGGACGTGGCCCGCCGGCTGAGGTGCTCCAAGAGCACGCTGTACGGCATCGCCGCCAGCAAGGAGCAGCTGCTCATCGCCGTCGTGCGGACGTTCTTCCGCGACGCGACCGATCGCGTGGAGGCGTCGCTCGCCCGTGCGGCGACCCCGATGGACCGCATCCGGGTCTACCTCGGCGCGATCTCGGTCGAGCTCGCCCCCGCCTCGCCGGCCTTCTTCGCCGACGTCCAGGCGTTCGCGCCGGCGCGGGAGATCTACCGCGACAACACCCGGGCCGCCGCCGACCGCGTCCGGCAGCTCGTCGCGGACGCCGATCCGTCGGCCGACGCGCGCTTCGTCGCCGCCGTCGCCGGTCAGGTCATGCAGTCGATCCACCGCGGCGACATCGCAGCCGCGACGGGGCTCGACGACTCCGCCGCCTACCGATCGCTCGCAGAGCTCATCGTCGCCGGTCTCTCTAGTTCCCACTGAGTCTAGTTCCCGCTGAGTGTGACGTTTCGGCGCCCGACTCCGCGTGGCTTGCCGCCGAAACGTCACACTCAGCGGGGACGTCAGGGTGTGCGGACGTCGGCGATCGGGGGGCGGAGGACGGTGGTGATGGTCCGTTCGGACATCTCCATCGCGCGGCCGTCACGGTGGAAGACGACCGCGGTGCTCTCGACGACGTCACCTCCGTTCGGCGCGACCCGCAGCTCAAAGGCTGCCCGGACGTGCTGTGTCATGGCGCTGAGGGCGACGAGGTCCTGATGCCGGTGGCGGCGCAGACCGAGATCGACCTGGGCCATCGCGGCGAGGCCGTGCTGACGCTCCACGTCGATCATGAGCCCGATGTCGACGCCGTAGTCGGACACGAACGGGACCGCGCGCAGCGCCTCGACCCGGAACGCGCACTCGCCGGCGAGCGGCTGGACGAAGGCGGCGAGCTGCGGTGCGTGGTCGGCGATCAGCGGCCGGGCGACCAGCTCGGTGACCCGGCCGCCACCGGATGACCGCGCGGGGCCCGACGCCCACGGCCGGTCGTAGAACGCCTTGACGAACACCAGCGAGTCGTCGAGCAGCAGCGGACCGAGCAGGCCGATCACGAAGTCGGCGCTGAAGTCCTGCACGTCCGCGTCGAGGTAGATGCCGAGGTCGCCGGACATCACCGCCAGCGCCTTCCACATCGCCTCGCCCTTGCCGGGCCGGGTGCCGGCGTGCGGCAGGAGCTCGTCGACGTGGAAGACCGTGGCTCCGGCCTCGCGGGCGATGGCGGCCGTGTCGTCGCTGGAGTGCGAGTCGATCACGATGATCTCGTCGACCAGGGACAGCCGGTCCATCAGCTCGGTGCGAAGGGTCGTGACGATCGCGCCGACCGTCGATGCCTCGTCCTTGGCGGGGATGAGGACGCTGACGCGGCGACCGTCCTTGGCCGCCACCAGCGCTGCCGCGTCGAACTGCTCGGCTCGGAAGGTGCGGGTCTCGAACCACTGCTGCACGTCGAGGTCAGGCAAGGCCGCGCACCACCCGGGCGGGTGGCCGGTCGCCACGGATGCTGGCGGTCATCTCCAGCACCCGGCGGGTGGCGACGACGTCGTGAGCGCGGAACACCGCCGCGCCGGCAGCCGCCGCGATGGCCGTCGCGGCGAGGGTGCCCTCGTGGCGCTGGTGGACGGGCTGACCGAGCGTCTCGCCGATGAAGTCCTTGTTGGACAGCGCCATCAGCACGGGCCAGCCGGTGTCGATCAGGTCGTCGACCCGGCGCAGCAGCTCGAGCCCGTGCCAGGTGTTCTTGCCGAAGTCGTGGGTGGGGTCGATCAGGATGCCGGCGCGGGGGACACCCCGGGCGACGAGGTCGTCGGCCGCGCGGGTGGTCTGCTCGATGACGTCGCGCACGATGTCGTCGTAGTGGACCCGGTGCGGACGGGTCCGTGGCACCGCGCCGCCGGTGTGCGAGCAGACGTAGCCGCAGCCGAACTCCGCCGCGACGTCGCCCAGCGCCGGCTCGCTGCCGGCCCAGGTGTCGTTGATGATGTCGGCGCCAGCGTCGGCGCAGCGGCGGCCGACCTGCGCGCGCCACGTGTCGATGCTGATGAGGACGTCCGGGAACTCCTCGCGGATCGTGGCGACGAAGGGCACCGTGCGCCGGATCTCCTCGTCGACGTCGACGTCCGAGCCGGGCCCGGCCTTGACCCCGCCGACGTCGATGATGTCGGCGCCGTCGGCGACGGCCGCCCGCACGGCTGCCCGGGCGGCGTCGTCGGCGAAGGTCGAGCCGTGGTCGTAGAAGGAGTCCGGTGTCCGGTTGACGATGGCCATGACCAGCGCACGGTCGCTGACGGTGCGCCGGCCCCGGAACGTCAGGTCGACCGTCATGGCACCAGGCCGGTCAGGACGCCGCCTGCGCCCTCAGCGCGCGGGCGAGGTCGTCGCGTCCCTCCGACACGTAGCGCTTCGCCGCGGCGTTGGCCGAGCTCGACTCGAGCCAGGCGTCGACCTTGTCGAGCGTGGTCTGGGACGGGTTGGCCAGGGGGAACAGGTAGACCAGCGCCACCTGCCCGATCCAGACACCCATGTCGTCGACGATCGTGCTGGCCATGTCGAGGTAGCGGTCGACGAACGGCTCGAGGATGTCGGCCTGCCCGGACACCTGGAAGGCGACCGCGGTCTGCCGGCGCGTCTCGTTGGGCGTCGAGGCGTCGACGGCCGCAGCCTGCCACGCGGCCTCCTTGGCCTCGGCCGTGGGACGGATCGCCCGGGCCGCGGCGGCGCGCTCCTTGCCCGAGATCGTCTGGTCGCGCTCCAGCTCGTCGGCGATCTCGGCCTCGTCGGCGTCGCCGAGCCGGGCCAGGCCCGTGACGAGCGACCAGCGCAGGTCGGTGTCGAGCGTCAGGCCGTCGAGGCCGCCGCCGAGGATCGCTCGCAGGCGCGACGGATCGGAGGACGCCGACGCGAGGGCCCGGACCAGGGCCAGCTGGTGGTCGCTGCCGGGCTCGGCCGCGTCGACGAGGCCGTTCAGCCCCGCCTCCCACCGCTCGGCGAGGGCGGGCCGGGCGTCGCCGCCGGTGTACAGGTTGACGGCGCTGTTGCCCTGACGCAGCAGCGAGCTGACGGCCGTCAGGTCGGTCTCGGAGCCGACGCCCGCGAGCACCAGCGTGACGAAGTCGGCGCCGGACAGCTCCGCATCGCGGGTCATGTCCCACGCCGAGCCCCAGCACAGGGCCCGGGGGAGGGACTCCTCGAAGGTCGCGATGCTGTCGACCAGGGTCGCGAACGAGCGCTCGTCGAGCCGGATCTTGGCGTACGTCAGGTCGTCGTCGTTGAGCAGGATGAGGTCGGGCTGTGCGTGTCCGAGCAGCTCCTGGATCGGTGTGGACGCGCCGCGGACGTCGGTCTCGATGCGCTCGGTGCGGACGAGCTTGCCGTCGACGCGGTTGTACAGGCCGATCGCGATGCGGTGCCGGCGCAGGGTCGGGTAGGCCTCGATCGCGGTCTGCTCGACCGAGAACGAGGTGAACGCCCCCGACTCGTCGGTCTCGAACTCGGCGCGAAGGGTGTTGACGCCGGACGTCTGCAGCCACTCCTGGGCCCAGTCGCCGAGCTCACGCCCGGAGGCCGCCTCGAGCTCGACCAGCAGGTCGGAGAGCTGGGTGTTGCCGTAGGCGTGCTTGCCGAAGTAGGCGCGCAGGCCGGCGAAGAAGTCCTTCTCGCCGACCCAGGCGACCAGCTGCTTGAGCGCCGAGGCGCCCTTGGCGTACGTGATGCCGTCGAAGTTGGCCTCGACCGCGTGCAGGTCGTAGTTGTCGGCGGCGATGGGGTGCGTCGAGGGCAGCTGGTCCTGGCGGTAGGCCCAGTTCTTGCGGGCGTTGGTGAAGCTCGTCCACGCGTCGGTGAAACGGGTCGCGTTGGTCGAGGCGTGCGATGCGGCGAACTCGGCGAACGACTCGTTCAGCCACAGGTCGTCCCACCACTTCATGGTCACGAGGTCGCCGAACCACATGTGGGCCATCTCGTGCAGGATCGTGTTGGCACGGCTCTCGTAGGCGGCGACGGTCTGCCGGCTGCGGAAGATCATCTCGTCGCGGAACGTCACCGCGCCGGCGTTCTCCATCGCGCCCATGTTGTACTCCGGCACGAACAGCTGGTCGTACTTGCCGAAGGGGTAGGCCATCTCGAAGGCGCCCTCGAAGAACTCGAAGCCCTGCTTGGTGATGAGGAAGATGTCGTCGGCGTCGAGGTACGAGACGACCGACTGACGGCAGAAGATGCCGAGCGGGATCTCGTCGTACGCGCCCTGGTAGCTGTCGGTGACGGACACGTACTCGCCGGCGATGAGGGCCGTGATGTACGTGGACATGCGCTTGGTCGGTGCGAAGTGCCAGGTGGCCGTTCCCTCGGCTGCGGCCTCCGGCTCGGGTGTGGGGGAGTTGGAGACGACGGCCCAGTGCGCCGGGGCGGTGACGTGGAAGACGAAGGTCGCCTTGAGGTCGGGCTGCTCGAAGGTCGCGAAGACCCGTCGGGCGTCCGGCACCTCGAACTGCGTGTACAGGTAGACCTTCTGGTCGGACGGGTCGACGAAGCGGTGCAGGCCCTCACCGGAGTGCGAGTACGGCAGCGTCGCCGTGACGACCAGCTCGTTGCTCTCGGCGAGCCCGGTCAGCGCGATGCGGTGATCGGCGTACGCCGACAGGTCGACGTCCTCGCCGTTGAGCGTGATCGACGAGAGGTCGGCGTCGACCAGGTCGACGAAGGTCGACGAGCCCGGCGTGGCGCCGAAGGTGATGGTCGTGACCGAGCCGAACCGGGTGTCGGAGTCGAGGGTGAGGTCGAGCTGCACGTCGTAGGTCTCGGTGGAGACGATCGCTGCGCGCTCGCTGGCTTCTTCGCGGGTGAGATTCGTACCAGGCATGTTCGCCATGCTTTCACGTGACCACGACACGGGCGAGGCGGGTGACGGTCACGATCTCGGGCAGGATGGACGCATGGCACGAATCCCGTTCGCGACGTCCGAACGATCGACCGTCGGCATCGAGTGGGAGCTCGCACTGGTCGACGCCGACTCCGGAGACCTTCGACAGGTCGCGCAGACGGTCCTCGACGCGGTGACGCCGGCCGGTGCGGAGCAGCACCCGCACATCCGGCAGGAGCTCCTCCTCAACACCGTCGAGGTCGTCTCCGGCGTGCGGCACACCGTGGCCGAGGCAGGGGCCGACCTGCAGCGCGCGATCGACGAGATCCGCGAGGTCACCGATCCGCTGCGGGTCGAGCTGATGTGCGCGGGCACGCATCCCTTCGCGGCGTGGACCCAGCAGAAGGTCACCGACAAGGAGCGCTACGCGACGCTGATCGACCGCACGCAGTGGTGGGGCCGGCAGATGCTGATCTACGGCGTCCACGTGCACGTCGGCATCGAGGACCGCGACAAGGTGCTGCCGATCAGCCGGGCGATGCTGACGTACTACGGCCACCTCCAGGCGCTCAGCGCGTCGTCGCCGTTCTGGGGCGGCGAGGAGACCGGCTACGCCTCCAACCGTGCCCTGATGTTCCAGCAGCTGCCGACGGCCGGCCTGCCGTTCCAGTTCGAGGAGTGGGGCCAGCTCGAGAGCTATGTCGACGACATGCTCCACACGGGCGTCATCGACGTGTTCGACGAGATCCGCTGGGACCTGCGCCCGTCGCCGAAGTTCGGCACGCTCGAGGTGCGCGTCTGCGACGGCATCCCGACCATGTCGGAGCTGATGAGCATCTCCGCGCTGACGCACTGCCTGGTCGAGCACTTTTCCTCCGAGCTCGACGCCGGGCGGGAGCTGCCGTCCGTCCCGCCGTGGTTCGCGCAGGAGAACAAGTGGCGTTCGGCGCGGTACGGCATGGACGCCATCCTCATCCTCAACAAGCACGCCGAGGAGGACCTCATCACGACCGACCTGAACCGGATGCTCGAGCGGCTCGAGCCCGTCGCGGAGCGGCTCGGCTGCACCGACGAGCTCGGCGGCATCCACGACATCGTGGCCGGCGGCGCGTCGTACCAGCGGCAGCGACGGGTCGCGGCCCTCAACGCCGGAGAGCTCGACGCCGTGGTCGGCTCGCTCGTGGAGGAAATGCGCGCGGGGCGTCCGGTGTTGCACCCGTCATGACTTCTACCGAGACCGTCGACTTCTGGTTCGACCCGCTCTGCCCGTTCGCTTGGATCACGTCCCGCTGGATGCTCGAGGTGGAGAAGGTCCGCGACGTCACCACCAACTTCCACGTCATGAGCCTGTCGGTGCTCAACGACGGCAAGGACGTCCCCGAGGAGTACAAGGAGATGCTCGAGCGCGGCTGGGGCCCCGTCCGCATCGCGATTGCCGTCGAGCAGCAGCACGGCCCCGACGCGCTGCGCCCGCTCTACACGGCACTCGGCACCCGCAAGCACAACGAGGGGCGCGAGTTCGACACCGCGCTGTACGAGGAGGCCCTGGCCGAGGCCGGCCTGCCCACCTCGCTCGCCGCGGCAGCCGACGACACCTCGCTCGACGACGCCGTCCGCGCCTCGCACCAGGTGGGCATCGAGCGCGTCGGTGAGGACGTCGGCACGCCGGTCATCGCCATCGGCGGCACGGCGTTCTTCGGCCCGGTGCTGCAGAGCATCCCCAAGGGCGAGGCCGCCGGCTCGGTCTTCGACGGCGCGCGGCTGCTCGCCGGCTTCCCCGACTTCTTCGAGCTCAAGCGCACCCGCAAGGGCGACCTCTCGTTCGATTGAGCCGAGCCAGCTGTGCGAGCGGCGCGAGACCAGGTTGAGCGTTTCACGCCGCAGGCGTCCAGCGGTCGAAACCCGGTGAGCTGCCTGCGAGACCCGAGCCCAGCAGCGCTCTAGGCTTTGCGCATGAGCCTCCACCCGCAGTCACAGGCCCTCCTCGACGCACTCGCTGCCGAGGAGGGCCTGTCGCTGCCGGGCGACCTCGACGCGATCAGGTCGTCATCGCGCGAGCAGGCGATGGGCCAGGACAAGATCGGCCTCGACCACGTCGTCGACCTCGACGCCGACGGGGTGCCGTGCCGGCTGTACCGTCCCCGCGCCGGTGCCCCCGTCGCGCTGTACGTGCACGGGGGCGGCTGGGTGCTGCACGACCTGGAGACGCACGACGCCTTTTGCCGCTACCTCGCCCACGAGACGGGTTGGGCGTTGCTGGCGGTCGACTACCGCCGGGCGCCCGAGAATCCCTATCCGGCGCCGCTGGACGACGTCCAGACCGCCGGTTCCTGGCTGCGTGCCCACGACCGCGCGCACCGTGTCGACGCCTCGTTCCTGCCGGCCGTGGGAGACTCGTCGGGAGCCAACCTGATCGCGGGGCTGTGCGTCCGTGAGCCGTCGTTGCTGGACTTCCAGGTGCTGATGTACCCGCCGGTCGATCGCCGCGCCGACCTGGTCGACGACGAGTCGAACGCTGCCCTCGACGGGCCGGGCATGGAGTGGTTCTGGGAGTCGTACGCGCCGGGCGAGCTGGGGGACCATCCTGAGGTCTCGGTCGTCGCGGCGACCAATCTCGCCGAGCACCCACCGGCCTACGTGCTGACCAACGAGCACGACATGCTGCGTGACCAGGCCGAGGCCTATGTCGCGCAGCTGGCCGAGGCGGGCGTCGAGGTGCTGGGTCATCGGGCCCTCGGCATGGTGCACTCGTTCTGGCGCCAACCGGGCCTCTTCGACGCGTCGCGGTCGACCGTGACGTTGGTCGGTGCCCTGCTCGACGCGCAGCGGTCCCGCTCGCGCTGACTGGCATACTGTCGGCGTGCCAGCCGAGACCCTGTCCGAACGCTACGACCGGCGCAAGCAGCTCTTCGTCCACGCCCACCGCACCAGCATCCCGTTCCGGCGCCGCGTCATCATGGGCGTCTGGCTCGACGCGGCGGCCTTCGTGGTCCTTGCATTCGCCCTGCGCTGCCTCGTCGACGAGGCTCCCGGCGCCGGTCTCACAGCGGTCGCCATCGGTGCGGCCGTCGCGACGATCGTCGGGCTGCGCCGCCCCGCCAAGGCGCCGCACTCGCACGGCCTGCCGGGCGTCCCGGACGGACCCTGCCCGACCCTGCAGCCGGACCTCGGGCCGTGGGTCATCGGCAGCCGCGTCGCCGGTCCGCTGACCCTGGTCGTGTTCGCGGCCGGGCTGCCCGGCTGGGTCGTGCTCGTGCCGTTCGCCGTCACGGTCCTGCTCGCCGCCCGGGTCGCGGCGTACGCGATCGGCGTGTGGCTGCGGACCCGCAGGATGGCGCGCGCCCTGGCGGCGTACGAGCCGCGGTTCGCGATCGCCTACGCGGGCTACGGGGGTGGGCCGACCCACCTCACGATGTGGGAGGCACCCCTGCTGAGCGCCGGGTTCCCGGGCGTCGTGTTCAACTACCGTGAGAAGTACTGCGAGTACCTGCGCGAGAACACCGACCTCTCGTCGCCGTTCATCCAGGTCAGCAACGACGCGATCCGCGACGTGGGACGCCTCGTCGTCCCGTCGCTCAAGTGGTTCTTCTACCTGCACAACGCCAAGTCCAACTCGCGCTTCATGGCGAACCGCCGGGTCAGGCACGTCTGGCTGGGCCACGGCGACTCCGACAAGCCGGCCAGCGTGTTCGCCCGGCACGCCGACTACGACCTGCTGGTCGTCTCGGGCACCGCGGCGATCGAGCGCTACGAGACCGGCGGCGTCCACATCCCGCGGGAGAAGTTCGTGGTGCTCGGACGTCCGCAGGTCCACGAGATCGAGGCCGCGACGCGCAAGATCTCCGAGATCGAGCGGCCCGTCGTCCTCTACGCACCGACGTGGCAGGGCAAGCGCCGGATCGTCAACTTCTCCTCGCTGCGCCAGGGTGCGGCGATCGTGCAGATCCTGATCGATGCGGGTGCCCACGTGATCTTCCGCCCGCACCCGCTGTCGAAGCGTCATCACCGGCTCGAGAACTTCGTGCGTCACATCGATCTCCTGCTGGCCAACGACACCGCCAACCCGAACTCCCCGGGACAGCACGCCTGGGGCGAGCTGCCCACCGTGACGTGGTCGCTCAACGAGTGCATGAACCGTGCCGATGCGCTGGTGTCGGACGTCTCCAGCGTCGTGTCGGACTGGCTGCAGTCGGGCAAGCCGTACGCGATGGTCAGCACTCGCCTGCCCGAGGACGAGTTCCGCCGGCGGTTCCCCGTCGCGCGGGGCGCGTACGTCCTGCTGCGCGACCTGTCAGGTGCGGAGGACGTGCTGGCCGACATGCTCGGCGACGACTCGATGGCGGCGCAGCGAGAAGCCTTGAGGCTCAGCGTGCTGGGTGGCTACACGGGTCGGGAGTCGGCCGAGGCGTTCGCCGCCTACTTCCACGACCGCTTTGCCGGTGTCGCGACCTGACGGTGCGGGCTGGGAGACTGCTCCCATGCGCATCCACATCGCCGCCGACCATGCCGGCTTCGAGCTCAAGACCCACCTGATCGACTGGCTGTCGGCCAACGGCTACGAGCCCGTCGACCACGGCGCCCACACGTACGACGCCGACGACGACTATCCGCCGTTCTGCATCGCCGCAGCCGCCGCGGCCGTGGCCGAGCCGGACTCCCTTGCGATCGTGATCGGCGGGTCCGGCAACGGCGAGCAGATCGCCGCCAACAAGGTCAAGGGCGCCCGTGCGGCGCTGGCCTGGAGCACCGAGACCGCCTCGCTCGCGCGTCAGCACAACAACGCCCAGGTCGTGTCGGTCGGCGCTCGGATGCACACCGCCGACGAGGCCACCGCGATCGTCGAGGCGTTCCTCACCACGCCCTGGAGCGACGCCGCCCGGCACCAGCGACGCATCGACATGCTCCTGGCGTACGAGGAGACCGGCGAGCTTGCCTGAGGGGCACACGCTCCACCGGCTCGCGGACGACCTGACCACCGCCTTCGCCGGACGACCGGTGGTCTCGTCCAGCCCGCAGGGACGATTCGCCGCCGAGGCGGCACGGATCGACGGTCGGGTGCTCGAGAGCGCCGAGGCCTTCGGCAAGCACCTGTTCGTGGCCTTCGCCGACCTGCCGTCGGTGGTCCACATCCATCTCGGGCTGTACGGCTCGTTCGTCATCACGCCGGACGTCGGCCACCCCGTGGTGGGACAGGTCCGCTGGCGGCTCGAAGGGGCGGCAACCGCGGACCTGCGGGGGCCCAACACCTGCGCGCTGCTGGCCCCGCCGGAGGTCGACGCGATCGTCGACCGGCTCGGTCCCGACCCCCTGCGAGCGGACGCCGACCCCGACCTCGCGTGGCACCGCATCCACCGCTCCGAGCTGACCATCGCAGCGCTGCTGATGGACCAGAAGGTGCTGGCCGGGGTCGGCAACGTGTACCGCGCGGAGCTGCTCTTCCGGCACGGCGTCGCGCCGATGACGGCCGGTCGCCGGATCCCGCGGGTGCGGTGGAACGCGATGTGGGACGACCTGTGCGCGCTGATGCGCGTCGGTGTCGAGCGGGGCCGCATCGACACGGTTCGTCCCGAGCACGAGCCGGAGGCTATGGGGCGTGAGCCGCGCGTCGACGACCACGGGGGAGAGGTCTACGTGTACCGCCGCGACGGTCAGGGCTGCCTGATCTGCGGCACGCCGATCCGCCGGCGTGACGTCGCCGGCAGAAATCTCTTTTGGTGTCCCTCGTGCCAGCGGCGCGGATAGGGTCACCCTGTGAAGTCGAGCCGGGGTCGTTACGTGCCCTCCGTGGGGCGGTACCTCGACGAGCGCATCGTCCGGTGGCGCACCGGCACGTCCGAGGGACAGGTCGCCGTGCTGCTGGCACTGCTCGCGATGTCGACGGTGATCCTCATCGGATCGCTCATCAGCTACAACACGTTCCCAGCGGGCACCTTCGTGATCCCGCTCCTCCTGGGCACGATGGCGCTGCGGTACCGGCCGCTGCTGGCCCTGGTGGTCTACATCGTGCTGTGCGTGGCGGCGACGGTCGTCCGGGAGTACGTCAGGGCCGTCAGCCTGGACCTCGACGGCATCACCGGCGGCCGCATCAGCACGCTCATCACGATGTCCATCGTGGCGGCTCTCGTGCTCTACGAGTCGAGTCGACACCGCAGCGGCCTGCCGGGCCCGCTCGGTGAGGCGATGCTCGTCGACCTGCGCGATCGGCTCCAGGCCCAGGGCACGGTGCCGCCGCTCCCCGAGGGATGGATGGCGCAGTCCGCGATGGTGTCGTCGGGCGGCACCAAGTTCGCCGGCGACTTCCTCGTGGCCAATCTGTCCGACGACGAGACCAAGCTCGAGATGGTGCTGGTCGATGTCTGTGGCAAGGGAGTCGCCGCGGGCACCCAGTCGCTGCAGTTCGCCGGAGCGCTGGGCGGCCTGATCGGGGCGCTGCCGCCGCTGGGCCTGTTCGCCGCCGCCAACGACTTCCTCCTGCGGCAGAACTGGGACGACGGCTTCGCGACGGCGGTGCACGTCCTCATCGACCTGCCGACGGGCCGCTTCTCGATCATCAACGCAGGTCATCCGCCCGCGCTGCGCTGGATCAGCGAGCGGCAGGAGTGGGATGTCGACGGGGCGCGTGGCACGGCGCTGGGCATCACGAAGCGTCCGGACTTCCAGCAGACGGTCGGCACGCTCGACGCCGGTGATGCCTTGATGTTCTACACCGACGGGCTGGTCGAGACGCGGACGCAGGACTTCACGAGCGGCATCGAGTGGCTTCGCCGCACGGCCACGTCGATCGTCTCGGCGGGGTTCGACGGGGCGCCGCGCAAGATCATCAAGCAGGTGACGGCCGGCGACGACGACCGGGCCGTTCTGATCCTCAGCCGGGAGCTCGCGGTGGCCCTGCCGGCCCGGGGACCAGCGGGGGCCCGGCACCGCGCGGGGCGCGTCCTGCGCGGAGCGTGACGCCGCCGACGTCGTGACCGGTTCACGTCCCGGCCGGTGGCTGTGGCATCATGGTTCCGCTGCTTCGGCAGCACCTGCGGACGTAACTCAATTGGCTAGAGTCTCTGCCTTCCAAGCAGAATGTTGCGAGTTCGAGTCTCGTCGTCCGCTCACCAGAAAAGCTCCCCTTCGGGGAGCTTTTCTCATTTCTGCAAGGGTCTTGCGGTGGTACGGAGCGGACGACGAGACTCATGGGCCCGTCCACCGCGCCGAAGGCGCCGGCGAGGGATCGTCGTCCGCTCACCAGAAAGGCCCCTCGCGAGGGGCCTTTCGTGCGTTCAGGACAGTTCTTCGGTAGGACGGAGCTCACGTCGTGACGACGAGGTCCGCCCACCGGCGGGTGCCCTCGCGGACGAAGTGCTCGGCCTCCTGGGCCGCCCACAGGTCCCAGAAGGGCGCATAGGCTCCGCCGTCGCGGGCCAGGGCCCGCTGCTTGCGGACGGCCGGCGGAGCGTCGACCCAGATCAGCAGGCTCAGGTGGGGCCGGATGACCGCGGCGCCACTGCCCACACCGTCCAGGATCAACAGGCGGGTGGGCCGCACGTGCAGCATCGGGCCGGGGCGGTGGTGCTCCCAGTCCCAGCGGTGCACCGACGCGATCCCGTCGGCCGCGATGGTGTCCAGGGCACCCGCGATGATCGGGGGAGTGGCCGCCAGGCCGTGCCAGCCCGGGTAGACGTCCTCGAGGTGCAGGACGCCGGCACCCGTGACCTGCGCGAGCCCGGCGACGAGACTCGTCTTGCCCGCGCCGCTGGGCCCGTCGACGGCGACGACGGTCGTCGAGCCGCACGCGGGCTGCCGTGCCTCGATCACCCGGGTGATCTGCTCGTACCGGTGGGTGGTCACAGCCCCAGTGTCCCTTAGACTGACGCGGCTACGGGATGTAGCGCAGCTTGGTAGCGCGCGCCGTTTGGGGCGGTGAGGTCGCAGGTTCGAATCCTGTCATCCCGACATGTGATCTCCGACGAGATCGAGCAGGCGCAGCTGCAGGGCACTTCCTAGTGGCGTAGGTGGCCGGGCTGCAGTGGCGGCCACACGCGATGGACTGCATGGGAGCGGGCCTCCTGGCTTGGACGCTACTGATACGCGCGTCCTGCAACCGCAGCGGTTTCCGCTGGTCCCTTTCGACAGGCTCAAGGGGCGGTGGCGACAAGCTCAAGGGGCGGTGGCGCGCGGCGCGAGGGGCGCTCTCGGTCGGCTCAGGGGACGGTCGGCGGCGTTGGTGCCACCGCATGCGTCGGCACTCTTCCCCGCGGGCGAGGCTCCGTCGGCCGCAGCGCAGGTGCGGTCCCGGTCATTTCCCGTTCATGAGAGACTGAAGGGACGTTTTGACGGCCGACCACGGCCGCAGCGGGTCAAGCCGACCCCCCACCGAGATCATGCAGGAGTCACCCACGTGAAAAGCACCACCGAGACACTGAGCCCGACACGGATCAAGCTCACCATCGAGGTGCCGTTCGAGGAGTTCAAGCCCAACCTTGATGCCGCCTACAAGACCATCGGCTCGCAGATCACCATCCCGGGCTTCCGCAAGGGCAAGGTCCCCGCGGCGATCGTCGACCAGCGCGTAGGCCGTGGCGCCGTCCTCGACGAGGCCATCAACGCCGCACTGCCCGGCTGGTACAACCAGGCGCTGCAGGACACCAACATCCAGCCGCTGAGCCAGCCCGAGATCGACCTGTCGAAGTTCGAGGACGGCGAGCCGATCGAGATCACCGCCGAGCTCGACGTGCGCCCCGAGCTGACGATCCCCGACGTGTCGACGATCACCGTGACGGTCGAGGACGCCGAGGTCGCCGACGATGACGTCGACGAGCAGCTCACCGCCCTCCAGGAGCGCTTCGCGACGTTCGCCGAGGTCGACCGTCCCGTCGCCGAGGGTGACTTCCTGACGATCGACCTGTCGGCCGCGCAGAACGGCGAGGATATCCCCGAGGCGCAGGCCGAGGGCATGCCCTACTCGGTCGGCAAGGCCCTGATGCTCGAGGGCCTCGACGAGGCCCTCATCGGCCTGTCGGCCGGCGAGACCAAGACGTTCACGACCAAGCTGGTCGGCGGCGAGCTCGCCGGACAGGACGTCGACGTCACCGTCACGGTCAAGGACGTGAAGGAGCAGCAGCTCCCCGAGCTCGACGAGGAGTTCGCCCAGACCGCGTCGGAGTTCGACACGATCGAGGAGCTCAAGGCCGATCTCACCGACCGTGTCACCCGCGGAAAGCGCATGCAGCAGGCCAACGAGGCCCGCGACCTCGTGCTCGACGAGATCGTCAGCACGATCGACGCTCCGCTGCCGGAGAACCTCGTCACCGAGGAGATCTCCAACCGTCGCCAGCAGATCGAGCAGCAGCTCGCGATGGCCGGCGTCCCGTTCGAGAAGTACCTCGACGACGAGGAGCAGACGGTCGACGAGTTCGAGGCCGAGCTCGAGAAGCGCGTGCGCGACTCGCTCGTCGCGCAGTTCGTGCTCGACCAGGTCGTCGCGAACGAGGAGTTCGGCATCGACGACAACGAGCTGACGCAGCACATCATGCGCCGCGCGCAGCAGTCGGGCGAGGACCCCAACTCCTACATCCAGCACATCATGGAGCACAACCACGTGCCCGAGATGGTGAGCGAGGTGCTGCGCGGCAAGGCGCTGGCGTCGCTCGTGGAGTCGGCCAAGGTCACGGACAAGTCCGGCAACGTCATCGAGCTGTCCAAGCTCCGCGCCGACGGCACCTTCGCCGACGACGAGGCTGCCGACGAGGACGACTCGGACGCGTGATCGAAACCTCCCTCCGTCGAGGTTCACTTCCTTGCCGGGGGGAGGCAGTATGGGCAGCATGCCTGCCGAGCCCGCACGGACCACGGACGTCGCGGCGCTGGCTCTCGACTACGGCGATCGCCTGATCGTCGGGACCGCCCGCGACGTCCACCGGGCCGTCGCGTCACGCCTGTTCAAGGCGACGCGGCTGGTCGGCGGACGAGTTCCCGAGTCGTTGCACGATGCGGTGGTGACCTCCGCCTACGGCGCCGTCTCGGGCGCGCTGCGCGTGTCGAGCGGAACCGTCCGGGCGATGGCGACCCGTGGCGTCGGGCGTCCCATCGAGTCCAGCCCCCGCGGGCGCCTCGTCGTCGCGGCGATCAACGGCCTGATCGGCGACGAGCTGCGTATGCTCGACGACCCGCAGGCGATCACGATGGCCGTCCGCTCCGAGGGCGCTGACGTCGCGGCGACGGACTGGCCGCTGTCAGAGGCGTTCCGCGACGCGACGAGCCACCCGGTGATCTTCCTGCACGGGCTGTGCGAGAACGACGAGTCGTGGGCGAAGGGCGCCAAGGCCGGGGCGACGACCTACGCCGACCGCATCACGGCCGAGACCGACGGCACCCCGGTCATGATCCGCTACAACACCGGCCTGCACATCTCCGAGAACGGCAAGCACCTCGACGCGTTGATCCAGCAGCTCGTCGAGCACTGGCCCGTCCCGGTCACGCGCATCACCTTGGTCGGCTACTCGATGGGCGGGCTGGTCGCCCGCGCCGCGACGAATCACGCGACGGCGGCCGGTCAGACGTGGCAGCACCTCGTGCGCGACGTCATCTGCCTCGGGACGCCGCACGCCGGCGCGAACCTGGAGAAGGCCGCCCACCTGGGGTCCCGGCTCCTGCGGTTCTGGCCGGAGTCCAGCCCCTTCGGCGCCATTCTCGACCACCGCTCGGCCGGCGTCGTCGACCTGCGGCACGGTTACATCAGCCGCGACGAGTGGGAGGGCCAGGACCTCACCGCCCAATGGGGCCTCGATCGCATCGCGGCCGCACCCCTGCCGCACGCGGAGTACCACTTCGTCGCCTCGACCCTCGGCGCCTCGCAGAAGCATCCGCTCAGCTCGGTGCTGGGCGACCTGCTGGTGCACTTCTCGTCGGCGACGGGGGTCGGCCGCACCGGCCCGATCGTCGACGGCGCCCGCTTCGAGTACCTCCCGAGCGTCCACCACTTCGCCCTGCTCAACCACCCCCAGGTGGGCGACTGGCTCGTCGAGTGGATCAACGCGCACCACCGCGCGCCCCGGGCCATCTCGTCCCCGCAGCAGGCGTGATGGGTGCTCAGCCGCCCCTGGAGGCGTCGATCGAGGTCGATGCGCATCCCGACCACGTGTGGCGTCTCGTCTCGGACCTGTCGCAGATGAAGTCGGCCAGTCCCGAGCTCGTCGGCACGTGGATGCTCGGCGCCCCGCGGGTCGGACGCCGAGGCGTCAACCTCAACCGTCGCAAGGGGTTCGTGTGGCCGACGACCACGCGCATCACGCGGTGGAAGCCTCCCACGCACGACGGCGGCCGCGGCGCCCTGGCGTTCCACGTCTGGCCGACCGACGTGGAGTGGTCGTACGAGCTGCAGCCCACTGCGGACGGCACCGGCACCGTGCTCACGGAGCGCCGCTCCGCGCTGGTCGACCCCGGTCTGGTCGTGCGCCTCACCGCGCGGCTCGCGCTGGGCGGGGCCGACGGCCACGACGCCGAGCTGCTCGACGGGATGCACCGCACGCTGGACACCTACCGGCGGCTCGCCGAACGCTGACGGCGCCGAGGGCGGGGACGGGGGCGTCACGCTGTCAGCGAACAGCCGTGTCTTCGCGTGTGTTCGTCCGGCCCGCCGTCTAGGTTGGAGGGCGTGAACACATCTGACAGCTCCAGCCCACTGTCGCCGAGGATGGCCGGCGAGGCCGGCCCCTCGGATCTCGACGGACACATCTACCAGCGCCTGCTCAAGGAGCGCATCGTGTTCCTCGGGTCCGAGGTGCGCGACTCCAACTCCAACGCGATCTGCGCCCAGATGCTGCTGCTCAACGCAGAGGATCCGCAGGCCGACATCTACCTGTACATCAACTCGCCGGGCGGCTCGGTCGACTCGGGCATGGCCATCTACGACACGATGCAGTTCATCTCCAACGACGTGGCGACCTTCGGCATGGGCCTCGCCGCCTCGATGGGCCAGTTCCTGCTGGCCGCCGGAACTGCGGGCAAGCGCTACGCGCTGCCGCACGCGCGCATCATGATGCACCAGCCCTCGGGCGGCATCGGTGGCTCGGCGTCGGACATCAAGATCCAGGCCGAGCAGAGCGTGCTGCTCAAGCGTCAGCTCAACCAGCTGCAGTCGCTGCACAGCGGGCAGACCGTCGAGCAGATCGAGCTCGACTCCGACCGCGACCGGTGGTTCACGCCGGATCAGGCCAAGGAGTACGGACTCATCGACCACGTCGTCGCCAGCGCAGGAGACATCTCATGAGCTACTACATTCCCCAGTGGGAAGAGCGGACGTCCTACGGGTTCCGCCGCATCGACCCGTACACGAAGCTGTTCGAGGACCGCATCATCATGCTGGGCACCCCGATCAGCGACGACGTCGCCAACGCGGTCATGGCCCAGCTCATGTCGCTGCAGGCGATGGATCCCGATCGTGACATCAGCATCTACATCAACAGCCCCGGTGGCTCGTTCACCGCGCTGACGGCGATCTACGACACGATCCGCTACATCAAGCCCGATGTGCAGACGCTGTGCCTGGGGCAGGCCGCCTCCGCCGCCGCGATCCTGCTGGCCGCCGGCACGCCCGGCAAGCGCCTGGCGCTGCCCAACAGCCGCATCCTGATCCACCAGCCGTACACCGAGGGCACCGGCGGCCAGATCTCCGACCTGGAGATCCAGGCCAACGAGATCTTCCGCATGCGCGCGCTGATGGAGAAGATGCTCGCCGACGCGACCGGCAAGCCGATCGAGGAGATCAGCAAGGACGTCGACCGCGACAAGATCCTCACGGCGCAGCAGGCCGTCGAGTACGGCCTCGTCGACGAGGTCCTCGACACGCTGAAGGTTCCCGCGGTCTGACCGCTCGGTCACGACATGCACACGACATCCGGTTCGTGACCGAGACGATGAGGCCTTTCGCCGCTACGGTGGAACCCACGTCCTCTCGGTCACGCTCCGGGCCCGGCACGACAGCACCTTGGTAGGAAAGGGACTCTCCCCATGGCACGCATTGGTGAAACGGCCGATCTGCTGAAGTGCTCTTTCTGCGGAAAGAGCCAGAAGCAGGTCAAGAAGCTCATTGCGGGTCCGGGTGTCTACATCTGCGACGAGTGCATCGATCTCTGCAACGAGATCATCGAGGAGGAGCTGGCCGAAGGTGCCGAGCTGAGCCTCGGTGAGCTGCCGAAGCCGCAGGAGATCTACGACTTCCTCAACGGCTACGTCATCGGTCAGGACGGCGCCAAGAAGTCGCTGGCCGTCGCGGTCTACAACCACTACAAGCGCGTCCAGGCCCAGACGGCCACGGGACGCGGCAAGGACGACCAGGTCGAGCTGGCCAAGTCCAACATCTTGATGGTCGGCCCCACCGGTTGTGGCAAGACCTACCTGGCGCAGACGCTGGCGCGCATGCTGAACGTCCCGTTCGCGATCGCCGACGCCACGGCGCTGACCGAGGCCGGCTACGTCGGCGAGGACGTCGAGAACATCCTGCTGAAGCTGATCCAGGCCGCCGACTACGACGTCAAGAAGGCCGAGACCGGCATCATCTACATCGACGAGGTCGACAAGATCTCGCGCAAGAGCGAGAACCCCTCGATCACGCGTGACGTGTCCGGCGAGGGCGTGCAGCAGGCGCTGCTGAAGATCCTCGAGGGCACGACCGCATCGGTTCCTCCGCAGGGCGGACGCAAGCACCCGCACCAGGAGTTCATCCAGATCGACACGACCAACGTGCTGTTCATCGTCGGCGGCGCCTTCGCCGGCCTCGACCAGATCATCGAGCAGCGCAGCGGCAAGATGGCGCTGGGCTTCAGCGCCGCCCAGCAGGACATCGGCAAGACCACCGAGCCGCACAAGCTGTACTCCAAGGTGCTTCCCGAGGACCTGCTGAAGTTCGGCCTGATCCCGGAGTTCATCGGACGCCTGCCGGTCATCGCCGCGGTCGACAACCTCGACAAGGACGCGCTCGTCGCGATCCTCACCGAGCCCCGCAACGCCCTGACCAAGCAGTACGTCCGGCTGTTCGAGATCGACGGTGTCGAGCTCGAGTTCAGCCAGGACGCCAGCGAGGCCATGGCCGACCTCGCCCTGGCGCGTGGCACGGGTGCCCGTGGCCTGCGCTCGATCATCGAAGCGGTGCTGGAGCCGGTCATGTACGAGATCCCGAGCCGCGACGACGTCGCCAAGGTCATCGTCAACGCCGCGACGGTCGCAGGCGCCGAAGGACCCCAGATCCTCACGCACGACGAGGTAGCCAAGAAGGCTTCCTAGTCGCTCGGTTGGCCCGGCCGGGCGAGCTACCGACGGGTAGGTTGTCTGCATGACCTCCGTCGACATCGCCCTGCTGGGGGCCACCGGATTCACCGGTGGCCTGACCGCCGACTACCTCGGCACGCACCTGCCACCCGGCGCGAGCTGGGCCATCGCCGGGCGCAACCAGGCCAAGCTCGAGACCATCGCCGACCGCATCGAGACCCTCGGTGGCGTGCGTCCCGAGATCATCTCGGCCGACACCGGCAACGCGGACTCGATGTCGGCGCTCGCGAAGAGCACTCGCGTGCTGGCCACGACGGTCGGGCCGTACGTCCAGTTGGGCGAGCCGGCCGTGAAGGCCGCGGCAGAGGCGGGCATCGCGTACGTCGACCTGACCGGCGAGCCGGAGTTCGTCGACCAGATGTGGCTCAAGTACCACGCGGTCGCCCAGGAGACCGGCGCGCGGCTCGTCCACGCCTGCGGCTTCGACTCGATCCCTTACGACCTGGGTGTGCTGTACACCGTCGAGCAGATGCCCGAGGGCGTCCCGCTCGACGTCAAGGGCTACATCCGGGCCGGCGGCACGGCATCGGGCGGTACCTACCACTCGGCGGTCGGCGCGTTCTCGCGCATCCGGCACGCGGCCAAGGCTGCTGCCGAGCGCAAGAAGCGCGAGCCGCGCCCGCAGGGCCGGACGGTCCGTGGTGGTGGCTCTCTCGGTCGAGGAGCCGGCGGCAAGGGCTGGGCGATGCCGCTGCCGACGATCGACCCGCAGGTGGTGCTGCGGTCCGCACGTTCCCTCGACCGCTACGGGCCGGAGTTCACCTACTCCCACTTCGCCCAGTTCAAGCAGCTGCCGATGCTGGCCGCGACGCTCGCCGGCGGTGCGGTGGTGCTGGCCGGCGCACAGCTCAAGCCGACCCGTGAGCTGCTGCTCAAGGCGCGGTCACAGGGCGACGGGCCCGACGAGCAGAAGCGGGCCACGTCGTGGTTCAAGCTCCGGGTGATCGCCGAGGGCGGAGGCCGGACCGTCACGACCGAGGTCAGCGGGGGAGACCCCGGCTACACCGAGACCGCCAAGATGCTCAGCGAGTCCGCCCTCTGCCTGGCGTTCGACGACCTGCCGGCCGTGTCGGGGCAGACCACGACCGCCGTCGCCATGGGCCGGCCGCTCATCGACCGCCTCCAGGCCGCCGGCATCACCTTCCGCACCCTCTGAGCGGCTCACCAACCCGCTGAGTGTGTCCCCCGCAAGCGGGAGGTGCCCCCAGTTTCGGTTCCCTGCCTCGCGGCGGGACACGTGGAAACGTCACACTCAGCGGGTTCAGGCGGCCGGGGGCGGGGTGGGGACTGCGTCGACGGTGAAGGCGGTGGCCGTGTCGTCCGTGGTGTAGGTCGGCTCGGCGGTGACCCGTCCGGCGGCGCGGACGTCGTCGAAGGCCAGGGCCAGCAGCTCGAGACCAGCAGCCGGGCCGCTGATCGTCAGGGTGCCGATCTCGGTCTTCTGGCTCACCTTGGCGATCGACTTGGCCCCGCGGATGTCCGCGAGCACGGTCGCCGCGGCGCCGAGCACGCCCGGGTCCTGGTCGGGCGTGGCCAGGTCGACGGCGCTGACGGGCCAGGCCGCGCGGTGGATCGAGCCCTCCTGCCACCACGACCAGGCCTCTTCGGTCACGTAGGGCAGGAACGGCGCGAGCAGGCGCAGCTGGACCGACAGCGCCAGCACGAACGCGCTCTTGGCGGAGGCGCCCCCCGCGTCGTCGCGGCGGGCCCGCTCCTTGACCAGCTCGAGGTAGTCGTCGCAGAAGTCCCAGAAGAACTTCTCGGCGATCTCGAGGGCCGAGGCGTAGTCGAACTGGTCGAAGGCCGCGGTGGCCTCGTCGACGACGCCGCGCAAGCGGCTGAGCAGGGCCAGGTCGATCGGCTCGGTGACCCGGGCGGGGTCGAGGTGGGACGCGTCGGCGCCCAGCCCGTAGGCCTCCTCGGCCGCGAGCACGAACTTGCTGGCGTTGAGCACCTTCATCGCGAGACGACGGCCGACCTTCATCTGGGCCTCGTCGAACGGGGAGTCGGTGCCCGGACGTGCACCGGCAGCGCGCCACCGCACCGCGTCCGCGCCGTACTTGGCGAGGATCTCGTCGGGGACGACGACATTGCCCTTCGACTTGCTCATCTTCTTGCGGTCGGGGTCGACGACGAACCCGGAGATCGTCGCGTTGCGCCACGGGGCGGTGCCGTGCTCGAGATGGGCCCTCACGACGCTGGAGAACAGCCAGGTGCGGATGATGACGAGGGCCTGCGGACGAACGTCCATCGGGAAGGTCCGCTCGAACAGGTCGTTGTCGTACTCCCAGCCGCACACGATCTGCGGGCTCAGTGACGACGTCGCCCAGGTGTCGAGCACGTCCGGGTCGGCGACGAACCCACCCGGGACGCCACGCTGGGACTCCTCGAAGCCCGGCGGCACCTGCGAGGCGGGATCGACCGGGAGGGTCGACTCGTCGGCCAGGATCGGCTCGTCGTAGTCGGGCTCGCCGTCGGCGTCGAGGCGGTACCAGACCGGGAACGGGATGCCGAAGAAGCGCTGGCGCGACACGAGCCAGTCGCCGTTGAGGCCGTTGATCCAGTTGGTCAGCCGCGACTGCATGTAGTCGGGGACCCAGTTGATCTCGTCGCCGCGGGCCACGAGGTCGCGGCGCAGGTCGGCGTCGCGACCGCCGTTGGTGATGTACCACTGGCGGGTCGAGACGATCTCGAGCGGCTTGTCGCCGCGCTCGTAGAAGTTGGCCATGCGCTGTGTCGGCTTGGGGTCGCCGTCCAGCTCGCCGGTCTCGCGCAGTGCCGCGACGACCGCCTCTCGGGCCGAGAACGTCGTCTTGCCGGCGATCTCCTCGTAGCGGGAGGCCGCGTCGGCCCCGATCCAGCTCGGCACCTCGCGCAGCACTCGGCCGTCACGGCCGATGATCGTCCGGTTGGGCAGCTGCAGCTCGCGCCACCACTGGACGTCGGTCGGGTCACCGAAGGTGCACGACATGACGATGCCGGAGCCCTTCTCGGGATCGGCGAGCGTGTGCGCGACGACCGGCACCTCGACGCCGTACAGCGGCGACGTGACGGTGGACCCGAAGAGGTGCTGGTAGCGCGCGTCGTCCGGGTGGGCGATGAGGGCGACGCAGGCCGCGATGAGCTCGGGGCGGGTGGTCTCGATGATCACCGGGCCGTCGGCGTGGTGGAACGCGACCCGGTGGTACGCGCCGGGGTACTCACGCGCCTCGAGCTCGGCCTGAGCGACGGCGGTCTGGTAGGTGACGTCCCACATCGTCGGGGCGTCCTGCTGGTACGCCTCTCCACGCGCCACGTTGCGCAGGAAGGCACGCTGCGAGACGGTCTGCGCGGTGTCACCGATCGTCGTGTACTGCTGGGTCCAGTCGACGCTGAGGCCCAGCGTGCGCCACAGCTGCTCGAAGACCTTCTCGTCCTCCTCGACCAGCTCGTTGCACAGCTCGATGAAGTTGCGCCGGCTGACGGGCACCTGCTTCTTCGGGTCGGGCTTCGCCGGAGGCGTGTAATCGGCTTCGTACGGCAGCGACGGGTCGCAGCGCACGCCGAAGTAGTTCTGCACGCGGCGCTCCGTCGGCAGGCCGTTGTCGTCCCACCCCATGGGGTAGAAGACCTCCTTGCCGCGCATGCGCTGGTAGCGCGCCACGACGTCGGTGTGCGTGTACGAGAACACGTGGCCGACGTGCAGCGACCCCGACACCGTCGGCGGCGGCGTGTCGATCGAGAAGACCTCCTCGCGCGTCTTGGTGCGGTCGAAGGTGTACGTGCCCTGCTCGGCCCACCGGGCCGACCAGGTCGCCTCCAGACCCTCGAGGACGGGCTTCTCCGGGACGCCGGTGTTTTCGTTGGTCACAACGCGCAAGTCTAGGTGCCCGCACCGGTCCGCACGTGTGTGGCCCGCGTGGACGGGGCCGTCTCGGGGACGTCCTCCTTGCGCCCGAGCTCGCTCGGCCACCAGATGTGCCGGCCGATGTCGAGGTTGAGCGCCGTCACCAGCACGGACCGGACGATGATCGTGTCGAGCAGGACGCCGAGCGCCACGGCGAATCCGAGCTCGGCCAGGAACACGATCGGCAGGGTCGCGAGCGCGGTGAAGGTGCCTGCCAGCACGAATCCTGCCGAGGTGATGACCCCGCCCGTGGCGGCGAGGCCGATCAGGGCGCCCCTGCGCGTGCCGAACTTGAGCGACTCCTCACGCACCCGGGTCATCAGGAAGATGTTGTAGTCGATGCCCAACGCGACCAGGAACACGAACGCGAAGAGCGGGAAGGACGAGTCGGCGCCCTCGAACCCGAACACGTGGCGGAACGTGAGCGCGCTGATGCCGATCGCGGCGGCGAAGGACACCACGACCGTGACCAGCAGGATCAGCGGTGCCGCGATCGACCTCAGCAGGACGGCGAGCACCACCAGGACGACGAGCAGGATCACCGGGATGATCAGGCGGTTGTCGGCCGCCGAAGCCTCCTGGACGTCCTTGTTGACCGCGGTGTTGCCGCCGACCAGGGCGTCGGCGCCGTCGACGTCATGAACCGCGTCGCGCACCCGGTCGATCGTGGCGAACGCGGCCTTCGAGTCGGGGGCGGACGTCAGCGTGCCTTCGAGGTAGGCGATCGGGCTGCCCGCCGGGCTCTTGACCTCGACGGTGTCGGTGTCGATGCCCTCGACCTCGGCGAACGTGCTCCTGACCGCGTCGACCGACTCACCGTTGGCGATGACGGCCACGGGCGATCCGGCACCGCCGGGGAAGTGCTTGGCCAGCTCCTTCTCGGCCAGGACCGACGGCTGTTCCTTGGTGAAGCTCTGCTCGTTGGTCAGGCCGTCGGCATCGAGCTGGACGACGCCGAAGGCGAACGCGACGAGGACGAGCGTCGTGGTGACCCACACGGCGCGGGGAGCCCGCTTGATCCGCCGGCCGACCTTGGCCCAGAAGCCGGTCTCGGTCTTGTGCGGGTCGCCGTAGTGGGGGATGAACGGCCAGAAGATCCAGCGGCCGACGACGACCAGCAGCGCCGGCAGCATGAGCAGCATCACCGCCAGGGCGCAGGCGATGCCCACGGCGCCGACGGGTCCGAGGCTGCTGGTGGAGTTCATCTGCGCGAACATCAGGCACAGCAGGCCGATGATGACGGTGGCGCCGCTGGCGATCACCGCCGGGGCGGCGCGGTGCAGGGCATGGGCCATCGCCTCGTGGCGGTCTTCGTAGTTGTGCAGCTCCTCGCGGTACCGGGCGACGATCAGAAGGGCGTAGTCGACCCCGGCGCCCAGCACCAGGACGCTGAGGATGCCGGCGCTCTGCCCGTTGACCGTCAGGTCGGCGTGCTTGGCCAGCAGGTAGACGAAGCCCTGAGCCGTCAGGACGGCTCCCACTCCGCAGAACAGGAACAGGATCGCCAGCTGCAGGCTGCGGTAGGTGATCAACAGGATGATGAAGACGATCACCACCGCGGCGAGCAGCAGGATGCCGTCGATGCCCGCGAAGGCCTCGGCCTGGTCGGCGCCGAGAGCGGCAGGCCCGGCCATGCTCACCTCGAGACCGTTCGTGTCGGCATCGGCGATGGCCATGATGTCGTCGACCCGCTCGGGCAGGTCCTCCCAGCCCTCGGCGCTCATGCGGATGGTCGCGACGACCTGCAGCGCCTTGCCGTCCTCGGAGGGGATGGGCCCGGTGACGTCGGGCTGGACCGACTCGACGTTGGCGATCGTCGCGGCGTCGGCCGTGGCCTTCGCGACGTCGTCGGGTGTGATGCCGCTGTCACGCGTGTAGAGCACGACGGCAGGGATGTCGTCGGGGTTGGAGAACTGCTCGGCCTTGGCGATGACCTTGGTCGACTCGGCGTCGCCCGGCAGCCAGGAGGCGATGTCGTTGTCCTGGACGCTCGTCAGCTTCGCGCCGAGCCCGGACATGACGGCGATCGCCATGAGGGACACGATGAGCACCACCCACTTGACCCAGCGGTGCGTGATCCATCCGGCCATGTTTCGATTCATCGGGGCCTCCTCAAGGCACACAGGTGATGCGAATCCCCGAGTTCCCATCATGACGGGAGCGGCGGACAATTTGAACACCCGTGACGTCCCTGATCGAACCCGGAGACCCCTGCGATACTGGAGGCGATGACACCCACATACGCGGAGGTCGAGCGCGTGCTCCTCGGCCGTTGGCCCGAGACCCGTCTCGAGCCCTCCCTCGACCGAATCGCGGCGATCTGCCGGCTCCTGGGCGATCCCCAGGCCGCCTATCCCGTGATCCACCTGACCGGCACGAACGGCAAGACGTCGACGAGCCGGATGATCGACACCCTGCTGCGGGCGCTCGACCTGCGGACGGGCCGTTTCACCAGCCCGCACCTGCAGTCGATGACCGAGCGGATCTCGCTCGACGGCCTGCCCCTCTCGGAGGAGCAGTTCGTCGACGCCTTCGCGGACGTCGCCGCGTACGCGCAGATCGTCGACGACTCGGCCCAGCACCCGCTGTCGTACTTCGAGATGATGGTCGCGATGGCCTACGCGGCCTTCGCCGACGCCCCTGTCGACGTCGCCGTGATCGAGGTCGGCATGGGCGGGTCGTGGGACGCGACCAACGTCGCCGACGGCCAGGTCGCCGTCCTGACCCCGATCGGGGTCGACCACGCGGCCTACCTGGGCGACCGGCCCGAGATCATCGCCGTCGAGAAGGCCGGCATCATCAAGCCCGGCTCGCACGCCGTGCTCGCCGAGCAGTCGCCCGAGGTCATGGACGTCATCATGCGCCGGGTGCTCGACGTCGGCTCGATCGCGCTGCGCGAGGGCGTCGACTTCGGCGTCAACGACCGGGTCACGGCGCTCGGCGGCCAGCAGATCAGCCTGCAGGGCCTCTCGGGCGGGTACGACGACATCTTCCTGCCGCTGCACGGCGCTCACCAGGCCCACAACGCGGCGTACGCGCTCGCGGCGGTCGAGGCGTTCACCGGCAGCAAGCAGCTCGACGCCGACCTGGTGCGGGCGGCGTTCTCGCAGGTCACCGCTCCCGGCCGCCTCGAGGTGGTGCGGCGCAGCCCCACCGTCCTGCTCGACGCGGCGCACAACCCGCACGGTGCCCGGGCGACGATCGAGGCCGTCCAGGACGCGTTCTCGTTCAGCC
Organism: Aeromicrobium sp.; assembly: GCA_025965435.1. GTDB lineage: Bacteria > Actinomycetota > Actinomycetes > Propionibacteriales > Nocardioidaceae > Aeromicrobium. Next base: position 35,582 of record JAOPWZ010000004.1, read on the forward strand.
CCTTGATCGGCGTGGTGGGGGTCATGGCCGACAAGGACGTCGAGGAGATGCTGCGGCTGTTCGAGCCGGTCATGGCCGAGATCGTCGTGACCCAGAACAGCACCGACCGGGCGATGCCCGCCGAGGAGCTGGCCGAGATCGCCGCCGACATCTTCGGTGACGAGCGTGTCGTCGTGGCACCGCGGCTCGACGACGCCCTGGAGCGGGCCGTGGCGATGGCCGACGGCGGCGACGGCGGCGACGACTCGATCGGCAGCGGGGGAGTGCTCGTCACGGGCTCCGTCGTCACGGTGGGCCAGGCCCGCGTGCTGCTCGGTGGGCAGGTCTCATGAGCAGGGTCACTCCATGAGGGGCATGTGCGCCGCGATGCTGACGCTCGAGGCGATCATCCTCGGCCTCTCGGTGCCGGTCATGATCTCGGTCGAGGACGTTCACAAGACCCTTGCGATGGCTCTGGGGCTCGGCCTCGCCGTGCTCTGCGTCCTCGTGGCGGGGTCGCTGCGGCGCCCGCAGGCCTACCTCCTGGGGCACGCGATCCAGGTCGCGACGATCGCGCTCGGCTTTCTCGTGCCGATCATGTTCTTCGTCGGGCTGATGTTCGCGGCGCTGTGGTTCGGCGCGTTCTTCCTGGGCCGCAAGATCGAGGACGACAAGGCGCGCTGGGCCCGTGAGGCGGCCGAGGCCGACGGCGAGAGCGGCCCGGTGTGACCTGTCTCACGCGGGGGTAGGCTCGAACCATGGTGAAGGTCCTGGCAGTCGCCGACGAGGAGGTGCCCGCGATGGAGTCGCGCGCCCGTGACCTGCAGGTCGACCTCGTCGTGGCCGCGGGCGACCTGCGGTGGGGCTATCTCGAGACGCTGGTGTCCCTCGTGGGGGCGCCGGCCGCCTTCGTGCCCGGCAACCACGACCCGGTCATCGGGCGGGGCACGCCGACGGCTCCGCCCGGCATGGTCAGCGTCGACGGGCTCGCGCGCGACGTCGGAGGGCTCCGCATCGCCGGCCTGGGTGGGTGCGTGCGCTACAACAACGGTGCCCACCAGTACACGCAGCGCGAGTACGACGCGCAGGCCCGCCGGCTGCTCAAGACCGTCCGGGGCGCCGCCCCCGTCGACGTCCTCCTGACGCATGCACCACCGCTCGGCCTCGGCGACGAGGACGACCCCAGCCACCTGGGCATCTCGGCGCTGCACGGCGTGCTCGAGACGCTGCAGCCCTCGTGGCACCTGCACGGCCACATCCACCCGTTCGGGATGTCCAAGGGTGACCGTCACGTCGGGCCCACGACGATTCGCAACGTCATCCCGTGGCAGGTCATCGAGATCGAGCCGCGGTCGGCGCAGCCGGTGGTGGCAGGGGCCAGAAGGAGGATCTGACATGGTCAGCAGCTCGGGTTCACCGCGGGTCGACGCCGAGAGCGACTTCATGCGCGCCAGGCGTCACCAGGTGCTGTCGGGGCTCGCGGCCCGGCTGCGCAACGACTCCGAGGACGTCGTGCAGTCGATGTCGTTCGACGAGGTCGTCGAGGCGCTGGGTCGGCGCGCGGAGCACTACGTCGGCACCAAGGTCATCCCGCTCGACGCGATCGTCGGGTCGGTCGACAAGGTGCGTGACTTCGATCGGCGGTTCCGGCCCACCTCGCGCACGAGCAGGCAGCGGTGGGAGCGGCTCGCGCGGGCCAGCCGCACCGGCGAGGTCATCCCGCCGATCGACGTCTACCAGATCGGCGAGTACTACTTCGTCCGCGACGGCCACCACCGGGTGTCGGTCGCGCGCAGCCTGGGCCTCGACCTCATCGAGGCCCGGGTCACGGCGATCGAGACGTTCCTGGCGCCCGTGGGCATCGGCGCGCGGGCCGATCTGGAGCTGAAGTTCTGGCGCCGGCTCATGCTGCAGCGGGTGCCCTTCACCGGCGAGGCCCGGGCAGCCGTCGCGGTCGACACCCCGTCCGACTACGGCGTCATCGCCGAGACCGTCGAGGCCTGGGCCACCCGCAGGATGCACGCCGAGAAGGCGTACATGGACAAGCAGACGATGGCCCAGCGGTGGTACGCCGAGGAGTTCAAGCCCGTCATCGACATGATCGAGGACGCCGGCGTGCGCGGCGACGACGAGCGTCCGGCCGAGGCGTACCTGCGGGTCGCCTGCGAGCGCTACCGGCTCATCCGCGAGCACGAGTGGAACACCGAGGTCATGGACGCCGTGAAGAAGGGCAAGCGCAAGCGCTGACCTCCCCGCTGAGTGTGACGTTTCGGCCACGCCGCCCGTGGGGAGCGTGCGCGAGACGTCACACTCAGCGGGTCAGGGGCCCACGGTGCGGGTCAGAGGCCCACGGTGAGGTTGTCGCCGCTGGACGGGTCGAACAGGTGCATCTTGTCGGTGTCGATGAACAGGGTCGCGTCGTCGTCCTCCTTGACCGTGCTGGCGGCGTCGAGCGAGACGACCAGCTGGGTGCGCAGGGAGTCGCTGTCGGCCTCGCGCGCGAGCTCCTTGAGCTGGTCCTGGACCGTGGCCTCGGCCTCGTAGGGGACGTACGCGTACTGCTGGTCGCCCAGCCACTCGCGGACGTCGATGTGGGCCTCGAACGTGCGCGACGTGTCGACGTGCCCCTCCTCGAGCACCGAGACGTCCTCGAAGTGCTCGGGCCGGACGCCGGCCATCAGCAGTCCCTTGCCGGCGGTGCGCTCGGCCTTGGCGGCCGGCAGCGGGAACGTGCCGAACGGCAGCGTGACCTGGTCGCCCTCGACGGTCGCCGGCAGGAAGTTCATCGGCGGCGAGCCGATGAAGCCCGCGACGAACAGGTTGACGGGCTGCTCGTAGAGCTCGCGCGGGCTGGCCAGCTGCTGCAGCACGCCACGCTTCATGACCGCCACGCGGTCGCCCAGCGTCATCGCCTCGGTCTGGTCGTGCGTCACGTAGACCGTCGTGATGCCGAGCTTCTTCTGCAGGCGCGCGATCTCGGTGCGCATCTGGCCGCGCAGCTTGGCGTCGAGGTTGGACAGCGGCTCGTCGAACAGGAACGCCCGTGCCTCGCGGACGATCGCGCGGCCCATCGCGACGCGCTGGCGCTGACCGCCCGACAGGTTGGCCGGCTTGCGCTCGAGGTGCTCGTCGAGGTCGAGGGTCTTGCTCGCCTCACGCACCTTCTCGTCGATCTCCTTGTCGCTCTTCTTCGCGAGGCGGAGCGGGAACGCGATGTTCTCGTACACCGTGAGGTGCGGGTAGAGCGCGTAGTTCTGGAAGACCATCGAGAGGTTGCGGTCGCGCGGCGCGAGGTCGTTGACGCGGTCGCCGCCGATGATCATGTCGCCGGAGGTGATGTCCTCCAGCCCCACGATCATGCGCAGCAGCGTCGACTTGCCGCAGCCGGAGGGCCCGACCAGGATCACGAACTCGCCGTCGGCGACGTCGATGCTCACGTCGTTGACGGCCGGGAAGCCGTCCCCGTACTTCTTGACGATGTTCTTCATCTCGATGGCTGCCATGGCTCAACCCTTCACTGCGCCGGCGGTCAGGCCGGCGACGATCTTGCGCTGGAAAAACAGGACGAGGATGATGATCGGCACCGTGGCGACCACGGCACCGGCGGCCAGCAGCGACGCCGGCCGGTTGAACGGATCGGCACCCACGAAGAACGACAGGGCGGCGGGAATGGGGCGGGCCGCCTCGGTCGAGGTGAGCGAGATGCCGAAGACGAAGTCGTTCCACGCGAAGAAGAACGTCAGGATCGCCGCGGTGAACACGCCGGGGGCGGCCAGGGGCACGATGACCTTGCGGAACGCCTGCCACGACGTCGCGCCGTCCACCTGGGCCGCCTGCTCCATCTCCCACGGGATCTCGCGGAAGAATGCCGAGAGGGTCCAGATGGCCAGCGGCAGCGTGAACGACATGTACGGGATGATGAGCCCCGGCCAGGTGTCGTAGATCCCGAACGTCCGCCACATGTCGAACAGCGGCCCGACGAGGGACACGACGGGGAACATCGCGATCACCAGCGCGGTGGTCAGGACGAATCGCTTGCCGACGAACTCGAGCCGGGCGATCGCGTACGCGGCCAGGGTCGCGAGTCCGACGGACAGGACCGTGGCGATCAACGAGATGCCGATCGAGTTGACGATCGAGCGGAAGAACTGGTCGTCCTTCAGGACGTCGGTGTAGTTCGACCACCCCGCGCCGCCGCCGTCGGACGGGAAGAAGCCAGGGCTGCCGACGGTCACCGCCTCCTGCGACTTGAACGACAGGGAGATGATCCACACGACCGGCAGCAGGCACCACACCAGGATCAGCAGGCAGCCGAGCACCGTGCCGATGTTGTTCTTGAGGTTCTTGGTCATGTCAGCCCTCCTGCCGCGCGTCCGCGAGATTGACCCTGAACAGCTTGACGATCACGAACGCCACCACGAGCACCGACAGGAACAGCAGCACCGAGAGCGCCGATCCGATGCCGAGCTGGAACTGCTCGATGACCTGCCGGTACGTCAGGAACGAGATCGACTCCGTGCCGTTGGCGCCGGCCGTCATGACGAAGATGTTGTCGAAGATCCGGTAGGCGTCGAGGGCGCGGAAGAGCACCGCGACCATGATCGCCGCTCGCATGTTGGGCAGGATGACCTTCCAGAGGCGCTGCCACCACGTCGCACCGTCGACCTTGGCGGCCTCGAGCATGTCCTCGGAGACCTGGGCGAGACCGGCCAGCAGCAGCAACGACATGAACGGCGTCGTCTTCCAGATCTCCGAGGCCATGATCGCGACCATCGAGGACCAGTACTGGCCGAACCAGTTGAAGTCGTCGGGGGTGAACGGCAACCAGCTGTTGACGAAGCCGTTGGTGTTGGAGAACGCGAACTGCCACGCGAAGCCGGAGACGACGGTGATGACGCCGTAGGGGATCAGGATCGACGTGCGGATGGCGCCGCGGGCGAAGATCACCTTGTGCATGACCATCGCGAACGCGAAGCCGATCACCAGCTCGAAGGCGACCGTGACGATCATGATCATCACGGTGTTGCCGGTGTCGCGCCAGAACAGCGGGTCGCTGAGCGCGGTCCCGTAGTTGCCCAGGCCGACGAAGTTGCGGTCGTCGGGCGCCGTCAACGAGTACTCGAACAGGGACAGGTACAGCGCCCGGAGCATGGGGAAGGCCGTGACCAGGAGCATCAGGATCAGGGCGGGGGCCACCAGCTTGCGGGCCAGGGAGTTCTCGGCCCGTGACCGGTCGGACTCGGCCGGCTTGGACGGCCTGGGGGCCCTGGCCGTGTGCTTGGCCGGAGTGTCGACGCTCACAGCAGTGCCTTTCCGCTCAGGATCGCCTTGAGGAACTCCGCCGACTTGGCGGGGGTCCCCGAACCGACCGATGTGGGGGAGTGCCATCGGGACTGCACGGCGCTGGAGATCTGGCTGTAGAACGCGCTCTTGGGGCGCGGGCCGCCGGAGTCGACGCTCTGGCTGAACAGCGTCAGCAGATCAGCGGGGTACGCCTCCTTGAGCGCATCGGAGTCGTAGACGGACTGGCGCGAGGGCATCAGGCCCTCGTCGACGGCGAGCGCCGTCTGGGCCTCGGCGTTCGTCACGCAGACGGCCGCCTCCTGCGCGAAGTCCGGATGCTTGGAGTACGCCCCGACGCCGATGTCGATGCCGCCGATGGGGGGCTTGGACTCCTCACCGGCCACGGTCTGCGGGTACCGGGCCCAGCCGAGGTCCTCGAACTCCGCCTCGTCGACCGGGCCGCCGGGCTCGCCGATCAGGCCCTTGTAGTTCTGGTAGACGAACGTCCAGTTGGTCATGAACTCGCCCGCGCCGGACTCGGGGAACATCGCGCCGAGGCTCGTGCCCTCGTTGGAGGTGGAGAAGTCGGGCTGGGCGGCGGGGGAGCCGGCGAGCTTCTCGATGACGGCGGCGGCGTCCTCGCCGGCCTGCGAGTCGATCGTGACCGTGGCGTCGCGCCCCTCCTCGACGGTCTCGGGGTCGAGGATGTTGCCCCCGGCACCCTGGATCAGCGAGTTGATCCACACGACGTACGCCTCGTACTTGTTGGCCTGGACCCCGACCGTGCCGTCGTTCTCGGCGGCCGCGTCGATCACCTGGTCCCACGTGACGGGCTGCGTCATGTCGAGCCCGGCGGCCTCGGCGAGCGACTTGCGGTGCCACAGCACCTGCGTGTTGGCCCACTGCGGAGCAGCCACGACCTCGTCGTTCCAGCGGACGGTCTCGGCGGCGCCCTGGAGGACGTCGTCGTCGACGACCTGGTCGGCCAGCTCGCCCTCGAAGGGTGCGAGCCACTTCGCGTTCGCGAACTCCGGGACGAACACCGGGTCGAGGCTCATCAGGTCGGTCGAGCTGTCCTTGGCGGCCAGGCGACGGGCGAGCTGGGTGCGCTGGTCGGTCGCGCTGGCGGGCAGCAGCTGGATCTTGATGGCGTAGTCATCGGTGCTGCAGCTCTTGGCCAGCGCGTTCAGCGTGTCCTGGCCGTCGGGGTTGATGTACCAGTTGAGCGTGGGCTTGCCCCCGCCGCCGCCACACGCCGCCAGGACGCTGGCCGCCAGGGCCGCTGCGGCCACGCTGGCGGTGGTCTTACGAATCGGACGACGTTTCATGGGCTCCCCTACCGTCCTGTGCCGTTCGTCGAGTGACGTGCGTCACAGCGACGAGACGAACCTATCGGGGGGAGCCGTCGACCGCAACAGGGTGTTTCAGGCGAGGAGCCAGACCGTCTGGTCGGTGCCCAGCGCACCGTCGGGTCGGAGGGGGGCGCTGGACGCGATGACGGTCGCGCCGGGCGGCAGGTCCACCGGTGCCGCGCCGAGGTTGGCGAGGACCGTCACGGCCCCGTCGGCGGACGTGGTCCGGAAGGCGATGACCTCGTCGGGATAGCCGTCCAGCCACGTGAGCTCGCCACGGCCCAGACGGTGGCGACGCCGCAGGTCGAGCAGCGCGGTGTAGAGCTCGAGCGTCGACTCGGGGACGCGTCGCTGACGGTCGACGGCGAGGTCGCCGAACTCGGCAGGCTGGGGGAGCCACGACCGTTCGCCCGGGCCGAACCCGAACGACGGCGCGTCGCTCTCCCAGGGCACCGGCACCCGGCACCCGTCGCGTCCCGGGGAGACGCCGTTGGTGCGCGCGAACGTCGGGTCCTGACGCGCGTCGTCGGGGAGGCCGGTGGCCTCCGGGAGGCCCAGCTCCTCGCCCTGGAACAAGTAGGCCGACCCCGGGAGCGCGAGCATCACGGTCGTCGCGGCACGGGCCCGGCGCAGGCCCAGGGCGGCGTCCGGCTGCGGGTCGTCGGCCCCGATGCCCTCCATCCGGCGCAGACCCGGCTGCTGGGGGAAGCCGAGCCGTGAGGCGTGCCGGACGACGTCGTGGTTGGACAGCACCCACGTCTGCGGCGCCCCCACGGAGGCTGCCTGGGCCAGCGACCGGCTGATGGCCGCCCGCTGGTCGTCGGCCAGCCAGGGCGTCATGAGGTGCTCGAAGTTGAACGACTGGTGCAGCTCGTCGGACCGCACGTAGCGGGCGAGGGCCTCGCCGGGCAGCACCCACGCCTCCGCGCACAGGATGCGGTCGGCGTCCTCGCCGGACCGTGCGTACGAGTCCACGAGGCGGCGCCAGCGGCGGTAGATGTCGTGGACGCCGGGCTGGTCCCACATGGGCGCCAGCGCCGTCGCGTCGTTCGCCGCGTCCAGCCCGAGATCGGTGTCGGGCAGCCCGTCGGCCTTGACGAGCCCGTGGGCGACGTCGATGCGGAACCCGTCGACGCCCCGGTCGAGCCAGAAGCGCAGGACGTCCTCGAGCTCGTCGTGCACCTGCGGGTTGCTCCAGTCGAAGTCGGGCTGGGACGTGTCGAACAGGTGCAGGTACCACTGGCCCGGGGTGCCGTCGGGCTCCGTGACGCGGGTCCACGCCGGACCGCCGAACATGCTCACCCAGTTGTTGGGGGGCTCGGCGCCGGACGCACCGCGACCGTCGCGGAACACGTATCGGGCGCGCTCGGGGCTGCCGGGCGGTGAGGTGAGGGCCGCCTTGAACCACGCGTGCTCGCTGGAGGAGTGGTTGGGGACGATGTCCACCACGATGCGCAGGCCGAGCTCGTGGGCGCGTGCGGCGAGGACGTCGAAGTCGTCCAGCGTGCCGAAGATCGGGTCGACGTCGCGGTAGTCGGCGACGTCGTAGCCGGCATCGTGCTGCGGCGACGTGTAGAACGGCGACAGCCAGACGGCGTCCACGCCGAGCTCGGCCAGGTGCGGGAGGCGGGCGGTGATGCCCGGCAGGTCACCGATGCCGTCGCCGTCCGAGTCGGCCCACGAGCGGGGATAGATCTGGTAGACGACAGCGTCGCGCCACCAAGGCGTGATGGTCATGGACGGTCCCTCCGGGTCGCACGCTACGTTACTGAACATGTCGCAACGCACCCTCGTCCTGATCAAGCCCGATGCCGTCCGTCGCCACCTCGTGGGGCAGATCCTGTCGCGCTTCGAGACCAAGGGCCTGGTCCTCGTGGCGCTCGAGCAGCGCACCATCGACGCCGCGCAGGCCGATGCGCACTACGCCGACCACGTCGATCAGCCGTGGTACCCGCCGCTGAGGGAGTTCGCGGTCTCCGGCCCGCTCGTGGCACTGGTGCTGGAAGGCGACGAGGCGATCGCGGTCGTCCGCCTGCTCAACGGCGCGACGGACGGTCGCAAGGCGCTGCCCGGCACGATCCGCGGCGACCTCTCGCTGTCCAACCGCGAGAACCTCGTCCACGCCTCCGACTCGCCGGAGTCGGCCGCCCGCGAGATCGCCCTGTGGTTCCCCGAGCTCCAGTCGTCCTGACCTCTCGCGGGATCGCACGCGGGGCCTGAGGACGACGGTCCCGGGCCCTTGTGGGGGGCCGCTGCGCCACGTCATGCTCACGACAGGCCGGGGAACGACCCGTCCTGATGAGAGGCCCACGATGGCATTCGGTCCTGCGCGGGCGCGTGCCGTCGCCGCGCTCCTTGCCTCGACGGCGGTCGTCGTCGGGTCGATCGTCGGTGCTGCCCCCGCCACGGCCGCTGCCCCCGACGCCCCGGCGCTCCTCTCGCCCGCCGACGGGGCGACGACGTCGGGCACGGACGTCCCTCTGACCGCCAGGGCCACCGATCCGGACGGCGGCAGCCTGGACGTGCGGTTCGAGGGCCGCGAGGTCGGTGCCGCGGCTCCGGGCTCGGCCGCCGACCCGTTCACGTTCGCGGTCCTTCCCGACACCCAGAACTACACGTACGCGGGGCGGCAGGGCACGATCCTGGCCCAGTCGCAATGGCTGGTGTCCCAGCGCGATCCACTCGACCTCGCCTTCGTCGCGCACCTGGGCGACCTGGTCAGCGCCTACGACATCGCGGACCACTGGGATCACGTCTCCGCCGGGCTGGCACCGCTCGATGCGGCCCACATGCCGCGCAGCGTGCTGCCGGGCAACCACGACTTCAACAACGCGACCGGTGACCTGAGCTGGTACGACCGGTACTTCCCGCCGAGCCGGTTCACCGACACCTGGACGCCGTCGACCTCGAGGTACGGCGGCTACCTGGGCCAGAACCTGTTCGGACCCGATCCGATCGACCGTCGCAACATGGACAACTTCGCGCTGTTCTCGGCCGGCGGCACGGACTTCATCGTCCTCAACCTGGAGTACGAGGCGCCCGCGTACGCGCTCGAGTGGGGCCGGAAGGTGCTCGCCGCCTATCCCGAGCGGACCGCGATCATGGCGACGCACAGCTTCATCAGCACCACGGGCTCCCGCCGCACGACCGTGACGCGTCCCGAGGGCACCTCGCCGGCGCGTCTGTGGAGCGAGTTCGTGTCACAGCAGTGCTCGATCCGACTGGTCGTGAGCGGCCACGAGCACAACGGTGACCTCGGCGAGTCGCGGCGCACCGACAACAACTCGTGCGGCCAGCCCGTGCACCAGATCATGACCGACTACCAGGACCGGGCCAACGGCGGCAACGGCTGGCTGCGCTACTACACGTTCGACCCGGCCGCGGGCACGCTGCGTGCCACGACCTACTCGCCGACCCTGCAGCAGTACGAGACCGATGCGGACTCCGCGTTCACCGTGCCGTTCGAGCTGACCCCGGCGACCCCGGCGCCGTTCGAGCGGATCGACTCGGTCACGGCCGCCTCGGGAGCCACCGCGACGACGACCTGGACCGACCTCGAGCCCGACACGGCGTACGAGTGGCGGGTCGTCGCGGGCGACGGCGACGACACCTCGGCCTCGGCCCCCAGGACGTTCCGCACGCCGCCGTCCGGTGTGCTCGCCGACGACACGTTCTCGCGCTCCGCGACCGGCTCGTGGGGCACGACCGACTCGGGCCAGCAGTGGTCGTTGTCGGGCACCTCCTCGGGCTACGCGGTCTCGGGCGGCGTCGGACGGATGACGGTGGCGCCGTCGGGGAGCCGCACGGCGACGCTCCCGGCGGTCGTGGCGCAGGACGTCGGCATCGTGGCCGACGTGGGCCTGGCGTCGGCCGCCTCGGGCAGCGGCACCTACGCCTCGCTCGTCGCGCGGTCGATCAGTGGGTCGAGCTACCGGGCCCGGGCCCGGTTCATGGCGGGCGGTGACGTCCTGCTGCAGATCACCCGCGTGCTGGGAGGCACCGAGACGGTGGTGTCGGCGGCGACCGTCCCCGGTCTGAAGGCGGTGGCCGGGCAGCCGATCCGCGTGCGGACCGAGGTCACCGGCACCTCGCCCACGACGATCCGGGCCAGGGCCTGGGTCCCCGGTGCGGCCGAGCCGTCCGGCTGGCTGGTCACGTCGACCGACTCCTCGGCGGCCCTGCAGCAGCCCGGAGCCGTCGGCCTCAGCGTCTACCTCAGCGGCACGGCCGCCACGACGACGGTCCTGCTGGACCGCTTCACGGTGCAGCGTCCTGGCACGACGACCCCGCCGCCGGCCAACGTCGCTCCCATGGCCGTGATCGGCACACCGGTCGTGTCGGGGCGTTCGGTGTCGGTGTCGGGTGCCGGGTCGACCGACGGCGACGGGACGGTCGTCGGCTGGGACTGGGACTTCGGCGACGGCTCGTCCGGCAGCGGGGCGTCGACGTCACACACCTACGCCGCGGACGGCACCTACGCGGTGCGCCTCACGGTTCGCGACGACGATGGCGCGACGTCGTCGTCGACGCGCAGCGTGACGGTCTCGACCCCACCGCCGGCCGGGGTGCTGGCCCGGGACACCTTCGAGCGCACCTCGTCATCGGGGTGGGGGAGTGCCGAGACGGGCGGGCCGTGGACGGTGACGGGCGCCGCATCGCGGTACACCGTCGCGTCAGGGGCGGGGACACTGACGAACAGCACCGCCGGCGGGGCGCTGGAGGCCGCGCTGGCCGGGGTGTCGTCGTCCGCCACCGAGGTGCGCGCGGATCTCAGCTGGGACCGGACCTCCGCCGCCGGAGCGCTCTACACGCCGGTCACCTCGAGGCGGGTCAACGCGAGGAGCAGCTACGCGGCGAAGGTCGTGGTGCCGGCGGCCGGGCGGTTCTCCCTGCAGCTGGTGCGCCGGGTCGACAACGCCGAGACCACGGTCGCGAGCGTCGCCCTGCCGCTGACCCAGGTCGCCCGCACCAGGTACTCGGTCGCGACGCAGGCGGTCACGTCGGGCGGGCGCACGACGCTGCGGGCCAAGCTCTGGCCGTCGGGCACGGCAGAACCGGCCTGGCAGGTGACCGCGACCGACACGACTGCGGCGTTGCAGGGGCCGGGTGGCATCGCGGTCGGCTCGTACATGTCGAGCTCCGCGACGGCGCCCGTGGCCACGACGGTCGACGAGGTCCGGGTCGTCACCGTCACCCCCTGACCGTCCCGGCGACGGTCGGTGACCGGGTCAGGCGTAGGTCGGCGGCACGAGGCAGTGCACGACGTCGTGGAACTGCCCGCGGACGTCCTCGGGCAGCCAGATGACGTCGTTCGAGACCGAGGCCATGTCGACGTCCTCCTGCAGCGTGACGACGTCGACGACCTGACGTGGGTTGTCGCGGTCGCGGGGCTCCAGCTGCACCAGGGAGATGCGCATCGTGACGCCGAAGGGGTTGGGGTTGACGAGGCCGACGCCCCAGAAGTCGGCCGGGTCCGCCGTGGCCTTCTGTTCGAGGTCGATCATCACGGTCCTGGTGTCCTGCTCGAGCGCGGGGTGGTCGATCTCCTCGGCGGCGACCAGCTCGACGCTCACGCCGCGGGCCTGGCGCGCGCCCTCCCCGTCGAAGCGCAGGACGTCGCGCAGGCTGCCGCCGGCCGGCAGGATGGCCCGGCCCAGGTGCGATCCGTTGACGCCCACCACCGTGACGTGCGGCAGCTCGTGGCCGTACATGCTGAGGGGCGTCAGGCGCAGCGTCGGCTGCACCGAGACATCGGTGTTGTTGGTGATCGTGAGGGTCTGGTCGAGGGAGCCGTCCGTCGCCACGGGTGTGTACTTGACGGTGAACGGCTGGGGCTTGCGCTGGCGTCGCTTCACGCGGTCGAGCCTAGCCGGGACGATTTTTCGTGTCGCAGACGTGAGCGCCTACCCTTGGACACATGCCCGTCGACTCGTTGTTCCCGCGCCTGGAGCCCCTCCTGCCCTCTGTCGGCAAGCCGATCCAGTACGTCGGGGGCGAGCTCAACGCGACCAGCAAGGACTGGGACCTCGCGGAGGTCCGCTGGGCCCTGATGTACCCGGACGCGTACGAGGTCGGCCTGCCCAACCAGGGCGTGCAGATCCTCTACGAGGTCCTCAACGAGCGTGACTGGATCCTGGCCGAGCGCACGTACGCGGTGTTCTCCGACATGGAGAAGGTCATGCGCGACAACGACATCCCGCAGTTCACGGTCGACGCGCACCGCCCGGTCCGGGCGTTCGACCTGATGGGCATCTCGTTCTCGACCGAGCTCGGCTACACGAACTTCCTGACCGCGATCGACCTCGCGGGCATGCCGCTGCACGCGGTCGACCGCGGCGACGACGACCCCATCGTGATCGCCGGTGGTCACTCGGCGTTCAACCCCGAGCCCATCGCCGACTTCATCGACGCCGCCGTCCTCGGCGACGGCGAGGAGATCGTGCTGGCCATCAGCGCGGTCGTGCGCGAGTGGAAGAACGAAGGACGTCCGGGCGGGCGTGACGAGGTGCTGCTGCGCCTCGCGATGTCCGGCGGTGTGTACGTCCCCAAGTTCTACGACGTCACCTACCTGCCCGACGGCCGCATCGAGCGGATCGTGCCCAACCGTCCCGGCGTCCCGTGGCGCATCGCCAAGCACACGTTGATGGACCTCGACGCCTGGCCGTACCCCAAGAACCCGCTGGTGCCACTGGCGGAGACGGTCCACGAGCGGTTCAGCGTCGAGATCTTCCGCGGCTGCACCCGTGGCTGCCGCTTCTGCCAGGCGGGCATGATCACGCGGCCGGTGCGCGAGCGCTCGATCGAGGGCATCGGCGAGATGGTCCGCAACGGCCTCGAAAAAACCGGCTTCGAGGAGGTCGGCCTGCTGTCGCTGTCCAGCGCCGACCACACCGAGATCGGCGAGGTCGCCAAGCAGCTCGGCGACCGTTACGAGGGCACCAACACGTCCCTGTCGCTGCCGTCGACCCGCGTCGACGCCTTCAACATCACGCTGGCCAACGAGTTCAGCCGCAACGGACGCCGCTCGGGCCTGACGTTCGCCCCGGAGGGCGGCAGCGACCGGCTGCGCAAGGTCATCAACAAGATGGTCTCCGAGGACGACCTCATCCAGACCGTCGCGGCGGCGTACTCGCACGGCTGGCGCCAGGTCAAGCTCTACTTCATGTGCGGCCTCCCGACCGAGACCGACGAGGACGTCATGCAGATCGGCGAGCTCGCCAAGCGCGTCATCCAGACCGGACGCGAGGTCTCGGGTCGCCACGACATCCGCTGCACGGTCTCGATCGGCGGCTTCGTGCCCAAGCCGCACACCCCGTTCCAGTGGGCCGCCCAGCTCGACCACGAGACGACCGACGCCCGGCTGCAGAAGCTGCGCGACTTCGTCCGGGCCGACAAGCGGTACGGCAAGGCGATCGGCTTCCGCTACCACGACGGCAAGCCCGGCATCGTCGAAGGACTGCTGTCCCGGGGCGACCGGCGGGTGGGCCGGGTCATCGAGGCGGTGTGGCGCGACGGCGGCCGGTTCGACGGCTGGAGCGAGCACTTCTCGTACGACCGGTGGGCGGGCAAGGCCGCCGAGGCGCTGGCCGACGAGCCGGTCGACCTCGACTGGTACACGATCCGCGAGCGCGAGTACGCCGAGGTGCTCCCGTGGGACCACCTGGATGCCGGCCTCGACCGGGACTGGCTCTGGGAGGACTGGCAGGACGCGATCGACCCCGCCGGCGCCCTCGAGGTCGAGGACTGCCGCTGGACACCGTGCTTCGACTGCGGTGTGTGCCCCCAGATGGACACCGAGATCCAGATCGGCCCCACCGGCCGGACCCTGCTGCCGCTCAGCGTCGTCTGAGGTAGCCCGCGGGTGCGTGGCGGTTTACCACGCTGGCAGGGGCAACCGCGTCCGGGCGCGGGAAGCTTCCC